>JAJEEA010000369.1 GCA_022821235.1 Vicinamibacteria bacterium
CGGCGCGCGGGTCGAGGCCGAGCGCCGCGGCCTCGCCGCCCGCATCGCGGCCGAGGTGCACGCCGCGTCGGCGGCCGCGGTGGGCGCGCGAGAGCTGGCCGACCGCTACCGGGACGACTCGGTGTCGCGGGCGGCCGAGCTCGTGGCCATCGCGACCGCGGGCTACGAGGAGGGCGAGTTCGGCATCCTCGAGCTGCTCGACGCCCACCGGGTCAACCTGAGCGCGGAGCTGCGGTCGCTCGAGCTCTCGGCGGCGGCGCGCCGGGCCGCCGTCGAGCTCGACCGTGCGTCGGGTCGGGAGATGACGCCGTGAGCCGCCGCCGGCGCCTCGGGCCGTCGAGCCCGGTGAGGCGTTCAGTCGCAGGGAGCGGGCCCGACCCCGCGTCTGGAAGCCCGACCGTGCGTCGGGTCGGGAGACGACGCCGTGAGCTGTCGGCGGCGCGTCGGGCCGAGGTCGAGCTCGATCGCCGTGGCGGCGTTCGCACCAGCAGGTTCACCGGTCGCGTCGGGCGGGAGATGACGCCATGAGGAACACCAGGCACGCGGCGGGGTGGCTGTCGGCGGCGGCGCTGCTCTCGGCGTGCGGGTCCGCGCCGCCTACGGAGGTGGCGGCGGCGGAGGAGCCGGCGCCCGTCGTGGTGAGCCGATGGACCGACCGCAGCGAGCTGTTCGTCGAGTTCCCGCCCCTGGTCGCGGGGGCCACGAGCCGGTTCGCCATCCACTTCACCGACCTCGCCACCTTCGAGCCCCTGCGCGAGGGACGGGCCACGGTGCGCCTCAGCGGCGCGCGGGTCGAGGAGTTCGAGGTCGACGCGCCCGGCAGCCCCGGCATCTTCGGGGTCGACGTCACCCCGTCCGCCGCCGGCCGCGCCCGGCTCGAGCTGCTGCTCGACGCGGCGGCGGTGCAGGACCGCCACGACCTCGGCGAGGTCAGGGTGCTGACGGCGGCCGAGGCGGCGGGGCTGCCGCCCGGGGCCGAGGAGGAGGACGGCACCGTCCCCTTCCTCAAGGAGCAGCAGTGGTCGCTCGACTTCGCGACGGCGGCGGCCCGCCGCCGACCGATGGCCGACAGCCTCGACGTCCCGGCCGAGATTCGGCCGCGCACCGGCGGCGAGGCCGAGGTGACGACCCCGGTGGCGGGCCGCCTCGCCGCCGACCTGCCGCCCCGGCCCGTCGGGTCCGTCGTGGGCCGCGGCGACACCCTGGCCCAGGTCGTCCCGCGCAGCGAGCACGCCGACGACCGCCCCGCCCTCGAGCTGGCGGTGGCCGAGGCCCGCGACGCCCTCGAGCTGGCCCGGGCCGAGCACGCGCGGGTCGAGCGGCTGGTCGAGGTGGGGGCCCTCCCCGCGCGCCGCCGCCTCGAGGCGCGGCTGGCGTCGCAGACGGCCGACGCCCGGCTGACCGCGGCCGAGGCCCACCTCGCCCAGCTCGACTCGACGCGGCGGGGCGAGGGCGAGGGCACGGAAGACACGCGCTTCGTGCTGCGGGCGCCGATGCGGGGGGTGGTGGCGGAGTCGGCGGCCACCCCCGGGGCGAGCGTCGACGAGGGCGCGCGGCTGTTCAAGCTGATCGCCGTCGACCGCGTCCACGTCGTCGGGGCGCTGCCCGAGGCGGCCCTGTCGCGCCTCGACGACCTCGCCGGGGCCGAGCTCGAGGTGCCGGGGGCCGGCGCGCCGCTGCTCCTCGAGCGGCTGGTGACGGTGGGGCGGGTGGTCGACGAGGACACCCGCACCGTCCCCATCATCTACGAGCTGCCCGACCCCGACCGCCGGCTCGCCATCGGGCAGGCCGTCACCCTGCGGGTGTTCGGCGCGTCGAGGACCGACGCGGTCACCGTGCCCGAGAGCGCCATCGTCGACGACGCCGGCCAGCCGGTGGTCTTCGTGCAGGTCGGCGGCGAGAGCTTCGAGCGGCGCCCGGTCAGGCTCGGCCACCGCGAGGGCGGCGACGTCCAGGTGATGGGGGACGTGGCGGCGGGCGACCGGGTGGTCACGGTGGGGGCGCCGCTGATCCGGCTCGCGGCGCTGTCGCCGCAGGTGCCGGCCCACGGCCATACGCACTGATGCCGGACCGGGCTGCCGGACCGGGCTCCGGCCGCCGCGCGGAACCGGGCGCCGGCCCGGCGATGCCCGCACCGATGCTCGGCTGGATCTCCGAATCGGATCGGGGTCGGCGAACCGGAGTGGCGCCGGCCCAGGGACACGCGGACCGATGCTGGACGGGCTGATTCGCTGGTCGTTGCGCAACCGCCTCGCGGTGGTCGCGGGCGCCGCCATCTTCCTGGTGTGGGGCGGCGTCGTTCTGCGGCAGATGCCGGTCGACGTGCTGCCCGACCTGACCGCGCCGACGGTGACGGTGCTCGTCGAGGGGCAGGGCATGGCCCCGACCGACATGGAGGCGCTGGTCACCCTGCCCATCGAGGCGGTGATGAACGGGGCGTCGGGGGTGCGCCGGGTGCGCTCGGCCACCGCGGTGGGGCTGGCGGTGGTGTGGGTCGACTTCGACTGGGGGGAGGACATCTACCGGGCCCGCCAGACCGTCAGCGAGAAGCTGTCGTCGGTGCTGCCCTCGCTGCCCGACGCCATCGCGCCGCCGGTGCTCGCGCCGCTCTCCTCGATCATGGGCGAGATCATGTTCGTGGCGCTGGACTCCCCGGCGCACTCGCCCATCGAGCTGCGCACCACCGCCGACGTCGTCGTGCGCCGGCGGCTCCTCGCCACCCCCGGCGTCGCCCAGGTGACGGTGATCGGCGGCGAGCGCCGGCAGTTCGAGGTGAGGGTCGATCCCGCGCGGCTGTCCAACTACGGGCTGTCGCTGACCGTGGTCGAGGACGCGCTGCGGCGCGCCAACCGCAACACGTCGGCGGGGTTCCGTCAGGCGGGGGGCCAGGAGTACCTGATCCAGGGCGTGGGCCGCCTCGCCGACGTCGACGCCATCGCCGCCACCGTCATCGGGGCGCGGGGCACGCGTCCCATCCGCGTCGCGGACGTGGCCGCGGTCGGCATCGGGGCCGCCCTCCGGCGCGGGGACGGCTCACGCAACGGCGATCCCGCCGTCATCCTCGGCATCCAGCGGCAGCCCGACGTCAACACGGTGGGGCTGACGCGCGAGCTCGACGGCGTGCTCGACGCCATCCAGGCCGACCTGCCGGCCGGCATGGAGCTCGACACGCGGCTGTTCCGGCAGGCCGACTTCATCGAGCTCGCGGTGGGCAACCTGACCCGCGCGCTGCGCGACGGCACCCTGCTCGTGGTCGCGGTGACCCTGCTCTTCCTCGCGAGCCTGCGGGCCGGCGCCATCACCCTGCTCGCCATCCCCCTGTCGCTGCTCGCCGCCGTCGTCGGGCTCCGCGCCCTGGGGCTGTCCATCAACAGCATGACACTCGGGGGCATGGCCATCGCGGTCGGGGCCCTCGTCGACGACGCCATCATCGACGTCGAGAACGTCGGCCGGCGCCTGCGCGAGAACGCCCGCCGCCCCGCCGCGCGGCGGCGCCCGCTGATCCGGGTCGTGTTCGAGGCGAGCAGCGAGATTCGCACGTCCATCGTGTTCGCGACCCTGATCGTCGGGCTGGTGATGCTGCCGATCTTCTTCCTCTCCGGCGTCGAGGGCCGCCTGCTCGAGCCGCTGGGGCTCGTCTATCTCATCGCGCTGGCCGCGTCGCTGCTCGTGGCCCTGACCCTGACGCCGGTGCTCTGCTACTACCTGCTGCCCGGCAGCCGCAGCGTGACGGACGGCCGCGAGCCGGCCCTCGCCGCCGCGGTGCGGCGCCGCTACTCGCGGCTGCTGCCCCACACCCTGCGCCACCCGCGCACGGTGCTCGTCGCGGCCGGCGCGCTGTCGGTGGCGGCGGCCGCCTCGACCCCGTTCCTGGGGCGGGCGTTCCTGCCCGCGTTCAACGAGGGCGCCCTGGTCATCAGCGCCGTGACCCTGCCGGGGACGAGCCTCGCCGAGTCGAGCGCCCTCGGCAGCGCCATCGAGCGGCTCCTCCTCCAGGTGCCCGAGGTCGCCGGCACCGGCCGGCGGACGGGGCGGGCCGAGCTCGACGAGCACGTGCAGGGGGTCGAGTCGGCCGAGATCGACGTGCAGCTCGAAGAGGAGGGGCGGCCGCGCGAGGTCGTGCTCGAGGAGATCCGCGAGCGGCTGTCGCTGGTGCCGGGCACCAACATCACCATCGGCCAGCCCATCTCGCACCGCATCGACCACATGCTGTCGGGCTCGCGGGCCAACGTGGCCGTCAAGATATTCGGCGACGACCTCGCGGTGCTGCGCACCCTGGGCGACCAGGCGCTCGCGGCGATGCAGGGCATTCCCGGCGTCGTCGACCTCGCCCTCGAGCCGCAGTCCGACATCCCCACCGTGCGGGTGGGCTTCGACCGCGCCGCCCTCGCCCGCCACGGGCTGCCGGCCGGCGAGGCGGCGCTGACCCTGGAGACGGCGCTGCACGGGCGCGAGGTCGGGCAGATCTTCGACGGCCGGGTCGCGGTGCCCCTGGTGGTGCGCTACCCCCGGGCCGACATGGCCGACCTCGACGCGCTGTGGGACACGCGCATCGACACCCCGGCGGGCCCCCGCGTCCCCCTCGGCAGCCTCGCCGGCATCGTCGAGGACCGCGGCCCCAACTTCATCGGCCGCGAGAACGTGCAGCGGCGGCTGGTGGTGACCTGCAACGTCGCGGGGCGCGACCTCGGCAGCACCGTCGCCGACATCCGGGAACGGGTGGAGGCCGCGGTGGCGTTGCCCGAGGGCTACCGGGTGGAGCTCGACGGGCAGTTCGACGCCCAGGCCACGGCGGCACGCGCCCTCCTCTGGCTCGGGCTGGCCGCGGTGGTCGGCATCTTCCTGCTGCTCGTCAGCGCCCTCCGCTCGCCCCGCGACGCCGCCATCGTGATGATCAACCTGCCTCTCGCCCTCATCGGCGGGGTGGTCGGCGTCGCGCTCGGGGACGGCACCCTGTCGATCGCCGCCCTCATCGGCTTCATCGCGCTCTTCGGCATCGCCACCCGCAACAGCATCATGGTGGTCACCCGCATCCGCCGGCTGCAGGACCTGAGGGGCAGCGACGTCCGGGCGGCGGTGGTGCGGGGGGCGGTGGACCGCGTCGTCCCGGTCCTCATGACCGCCCTCTCGACCGGCCTCGCCCTCCTGCCGGTGGCCCTGGCGGCGGGCCAGCCCGGCAGCGAGATCCAGGCCCCCCTCGCCCTCGTCATCGTGTGCGGGCTCGTCTCGTCGACGGTCCTCAACATGATCGTCGTGCCCACCGCCTACCTCGCCGCGGCGACGGCGCGGACGCGCGGATGACCGCCGGCGCGGGATGGGGGCGACGCCGATCCGGCCGGTGTCGCAGCGGCCCGTGCGGCGGGTCCGCCGGACCGGCGGATCGAGACTTGCATTACGAGATGAACGGCCGCCTGAAGGCGTTGTGCCGGAACGGCGGCCTGGACGATAATCGGGACGGCAGGGCGGCTCGCCCGTCAGGGGACGGATCGATGGTCAGCAGAGATCAGGCACCGATGCTGCTCGGCATCGGGGCGATAGTCGTCACCCTCTCCGTCGGAACGTGCTCGACCAACGCCCGTCTCGCGGAGGGCTTCGAGAACGTCAACCGGCGGTTCGACGACGTCAACCGGCGGTTCGACGACGGTTTCGAGGGCATCAACCGCCGGATGAACGACGGTTTCGAGAGCATCAACCGCCGGATGGACGACGGTTTCGAGAGCATCGACCGCCGGATGGACGACGGTTTCGAGAACGTCAACCGGCGTATCGACGACGCCAACAAGCGTATCGACGACACCAACCAGCGCATCGACGGTCTGCAGAGCGAGATGCGGGAGCTCCGGACGCTGTTCTTCGAGCGCATCGCGAGCCGGCCGTCTTCCGCACCCGCGGACTGAGACTCGTTCCTGACACTGTTCTTCGAGCGGATCGGCAACCGGCCGTCTTCCGCGCCCGGGGACCGAGGCCGGGCTCGGGTGGTCGGTGCCGGGCGTTCCCGGCCGGCGGTCGGCGCCGAACGTCCCCCGGCCGCCGTCCATCAAGGTCTCAACCCGCGTCAGCCGGTCGACCGGCCGGCGGTCGGCGTCCCCGGCCGGCGGTCCCGCGCCGGACGTCCCCGGCCGGCGGCGGGAACCGGCCGGTGACGTCCTGCGCGGGAGGGACCTACGCGGTCAGGTGCCGGCGGAAGAAGCCCACCGTCAGGTTCCACGCCTGGGCGGCCGCCGCCTCGTTGTAGCGCGGGGTCGAGTTGTTGTGGAAGCCGTGCAGGGTGCCCTCGAACATGTGCATCTCGTGCTCGACGTTGTTCGCCTGCAGCGCCGCCTCGTACTCGGGCCACATCGCGTTGATGCGCGGGTCGGTGCTCGCGTAGATGATCATCATCGCGGCCTCGATGTTCGGCACCCCCTCGGTCGGGGCGGAGGCGCCGTAGAAGGGCACGCCGGCCTGGAGGTCGGCGCCCAGCTCGACCGCGAGGCGGTTGGTCATGCCCCCGCCCCAGCAGAACCCGGTCGACCCGAGGCGGCCGTTCGACAGGGCGTGCCCCTTGAGGAAGCGCGCGCTGTTGATCATGTCCTGGTCGAGCTGGTCGGGGTCGAGGCCGCGCTGCAGGACGCGGCCGTCGTCGTCGTTGCCGGGGTAGCCGCCCACCGGCGACAGGCCGTCCGGCGCGAGGGCGAGGAACCCGGCCACGCCGGCGCGGCGGGCGACGTCCTCGATGTGCGGGTTCAGGCCGCGGTTCTCGTGGATGATCAGCACCGCCGGAAACGGCCCGTCGCCGGCCGGCTGCACGAGGTAGCCCCGCATCTCGCCCGAGGTGCCGCCGGGAGACGGGTACTCGACGTAGGTCCCCCTCATCCGCGGGTCGGTGAACGAGATGGTCTGGGCCTCGGCGTAGCGCGGCAGCAGGGCCTGGGCCATCCACAGGGCCGAGACGCCGCCGATGGTCATCGCCGCGGCGCGGTTGAGGAACTCGCGCCGGGTGATGCGGCCGTGGCAGTACTCGTCGTAGAGGTCGAAGACGCGCGGGTCGATCTTCCGCGGGTCGACGTTCTGTTCCCGGGCCTGTTCCTGTGCCATGTCGCGCTCCTCTGACTTTCGTGTGGTGCCATTGCCGGCGGCAGCGCCCGCCGGCGAGCCGCCGTACCCTCGACCGGGACGTCCGAATCGGCGAACACGATTCTAAGGGCTTTCGCAACACGGCGTCACGTCCAATCTCGCGGACGCGCGTGAACGACGGCCGCGGCATCCGTTCGGCTCGACGTACCGCTCAGCCGAATCACAGCCCCTCCTGCCACAGCACCCCGAGGAAGAACTCGAGCGGCCAGATCTCGATGCCGCGCTCCCGGCGCGGGCGGTCTTCGCGGCAGACGACGATCGAGCGTTCGACGAGTCCCTCCTCGGCGAGGGCCTGCAGCCCGCGCAGGTGCTTGACCTGAACGCGGCGCGTCGCCTTCGCCTCTATCGCGACGCGCTCGTCCAGGACGAAGTCGACCTCGTGGCCGGCCCGCGAGCGCCAGTACGCTAGCGGGGTGCGCGGCCGGCGGTAGTCGATCCACGCGCGGAGCTCCAGGAACACGTAGTGCTCGAAGAGCTCGCCGAAGTCGGCGGACGCCTCGCTGACCGGCGGCAGCCGCCGCAGGGCCCGCACGACGCCGGTGTCGAAGAAATAGAACTTGGCCGTCTCGATGGCCTTGCGCCGGACCGTGCGCGACCAGGCCGGCAGCTCGAACGCCACGAGCGTGTCGCGCAGCACCTCGTACCACTGCACCACGGTCTGCCGCGGCACCTGGGCGTCTCGGGCGACGCTCGAGTAGTTGAGCATCCGGGCGTTGGTGACCGCCGCCGTCTGCAGAAAGCGGGCGAACCCGGGCAGGTTGCGCGCGAGCCCCTCGGCGGCGATCTCCTCGGTCAGATACCGGTCGACGTACGACGCGAGCCCCTCGTCGGGGTCGTCGGAGAGATGGTGCGGGGGCAGGAGCCCGTGGTTGAGGGCCCGGTCGAGCGAGAACCGGTCCGCGAGCTCGAACCAGGTGAACGGGTGCATGACGCGGTCGCTCCCCCGCCCGCCGAGCATGTTGACGCCGGCGCGCGTGAGCGCCCGCGAGCTCGATCCGGTGAGGAGGAAGCGGATGCCGCGCTCCTCGATCATCAGGTGCACCTCGTCCATCAGCGGCGGGCACTTCTGGATCTCGTCGATGCAGACGACCGTGTCGCGCAGGTCGCGCGCCTCGACCTCCTGCCGAATGCGCGTCGGATCAGCCAGGACCGACGTGAGGAGTCCCTGATCGAGGAGGGAGAAGGTCTGCGTGACCGTTCGGCCGAGCTGCCGCCGGACGTACGTGCTCTTCCCGGTCTGGCGGGGGCCGAACAGGAACACCGAGCGGCGAGCCAGGAGGGGCTCGATGTCGAGTTGCCGTGGGATCCAGGTCATGCGCCAAGATAGATGGCAATTTTCATGATAACCGCCATCTCTCTTGGCAACAAGGTGTCACTGGGAGCCGATGCCCGACCAGGAGTCCGCCGGCGGCACCCGGCATCGCCTGCCGGAACGCAGGGCCGGCCGCCAGGGCTGGGCACTCCCTGGGCCCTTCGGTCCGCCCGCGAAGCGTCGCCGGTCGCAACCCTTCAACTCGCCCTTGAAGCGTCGCCGGCGGAACGCAGGGCGGCCGTCGCCGGGTGGGCGCCCAAGGCTATCGGGACTCGGCGCCCGCCTGCTCTTCCACCCGGTGGCCGGCGAGGATGCCCTCCATGCCGATGTTGCCCTCGTGGCAGGCGTACTCGTAGATGGCCTCGTCCTTCCGCGTCAACGGAATCATCGCCGTCCACGGGCCCGAGTAGGTGCCCGGATCGTCGACCGTGAACTCGTGCTCGATGGTGTCGGGGCCGACCCGCGTGAAGCGTTCGACCAGGCGCAACCGCTCGGCCGACCCGCGGATGCGCTCGTACAGCGCGGCAGGCGAATCGCTCTGGGCCGAGAAGTTCCGGGTCTCGACGACCAGGGTGTCGCCGTCCCAGTGGCCGCGCGAGTCGCCGTGCCACTGGCGGATGGCGTCGTCGACGTGCGGGCCGGCGTCGATGGGGACGATGCGGGCGTCGTGGATCATCTCGTGCACGAACACCACGTGGTCCGGGGTCTGGACGATCTGGTAGTAGGTGTTGTAGCCCGCGAACAGGTTCGGCATGCCGAAGGTGATGCACCGCTCCTGCAGCCGGCGGTCGGTCCACGACGACGCGGGGTTGTCGGCGAGGTGGGCGGCCCGCGCGTCGACGTGCCGCTGCGCCTCGGGCGTCAGCGGCGGCAGGCGTCCGTCGGGCGGGTCGACGACGAGCGACGTGCGGTTGTCGAAGTCGCGGTCGACGAGCCAGAACTGGTTGTAGTTGCCGGTGGCAGCGTCCCGCGACGAGAACGAGTCGTCGTCGCCGAGGGCGGCGGTGAACACGCTGTCCGCGAACGCCGCGTCGCTCTCGCCGCTCGCGAAGATCTCCGCGTAGCGGGCCTCGAGCCGCGCCAGCTCCTCGTCGGTCAGCACCGCCTTGTCGCCCAGCGCCTCGGGGCGCTCCAGCGGGGTCGCGGTGTTGTTGGCCCAGACGCCCTGCAGGTCCGGCCGGCCGTCCGGGGTGCGGGGCACGCTCCACGGCTCCTCCGCCGCCTGCGCCAAGCTCGAAACCGGCATCGCCGTCATGGCGCCCGCGACCACCGCGAGCGCCGCCCACCATGCTCTTCGTGACTGATTCATCGTCGTCTCTCCCGTAGCGTCCTGCCGTGCATTATGCCAGTCTTCCACACGCGTCGCCCGCTTGCTGCCCACCGCTACCACTCGACGCGTTCCAGGACGCGGCGCGCCACCACGGCCAGGAACTCGTCCGGTTCGGTGCCGACGCGATCAGACGCCGCAGGCGCGCCGGCGCGCTGGCCGTCCGCACCGGGACGCCGGCGCGTTCCTCGTGGGCCGCCAGTCGATCCGCGAGGTCTTTCTTGCAGATAGTCCGGCTGCGTGAAGTCGCCGGCCCCGAAGCTCAGGCGGATCACGGCGTGGCTGACCGACCAGTCCCACCCGTCGTGGACGGCCAGGCCGCGGAACAGAGGTTCGCTGCCCTCGAACGGCTCCTCGGCGTGTCGAGAAACAGGCTCTTGCCGAAACGCCGCGGCCGCGAGAGGAAATAGCGGCCGCCCCCCGTCCGCCAGGCGCTTCGCGTAGCCGGTCTTGTCGACAGTAGTAGCAGCCCTGCTCCCGAAGCGTGCGGAAGGTCTGGATGCCGATGGGGAGCTTGCGTCTCGTCATGGCGCCGCGGCCGCCGTGCAGTCGGCCTCACTCGCCGGTCAGCACCCGCCGCACCTGCTCCGGGTCGAGGGACAGCGCCCGCGCGATCCAAACGGCGACTTCACGTGAGCTTATGGACTTCTGCGGAAGGTGTATGGGTATCAAGGCAGCGAAAAGACGAACAGGTTGTTGCCGCTGCTCGGGCGCAGCTCGGGGGTCAGGTCGAGGAAGCGGCCGTAGCCGGTGCTGACCGCGACGTACTGCCGGCCGTCGACCGCGTAGGTGATCGGAAAGCCCGAGACCGGCGAGCCGAGGTTG
>JAJEEA010000484.1 GCA_022821235.1 Vicinamibacteria bacterium
CCAGCGGGGGAGAGGGAGCTCGCTCGCCGACTCCCGCCTTTCTTCTCCCCTCCCGCGTGCGGGAGGGGCCGGGGGAGGGTGGGCGGCCGGCTTGAAACGGCGGACAGCGCACCGCGTCATCGCGTCCCGCCTGGCATCCCGAGTCATCTCGATGTCTCCGAGTCGTGATGCGATGATGACTCCGCGCGGCGCGGAGCCGTCGTGCGAAGACCGGTTCGCAAGCTGTTGGCGGCGCGCGGGTTTCCGCCGCCGCGCGCCGTTCCGGGCCGGTTCCGGGCGGCGCGGCTGCCGGCCTTCTCCGTCCCCGGGGGACACGAAAAATGCCGTTTCGCGTTAATGTTTCACGTGAAACAAAGGTCAACAATGCTGACTTATGTTTCACGTGAAACATTGGGCGGCGGGTCGCGCCCCTACAGCCTCACCCCCCGGTTGTCCCAGGCGCGGCTTCCGGTCAGGCGGGGGCCTCGCTCAGATCGAGGCGCCGTTCGATGCGATCCAGACGCTCGCCCTGCCGGTCGAGGCGCTCGTGGATGTTGGCCACGTCCCCTTGCAGGTTCGCCATGTGACGCTCGACCGACGACATCCGCTGGCGAAGGTCCCCGAGATCGCCGTCGATCTTGTCGACCTTGGCGCGGATCGCCCGCAGCTGCTCAAGCACCAGGCTCTCGACGTCGGCGTTCATGGGTGCGAGCCTAGCGCGGATCGGCGGCGGCACCAAGGGGCCATCGGCCGCCCTACAGCCTCACCCCCCGGTTGTCCCAGGCGCGGCGCCACTTGTTGGCGAGGTCGGGGTCGAACAGGAGGTCGGTGTCGCCGGGGGCGACGGCCCAGTCGTCGCGCGCGAGCTCGGATTCGAGCTGTCCCGGCGCCCAGCCGGAATAGCCGAGGATGAACAGGCCGCGCGGCGGCCCCTCGCGGCGCGCCATCTCGCGCAGGACGTCGGGGTCGGCGGAGAGCCAGACCCGGTCGGTCACCCTGACCGAATTTCCGCTGGAAAAGTCGTCCGAATGGAGGATGAAGCCCTCCGTCGCCCCGACCGGCCCGCCGTAATGGACGGCGATCTTGCGCCCCGCGCGCTCGGCGGGCGCGGAGTCCGGATCGAGGATGTTCTCCGCCCAGTCCTCGGCGAGCACGCGGTTGATCACGAACCCCATCGCGCCGTCGGGGCCGTGGCGGATCATGTAGATCACCGTCCCGGCGAAGCGCGGGTCGGGCATGTCGGGCGCGGCGACCAGGAACCAGCCGGCGAGGCTCCCCGGGGCGGTCGCCGCGGTCGCCGCCGCCGCTTGCGCGAGCAGGAGGATCGTCGCGGCGGCGGCGAGGATCGCGGCGCGCGCCCTCACAGCTCGGGCGCCTCCAGCACGCCGAGCCGGTCCGCCGGCTCGATCGGCGCCCCGGTGCGCGCCCGGAGCTCCGCGAAGTCGAGGCCTCGCACCATCTCGCGCACCGCGAGCCCCGCCGGCGTCACGTCGATCACCGCGAGGTCGGTGTAGATCCGGTCGACCGCGCCGCGCCCGGTCAGCGGGTAGGTCGCGCGCGCGACGATCTTGGGCTCGCCCCGCCGCGTGCAGTGGTCGGTCATCGCGTAGACCGCCCTGGCGCCGACCGCGAGGTCCATCGCCCCGCCGACGCCGGGGATCGCGCCTTCCGCCCCGGTCGACCAGTTGGCGAGGTCGCCGTTCGCCGCCACCTGGAACGCGCCGAGGACGCAGAGGTCGAGATGCCGGCCGCGGATCATTGCGAACGAATCCGCGTGATGGCAGATCGACGCGCCGGGCAGCAGGGTTATCGGCTGCTTGCCGGCGTTGATCAGGTCCTCGTCCTGGGCGTCCTCCGGCGGCTCGGGCCCCATGCCGAGGATCCCGTTCTCGCTGTGGAACACGATCTCGCGGCCGGCCGGCAGGAAATTGGCGACCAGCACCGGCTGGCCGATGCCGAGATTGACGATGGCGCCATCGGGGATGTCCCGGGCGATCCGCCAGGCGACCTGGTTGCGGGTAAGCCCCTGTTTCACGGGTAACGGTCTCCCCTCAGGATGGCCTCGCGCTCGCTCATCGGCTCGGGCACGGCGACCACCCGGTCGACGAAGATGCCTGGGGTGACGACCGCCTCCGGGTCGATCCCGCCGAGCTCGGCGAGGCTGCGCGCCTGGACGATCGTGGTCTCCGCCGCCATGCACATCAGCGGCCCGAAATTGCGCGCCGCCAGCCGGTAGGTGAGGTTGCCCCAGCGGTCGGCGCGTTCCGCCTTGATCAGCGCGAAATCGGCGTGCAGCGGGTATTCGAGGACGTAGTCGCGGCCGTCGATGGTGCGCGTCTCCTTGCCCTCGCCGAGCGGGGTTCCGACCGCGGTGGGCGTGTAGAACCCGCCGATACCCGCGCCCGCCGCGCGCAGCCGCTCGGCGAGCGTACCCTGCGGCACCACCTCGAGCGCGACCTCGCCCGCCCGGTAGAGCTCCTCGAACGCCTCCGAGTGGGACGAGCGCGGATAGGTGCAGATCATCCGCGCGACGCGGCGCTGCTCCAGCAGCGCGGCGAGCCCGATATGGCCGTTGCCGGCGTTGTTGTTCACCACGGTGAGGCCGCGCGCGCCCCGGTCGATCAGCGCGTGGATCAGCTCGGTGGGCGAGCCCGCCTCGCCGAACCCGCCGATCAGCACCGTCGCGCCGTCCGTAATGTCGGCCACCGCCTCGGCGACGCTTGCGACCCGCTTGTCGATCATCGCCGAATCCTAGGCAACGGCCGGCACCCCGTCCATACGCCGCGCGGTTGACCGCCGTCCCGGCGCATTACAGTTTCCAGGGATGGAAGCGCTCTGCCGCGATTGCTTCGCTACGGCCCCGGCGGAGGGGGGAACCGCGTGCGCGGCCTGCGGCTCCGGCCGGGTCGTGCGCCACCGGGAGCTCGCCCGCCTGGCGATCGCCCATGTCGACTGCGATGCCTTCTACGCCGCGGTGGAGAAGCGCGACGACCCGGCGCTGCGGGACCGGGCGGTGCTGGTCGGCGGCGGCCGGCGGGGCGTGGTCATGGCGGCGTGCTACACCGCGCGCGCCTTCGGCATCCGGTCCGCGATGCCGATGTACCGGGCGCTCCGCGCCTGCCCGGATGCCGCGGTGATCCGCCCCGACATGAAGAAATACGCCGCCGTCGGCCGCGAGGTGCGGGCGCTGCTGAACGACGTCACCCCGGCGGTCGAGCCGATCTCGATCGACGAGGCGGCGATCGACCTCTCCGGCACCGAACGGCTCCACGGGGCGGCCCCGGCGGCGACGCTGGCCCGCCTCGCGCGGCGGATCGAGGCGGAGATCGGCATAACCGTCTCGATCGGGCTGAGCTACAACCGGTTCCTCGCCAAGATCGCGTCCGGCATGGACAAGCCGCGCGGCTTCTTCGTCATCGGCAGGGGCGACGCGCGGCGGTTCCTCGCGGACCGGCCGGTCACCGTCATCCAGGGGGTGGGCGAGGCGATGCGCGACCGGCTGGCGGCCGACGGAATCGCGACCGTGGGCGACCTCCAGGGGATGGCGGAGGAGACGCTCGCGCGGCGCTACGGCGCGACGGGGCGGCGGCTCGCCCGGCTCGCGCGGGGCCACGACCCCCGCCCCGTCGCGGCCGGCTCGGGGCGCAAGAGCCTGTCGGCCGAGACCACCTTCGCCGAGGACCTCACCCGCCTCGACGATCTCGAGGCCCGCCTCTGGCCGCTCGCCGAGAAGGTCTCGCGCCGGCTCAAGGCGGAGGGGATCGGCGCGCGCACGATCGCGGTCAAGCTCAAGCGCGCGGACTTCCGCGTCCTGACCAGGAGCGCCACCCTCGCCCACCCGACCCAGTCCGCCGACACGATCTGGCGCGCCGGCGCCCGGCTGGTCGCGAAGGAGGCCGACGGCACGCCGTGGCGGCTGATCGGCATCGGCACGTCGCGCTACGTCCCGGCCGGGGAGGCCGACCCGCCCGACCTCGCCGATCCGCGCTCGCTCAGGCGCCGCGACATGGAACGCGCCATCGACTCGATCCGCGAGCG
>JAJEEA010000156.1 GCA_022821235.1 Vicinamibacteria bacterium
TCGACGAGCAGGCGCTCGAAGGGGTGGTCGAGGTCCCAGTGGTCGTTCATGTGCTGGTAGTACCAGACGATCTCGCCGGTGTCGCCGTCCAGCGCCAGCGTCGAGTTGTGGTAGAGGTGGGTCAGGTCGGCGCCCCCCAGCATGAACTTCGGGGCCGGCGAGGTGACCGACGTGCCGACGTAGACGAGGTTCAGCTCGGGGTCGTAGCTCGGCACCATCCACGAGCCGACGTGGACGCGCTCCTCGAACGGCACCGCGCCCCAGGTCTCGTTCCCCGGCTCGCCGGGGCCCGGGATGAGCCGCCGCCGCCACAGCTCCTCGCCGGTGACGGCGTCGTGGGCGGTGATGACGCAGGTCTCGGGCCCCCCGCGGGGGTCGCAGCTCCGGCCCGAGAACGCCTTGCCCCCCGCGGTGATCGGCCCCGAGGTCTGGTTGGCGGGGTTCACCCGGTAGTCGAGGATCTCCGTGTCCCACACCACGTCGCCGGTCTCCGCGTCGAGGGCGACGATGTGGTCGTCCATGGTGGTGTCGAGAATCAGCTCGCCGTGGATGGCTATGTTGCGGTTGGTGTCGATGAGGCTGCCGATCATGTAGTCGCCGAGGTCGTCGGGCCGGTCGCGGCGGTACTCCCAGACGAGGTCGCCGGTCACCGCGTCGATGGCCTGGATGACGTCCTGGGGGTTGGGCATGAACATCACCCCGCCGCGGACGAGCGGCGTCCCCTGCTGCCGGCCCTCGCTGGCCATGGCGCGGCTCCACACCATGCGGAGGTCGCCGACGTTGCCGCGGTCGATCTGGTCGAGGGGGCTGTAGCCCCAGCCGTTCAGGGTCCGGCGCCACATGAGCCACTCGTCGGGGCTCGGGTCCTCGAGCTCGGCGTCGGTGACGGGCCGGATGCGGTCGGGGCGGCCCTCCTGCGCGAGGGCCGGGGGCGCGCCGGCGGCGGCCAGGACGGCGGCAAGCGCGGCGCACGCGACGAGCGCGGGACGGAACCGGAACGACGGCCGATCGGATGCGGGCATGACGCCTCCTCTGGGTTCGAGTCCTGGCAGTCAGCCGATTATGCCACCGGCGGGCCGGTCCGCGCGGAGAGTCGACGGCTTCCGTCGTCGGACATTGGGGGCCGCCATGCAGCCGGACGACATCGTCGGCGCGCAGATCGTCACCTCGATGGGCGCGGCGGTGGCGTTCGAGAACGTCGCCGCGACCACCGTCCACGGGAGAGACGGTGGGGATCGAGTTCACGTTAAACGACGCGTTTCGGATTCCCCACGCGGCGCTGTCCGAGCGCCGCGGCGGCAGGGCCGGCGGATCCGGCGGCGTCGTGCTACGTTGAATGCATGGCCCCGCCGACCCTTGCCCCCGACGTCGTTCGCCCGCCCGTCAGCGAGCCGGCGCCCGCCGGCGGCCCCGACGCTCCGGTGCGGATCGAGGTCGCCATGCCCCGCGGGCTCTTCGACCGGCTGACCGACCACGACGACGCGCCCCGCTGCCGGTACGACGAGCACACGGGTCTCGCCGAGTTCGTGGCCGAGCCGGGTTTCGCGCATGAAGGCCCGGCCTCCCGAATCGCCGAGTTGTTCGTACGCATCACGGACGCGCTCGCCGACCGGGGCCGCGAGGTCTCGTGGACACCGGCCGGCGCCCTGCGCCTGATCAGCGACGACGGCGCCTTCGAGGCCGACGCCAGCCTCTATCTCGACCCCGAGGCGGAGCGGGCCGTGCGGCACGTCGAGGGGTACCTCGACGTCAGGGCGGGTCTGCCGCCGCCAGATCTCGTCGTGGAGATCGACCGCGGCCGCCGGTCGGGCTACAAGCTCGCCCCCTACTTCCGGATGGGCGTCAAGGAGGCGTGGACGTCGCATCGGATGGACGGCGTCAGCATCTGGGCACCCGATGCGGGTGTCGCCGAGGGCTTCCGGTCGGTCCCGGCCAGCGCCGTCCTCCCGGGGCTGACCGCCGCCGATCTCGCCCCGCTCTGCGCCAGCGGCGACCCGCGGGAGCAGGCCCGGCATTCCCGGCGTCTCGCCCGTCGCGTCGCCGAGCGAATGCTCGATGCTTCCGGCCCCTGACGGCCGGCGCGGACCTACCGGCGAGCGCCGCCGCGCGACCTTGCGGTCGCGTGGAGTTCGCAGGCGCGAAACGCTCGAGTCGCGCATCGAAACCATGAGCGGACCAGGGGCATGTAGGTGAGCACGACACGCCGGTGCGCCCGGTTGCGGTGGATATCGGTGGCGTCATGTCTCACTCGCGAGGGCTCTACGACGCAGACCCCCAGAGCCAGTCAGTAGCCACCGTTGAGCTTCAGCAGCTCGCGGAGGGCATCGTCATCGGAGATGTCCGCGGGCCAGCCGTAGGCGTCGGCAACAGCGGAATCGAGCGCTCCGCGCGCATCGGCGAGCCACTGCGGGCGAGCGTTGTACAGGTTGGTCAGCGTGCGCTTCTTGAGCGCCTTGGCGGCGTCCTCGTCGCGAGGAACCGGGCGTGCCGGATAGCCGGGCACCGGCTCGTCCGTCCACTCGACCCATTCGGGCGGATTCAGCCACCGGTCGCGCAGCTCGGCGAGTCGGCGGGCGGCTTCGGCGATGGCGGTGGCGCGGGGGTCGTTTGCGTAGTCGTCGGCCGGCGCGCCCGGTGTCAGGCCGGCAGGGAACGGAACGTCTCGAACGTCGTGCTCGGGGTGTAGCGCGGGTCGTTGTCCTTCCCGAGCCAGGTGCACAGCCGGAGAGACCAGAGCTCGTGAAACCGGCTGTGCAGAATGCCGAAGGTCGTGTCGTCGTCGCGCGCGATGACGATCAGTTGATGATCCGGGCAGATGCGCGCGTCGCACCAAGCGAACAGCCGGTGCTTGGCGACCGTGGGTGTCGCGATGTAGCGAGACAGGCCGGCGAGTGCCCGCCACATGCCCTGTCGGGGCTCGACATGGCGCCACCAGTACTGCCGGTATGCCTCGCGGCGGTTCCGCTGGCGCATCGGGTACACGTGCTCCTTCACCCAGCGAAACGGTTCCTCATACAGCGCCGCGTCGCCGTCTGACATCGTCCACCCGAAATCGACGACCCACTTGCCCGCCGGCCGCCGGGTGAGGTCCATGCCGTTCACCCACGGCTTCAGGACATCGGCGTTGGTCCGGCCGTTTGGGTTCGTCGGCAGACGGAGCCACTCGCGCGCTTGATCGCCCGCGATGTCGAACGGACCGCCCTTCGTGTCGCCCATGAAGGCCTCCGGCGTTCTCCGGGAGACGCCGGCCTTGCGTCAGGTCGACTCCGGTCGCCCCGCTACGCGCTGTCAGGTCGGTGTAGATCTCATCGACGGGCTGTCCGTCCAGCCGAGCGCCGGACGTCGCCACGTCGTCGGCAGCGGAGAAGCAGACCAACGACACCCTGACCGCCGCCCCCTCGATCGCGTCCCGGCACTCGATGGTGTCGAGCGGCTTCAGTATCGGGTTGCGCGCCTCCGAGAAGCCGTTGCGCCGCATCCACTGAATCTCGCCGATCCAGACCGACACCCGGGCCAACTCGGCCGCGTAGGGATTGACCTCGATGCCCTTGACGTTGGCCGGGCCGACCTCCGGAAACGCGCGCTGGAAGCCGAGCGCCTCCGCCTCGAACTGCACCCGGCGCTCCAGGTCCTTGAGGGCCTGCAGCGCCAGGTACAGGAAGTTGCCCGAGCCGCAGGCCGGGTCGAGCACCGTAAACGCCCGAAGGCGGTCGAGGAAGGCCCGGTACCGCCGCTCGACCTCTTTCCGCCGTCTCGTTCGAGTCGAGGGCGCCTTGGCAGCGTCTGCACGCTCGAGCTCGGCGCTCCCGCAGGGCCTGCGCGACCGCCGCGAACGACTCCGCGGCCCGCTCGGTAAGCGCCCGCCGGGTCTCGCCCGGCCGCAGCCGTTCGGGGTCCGAGAACGCCCACTTAAGCCGATCTCGCGCCGCCGCGTCGGCGAGGTCGTCCAGGCCGAACTCGTAGGTCTTGCTGACGCTGTTCGTCCAGTTCGTGCGGAGGCGGAACCGCAGCATGTCGGAGACGATCAGCAGCGGCGGGTTCTCCAGCGCGAGCGCATACTGCCTGAGCTGTCCGAACGCGGCGTCCAGGTCAGCGCGCTGGCCCTTGTACTCCCAGGCGAAGTGATGGCGCTTCCAGACGTCGGCCCAACCGTCTCCGCCGGTGTCCTTGCGGGCGCCCCGCTCGAAGCAATACGTCTCGCCCGCCGGGTCGGCTTCGGCCGGTGTCGGCTCGTCCAGCAGCCGGCACAGGTCGATGAAGTGCTCCTGCGACGCGGAGCGCTCCTTCAGAGCCGAGGCGCGCCACTTGGCGATGAACTCGTACGGCGTCATTCTCCGCAGCTCTCGTGCAACCTCTGTCGCCCCCGCCTACGGTACGATTCGGGATAACAAGCCGTCTCCGCCAAACCGCACCAGCGTGCGAGTCATCAACTGCACTTCCGCGTCCACCCTTCGACTATGCCGACCCAAGTCCCGTAACATCGCCATGTCGTTACCTAGCAAGACCCAACCCAAAATCAACGCACCGTCAGAACCAGTCGGTTCGCTCAATTTGTCTATGAACTCCGGCACGTCCTGTCCCGCATCTACGTTACCGAAGCTCTCCCATGTCTGCGCCTCGTGCAGATCGTCGAAGAACCATGCTCCCCGATACAATAGCTCGTTCCGATGTCGTGAGAGAAGGCGGACGTCACAGTCGACCAACATGGAGTCGAACGAACGCCAACACTCGAAAAAACGCGCTGACGTCCTGAGTAAGCGCTGCAGCAGCAGCCACCAATGGCGGTGTTCCATTTTCGGAACCGCCATTAGCTGGACCTCGTCACCCGAGGCACGAATAGCGATGCCACCGGCACGCGCCCCTTTTCTCGCCGCAGGAAACACGTCCATCAAGTAGTTGCGACCATCAATCTCTAGGTATGCTATACCACACAAGCCCACCAATGCGCGAAGAGCCAGCATACTTCCTTGGTGTGCAGTCGCTATGGACCACGTCGGAAGCCCATCCTTCACCTGTTTTGCGGCTGCGCACGAAACCCGTATCGCCCGATGTGTGGCATAGACCGCCTCGTGAAGAACCTGCGATGCCGGATGTACTTCCGGCAGAAACCTGTATTCGCCGGTTGGCTTGACCCGTGCAGCCTCGCGCCGCAACAGGAAGTTGTCCACGAGAGCTTCTGTCGGCCCCGCGCCCTGCGGCGCAATTGCAGGTACGTGTTCCAACCACGCGTCTCGAAGGCGCGTCCAGCTCTTGTGAGATATGCGGTCAAGTTTGCGTTCGAACTTAGTCAAGCCTAATCACACTAGGGAGGTCTTTCGATCCGGTTTCGTGTTTCCGCCGCGCGTCGGCCGTCAAGTCCCGTCCTGCCTCGACTTCAGCCGCGTTTCCGGAACCGGCGGCCTCCCAGGTCGAGAAATCGAACTGTACCAGATCAAACATTCTCGTGACGTCCACAACGCGAAAACCACCGTGATACTTGAAGGTCAGGTTGAACAGGGCGGGCAGCGCGTTAATGAGGGCGCCAAAGCCGACCGTGCGAAATACCACGGACGGCGAATGACCGAACAGCGACGGTTCGTGCTCTCGAAGACCCTTGAAGTAGTTGTCAATAATCCGCGTTTGTTCATGGACACTGAATTCAGAAACCGGCGTGCGGTCCACCTGAATGAGTGGTGCCACCTTTCTCACGAAATTGGTGAGCGATATCGTCCGACCTGCTTGAGGCGGCATCACTGCAATCCGATTATAGAGCGGCGACAGCTCGTCGTGCTTAAGCGCGTCCGCGATGTCGGCGGCCTTCTCCTTCGCCACATCAGCTGGTCGGCGCTTCGGCGGGAGGTGTTTGAGCAGATCATAGTATAAGGACTTCGGTACGCCCTTCGCCGTATCGTTAATGGTGACAAACTGAAATATCTGATCTTCCAAGTGCAGATCCAGAAATGCCACCACCGCCAGTTCCGTCTCTCTCGCCGCTTCCTTGGCACCTGCCAGTCGGTGTTGGCCGTCGATAACCCAGCCGGCCGCAGTAGTCTGCGGGATGAGTAGTTCGTTCGTGGTCTCGTCGAATTGCGCTCCTTTTTCCAGAGAAATAACTATAGCTGGCGCCACAACATGTTTGTTGTCAACGAATTCCGATACAGAGCGTACTCGTGCCGAAGATAATGTCCGTTGATAGCCTTCATCTTTATCGGGATTCCGTTGGTTTATCTCGAGCACGTCCCAGAGATCATGGGCAGAAGCCGAAAAAAGGTACAGACATTGTCCGTGCTGGCGAACTGGCACGCACCTATAGCGACGTAGCTCCTCCATTGACTTGCGTCTCCTTTGAGCCATGGGCAAAGTGAGGCGGGCGCGCGGCTACAGCGCCCGATGGACGTTCTATCGGTTTGCCATAAGGCCGGTATCGTAAGGTGCCATCGAGTGCTGCGCGAACTCTCTGGAGCGCTAGGCTATGAAAAACCGTGTCGATTTCGGCCCCTACAAATCGGCGTTGCTCCAAAACCGCGGCAATGGCTGTGCTACCGGAACCTAGGTACGGGTCAAGAACAAGTCCGCCCGGAGGCGAAAGAGCCGTCACTAGGCCTTGCACTAGGCCGATAGGAAATTGGCAGGGATGGGTGGTTTTTTCGACACTAGCTGCCTTGACGTTCGGTATGGACCATACATCGCCCGGGTTCTTGCCGAGGGGGTTGCCGCTGAGCTCTCCTCGTTTGTCGCCCCTGTGGTGTCGTTTGCCCGGATACTTTTGGGGCATGCGAATAGGATCGACATTGAAGTAGTAGTCGTCACCCTTAGAATACCAAAGCACTATTTCATGGCGACCGCTAAGGCGACGGCTAGCATGAGGGCCGCTACCGAAGGTCCAGATGATCCTGTTCCTCAGCTTGACGCTTGGGAATTCTGAGAAAATCGAATGGACGAGAAAATCAAGTGGGGTTAGGCCGGCGCGGCGGCTGACATGATACCCGACTTGCCAGCAGATATTGCCG
This sequence comes from Vicinamibacteria bacterium, assembly GCA_022821235.1. Lineage (GTDB taxonomy): Bacteria > Acidobacteriota > Vicinamibacteria > Vicinamibacterales > UBA8438 > JAJEEA01. The sequence goes on from JAJEEA010000156.1 coordinate 6,990, forward strand.
CCTGTGCGCGTGGAGGAAATGACACGGGGTATGAGGGAGCGTTGTTCGTGTTGGAAGTCCTTGATATCGCGACTAGTTTCGTAGCTCTTGCCGAGACAGTACGGTGGCGACGTGACGGTAAGGTCGAGGGAATCAGGTGGCAATTGAGCGAGGAGCTCGCGCCAGTCACTACAACGAATGACACAGTCAGCGGTCGGCGAATAGGTGGAGTGAATAGTCATCCGAGAATACTGGTTAACAGCGGTTCCGTTGAGCCGGGCATCATCCGGGCGACACGCGAGAAGATAGCGGTCACGGGTGTGCAGAGACGTGGGGCCTGGGTTGGTGTCGCATGGTCGGGGTGCGCTGGGCTGACGGAGCAGGTTTCGTCCTACTGAGCGGCCACGCTCGTGGGGTCGGGCGCCCGGCGCAGATGCCGGTTCGCCCAGTTCAGCATCTCCGCCACGGCGTGCAGCACCGACTCGCGGGCGATGTAGCCGTGCGACTCGTTCGGCAGGGTCACATACCGCACGGTGCCCCCGTGGCCCTTGAGGGCCATGTACATGCGGGCCGACTGGATGGGGAACGTGCCCGAGTTGTTGTCGATCTCGCCGTGTATCAGCAGGATCGGCTCGTCGAGCTTGTCGGCGTGGAAGAACGGCGACATCGCCGCGTAGATGTCCGTCGCCTCCCAGAAGGTGCGGCGCTCGTTCTGGAAGCCGAACGGCGTCAGCGACCGGTTGTAGGCGCCGCTGCGGGCGATGCCCATCTTGAAGATGTCGGAGTGGGCGAGGAGGTTGGCGGTCATGAACGCGCCGTAGCTGTGGCCGCCGATGCCGACGTTGTCGCGGTCGGTCACCCCCAGCCCGACCGCGGTGTCCACCGCCGCCTGCGCGCTCGCCACGAGCTGCTCGACGTAGGTGTCGTTGGCGGTCTCGCCGGGGCCGATGATGGGCATCGTGGGGCCGTCGAAGATGGCGTAGCCCTGCGTCAGCAGGAGCAGGTGCGAGGCGCCGCGGATGGCGGTGAACCGGTTGTCCGAGCCGGTCACCTGGCCTGCGAGCCGGGGGTCGACGTACTCGCGGGGGTAGGCCCAGACGAGCATGGGGACGCGGTCGCCGTCCTGGTACCCGGGGGGCAGGTAGAGGGTGCCGGAGAGCTGCACGCCGTCGGCCCGCTCGTAGGTGATGAGCTCCTTGGAGATGCCGGCGAGTTGCGGCGCGGGGTCCTCGAAGGCGGTCAGCGGCTCCACGGCGTCGGCGTCGAGGTCGCGGACGAGGTAGTTGGGCGGCTCGGTGCGGGTCTCGCGCCGGGTCAGGACGCGGCTCCCGTCGTCCGACAGCGGGGCGAGGGCGACCTCGTAGGCGTCGGCGGCGCTCTGGAACAGCCGCTCGCTCTCGAGGGTGGCGAGGTCGAGCCGGTCGAGGAACGGGCGGTCGCCCTGGGGCGAGGCGCCGTTGCCGGTCAGGTAGATGGCGCCGGCGGCCTGCCGGACGACCGCGCCGCCGGGGCGCCTGACGGCGACGGGGCGGCCGGCGTCGGCGTAGCGGTCCTCGGTGCTGCGGTCCCAGAGGGTGCGCCGCCCGCCGTCGGCGTCGAGCAGCGTGGTGCGCGTCCAGCGGGTGGGGCGGTCGCTCTCGGTCAGCAGGGCGGTGCCGTCCGCGGTCCACGCGATGCCGCTGAAGCGGAACTCGGTGCGGGCGATCTAGGCCGGCTCGCCGTCGAACGGGGCGGCGTGGGCGAGCACGCGGTCGCGGTGGGGGACCTCGGCGCGGGGGTCGCCGCCGTCCTCGGCCTCGACCCAGACGAGGGTGGCGGGCCGGGTGGGGTCCCACGTGAAGCGGCGCGGCCCGGTGGGGACGCCGCCGATGGGGACGGCGTCGGCGAGGGGCAGCCGGGCGATCGACGCCACGATCTCGCCGCTGCGGTTCCGCACCGTCACGTCCTTGGGGAAGCTGCCGGCCCGGACCAGCCACGAGTAGGGCCGCTCGACCTCGACCGTCAGGAGGTGCTCGCCGTTCGGCGAGGCGCTGACCCGCTCGTAGAGGCCGGGCCGGCCGATGGCGGTGCGCCGGCCGGTGGCGAGGTCGACGGTGCCGACCTGGCTGGTGAAGTAGTACTCGAACAGGGCCTCGTCGTGGGCGTTCTGCAGCAGGTCCTGGAAGGTGCGGATGGGCGCGGCGCCGCCCTGGTGCTCCTGGATGTTCGGGCCCGCCGGCGCCTCGGGCGGGGAGGGCGGCGCCCCGCGGGCCGAGGCCTTGAAGCGGCACAGGACGGTGCTTCCCTCGTCGAGCCAGTCGCAGGGGTTGCCCCACGCGGCGTTGATCGACGCGTCGCTGACGGGGCGGGGCTGGCCGGTCGCGACGTCCATGACCCACGCCTCGATGCCGTTGTAGCGGGTGAGGGTGAACAGAAGCTGCGAGCCGTCGGGCGAGTACTCGAAGTCGCCGAGCGAGGTCTCGCGGGGCGCGTCGAACACGTGCTCGGCGCCGTCGTCGAGGTGCTTCACGGTGACGCGGTTCACGCCGCCGCTGCGGTGCGGGCCGTTGGTGCGCGGGTTCAGCCGGAAGCCGCCGAGCCGCAGCATGGGGCGCGACACCTCGGCGATCGACGGCATCGCCGGCCGCGCGAGCAGGGCCACGGTGTCGCGGCTCGGGCTGACGAGGATCTGCGGGGTCGGCGGGGCGTCGAGGATGTCGACGATCTCCGCCGGCGGGGTCAGGTAGCCGGTGGCCTCCTGCGCGAGGCCGGACGCGGCGGGGCCGAGGGCCAGGGCCGCGAGCAGGGCGGTCGCCGCCGCCCGGCGGACGGCGCGGAACGGGAGTCGGGGCATGGGGATTCGGTGCATGGCTGCCTTCCAGGTTGCCGGCGCGATGTTCGTCGGGCCATCGTACGCCAGACCCGGACGGGAAACCAGCGGTCGGCCACGCCCCATCACGACGAGCACGTCTCGCAGCGTTCGGTCACGCGCGCGCGCTTCGGTCCCGATTGCCACCACCGCGCCGGCCGTCGGCAAGAAACCCGCGAATCGATCGGTCACGCCCGCCGGACGATGACGAGAAACAGCGCGGCGTCCCTGCCGGCAGCGCACATGATGAGGGGCCGGTCGGCGGTCGGCGGTCGGCGGGGCCGGCGGGGCCGGCGCACCAGGGCGGGTTTCGGGGTACGGTTGTCGCATGTTCTCCGGCCGCGTGCCCGCCCTCCGGGCCAATCGCCTCGCGGGCGAGCTGGCACGACTTCGGTCCGAGGGCCGGCCCCTCGACGATCTGACCGCGTCGAACCCGACCCGGGTCGGGCTGCCGTATCCCCCCGACCTGCTGGCGCCCCTGGCCTCGCCCCATGCCCGGGTCTACGATCCGGCGCCGTTCGGGCTGCCCGCCGCGCGCGAGGCGGTAGCCGCCCATCTGGCCGGGCGGGGTGTCCCGGTCCGGCCCGACCGGGTCGTCCTCACGGCCAGCACCAGCGAGGCGTACGGGCTGCTGTTCAAGCTGCTGTGCGACCCGGGAGACGCGGTGCTCGTTCCCCGGCCGAGCTATCCGCTCTTCGAGCACCTGACCCGCCTGGACGGCGTCGCGGCGCGGCCCTACCGGCTGGAGTATCACGGCCGGTGGCAGGTCGACGTCGACGGCCTGGCCGCGATGGTCGACGCCCGGACCCGGGCGGTGCTGCTGGTGAGCCCCAACAACCCGACCGGCTCGTTCGTGCGGGCGGACGAGCTGGCCGCGGTCCGCGAGGTCGCGTCGCGGCACGGGCTGGCGATCATCTGCGACGAGGTGTTCGCGGACTACCCGATGAAGGAGGCGGCGGAGGGACGCCCCGGCGCCCTCGCCGGCGAGACCGAGGCGCTGACCTTCACTCTGGGCGGGCTGTCGAAGTCGGCGGGGCTGCCGCAGCTCAAGCTGGGGTGGATCCTGCTGGGGGGGCCGGACGCGCTGGTCGCCGGCGCCCGCGAGCGTCTGGAGCTGGTCTGCGACACCTATCTCTCGGTGGCGACCCCGGTCCAGCTCGCGGCCGGGGCTCTGCTCCGGCGGTCCCGTCCCGTGGCAGAGGCGATTCTCGAGCGCGTGCGGGCCAACCACGCCGCGCTGCGCCGGTTGGCGGAGGGGTTTCCCGCGTGCCGGGTCCTGCGCGCGGAGGGGGGATGGTACGCTGTGGTCCAGGCCCCGGCGATTCGGTCCGAGGAATCGCTGGTCATCGAGTTGCTGCGGCGGGACGGGGTTCTCGTGCATCCCGGCTACTTCTTCGACTTTCCGCGCGAGGCGTTCCTCGTGCTCAGCCTGTTGCCGCCGCCGGACGTGTTCGTCGATGCCGCGAGCCGGGTCCTGGCCAGAGCCTCCACGGGTCCGCGGTGACCGCTGGTCGTGCTCGTGGCGGCGCGGGTCCGGGCGGTCCGACGGTGGCGCGGGTGTTCCTTGGCTGCGGCCGAGACTCCGGCGGACGGGTCGAGGTCGTTACTTCAGGAACGAGCGCGGCGTGCCGGTGCGGAGTGCCGCGACCGACGCCGTCCGGACGCATCCGCGGCCTGCGGCGCCCGATGCCGGCCGCACCCGTCTGCCGAGAGCCCTTCCATGACGACAGCGACCCGCCCGTCTGCCGAGAGTCCTTCGATGAACGACAGCGCCGTGCCTGTGGTGGAGGACCTCGCTGATCCGGGGCAGGCACACCCCGATGCCGGCCGCCGCCCGTCTGCCGAGAGTCCTTCGATGACGACGGCGACCGCCAGTCTGCAGAGATTCCTTCGATGAACCACTCCCCCGTGCACGTCGTCAATGACCTAGTGCTGATCGGGGGCGGGCACACCCACGTCGCGGTGCTCAAGCGGTTCGGCATGCGTCCCGTGCCCGGGGTGCGCATCACCCTGATCGCGCGCGACGTCCATACCCCCTACTCGGGGATGCTGCCGGGCCTGGTGGCCGGCCACTACACGTTCGACGAGGTGCACATCGACCTCGCGCGGCTGGCCCGGTTCGCGGGCGCCCGCCTCTACCACCAGCCCGCCGTGGGGCTCGACCTCGACCGGCGCGAGGTGCGCTGCGAGGGGCGCCCGCCGGTGCCCTGGGACCTGCTCTCGATCAACGTCGGCTCCACCCCCGCGTTCCGCGGGGTGCCGGGGGCGGCGGAGACGGCGATACCCGTCAAGCCCATCAGCCGCTTCGTCGAGCGGTGGACGCGGCTGCGCGCCCGTGTCCTGTCGGCCGGCGTGCCGGTCCGCATCGGGGTGGTGGGGGCGGGGGCCGGAGGGGTCGAGCTGCTGCTGGCGGTGGAGTTCGCCCTGCGGAAGCTGCTGGCGGGGTCGGACCGGCCGGTCCCCGAGATGCACCTGTTCGGGGCGGGCGAGACGATTCTGCCCACCCACAACCCCGGCGCGCGGCGGCGCCTCGAGGGCGTGCTGCAGGCGCGGGGCGTGCACGTGCACCTGGGGCAGCCGGTGACCGCGGTGCGCGACGGCGCCGTGGTCCTCGGCGACGGCGCGGCGGTGGCGCTCGACGAGGTCCTCTGGGTGACGCAGGCCGGGGCCCCGCCCTGGCCCCGCGCTGCCGGCCTCGCGGTCGACGACGAGGGCTTCATCAAGGTCGACGACACGTTGCGGTCGACGTCGCACCCCGACGTGTTCGCGGCCGGCGACGTCGCGGCGGTGGTCGGGCATCCGCGCGAGAAGGCGGGGGTGTTCGCGGTGCGCCAGGGCCCGCCCCTCGCCCGCAACCTGCGCCGCGTCCTGCTCGGGCGGCGCCCGCGGCCCTTCCACCCCCAGCGCCGGTTCCTGACCCTGGTGTCCACCGGAGACCGCTACGCGGTCGGGGGGCGCGGCCCGTGGTCGGTCGAGGGGGCCCTGGTGTGGCGCTGGAAGGACTGGATCGACCGCCGGTTCATGGCGAGGTACGCCGACCTGCCGGAGATGCGCGCCGACGCCGGCCCCGCCGTCGCGTCGGGGCTGGCCGGACCGGAGGACCTGAAGGCGATCTCGACGGCGGCGATGCGCTGCAGCGGGTGCGGCTCGAAGGTGGGGGCGACGCCCCTCGACCGCGTGCTGGCGCAGTTGACGCCGGTCGCGCGGGACGACGTGCTCCTCGGCCTCGACGCCCCCGACGACGCCGCGGTGGTGCGGGTGCCGCCGGGCAAGGTGCTGGTCCGCACCGTCGACGCCTTCCGGGCCATCGTCGACGACCCGTTCGTGTTCGGGCAGATCACCGCCAACCACTGCCTCGGCGACATCTTCGCGATGGGGGCCGAGGCGCAGACGGCCCTGGCGGTGGCGACGGTGCCGTTCGGGCTCGACCGGAAGGTGGAGGACACGCTGGTGCAGCTTCTGGGGGGAGCCGTCGGCGTGCTCAACGAGGCGGGGGCGGCGCTGGTCGGCGGGCACACCTCCGAGGGGGGCGAGCTCGCCCTGGGGCTGTCGCTGACGGGGCTGGTGGACGCCGAGGCGGTCCTGCGCAAGGGCGGCCTGCGCCCCGGAGACCGGCTGGTGCTGACGAAGGGGCTCGGCACCGGCACCCTGTTCGCGGCCGAGATGCGCATGCGGGCGAAGGGGCGCTGGATCGACGGGGCGATCGAGGCGATGCGCCAGTCGAGCCGGCTCGCGGCGGCCGCGTTGCGGCGGCACGGGGCGACCGCGTGCACCGACGTGACGGGGTTCGGGCTGCTGGGGCATCTCGTCGAGATGACGCGCGCGTCGGGGGTCGACGCCCGGCTCGACCTCGCCGCCGTCCCGGTGCTCGACGGCGCGCTGGAGACGGCGCGGGCGGGGCTGCTGAGCTCGCTCCATCCCCACAACGTGCGCCTGCGGCGGGCCGTGGACGACCCCGAGAAGCACGCCGACGACCCGCGCTACCGCCTGTTGTACGACCCGCAGACGGCGGGCGGGCTGCTCGCCGGGGTGCCGGCGGACCGCGCCGAGGCCTGCGTGGCGGAGCTCGTCGACCAGGGGTACCCGCAGGCCGCGATCATCGGCGCCGTCGAGCCGCGCGCGGACCAGGGCCCGCCCGTGCGCCTCGCGCGGGGCGGACAGACGCCCGCGCCCCGAGGCCGTGCCGTCTCGTCGGCGGCGCCTTCCCGTCACCAGTAGCCGTCTCGGTCGACGACGCCGTTCCGACCGGGACGCCGACGTCCCGACGGAGCGGCACCGCCCGAAACCGTGCCGTCTCGTCAGCGGCGCCGTCTCGTCACGGTTGCCGTCTCGGTCGACGACGCCGTTCCGACCGGGACGCCGCCTTCCCGACGGAGCGGCACCGCCTCCTCGCGCAGACGCCGATCCCGCCCGAAGGTGGCCGGGGAGGCGAGTGGATGGCCCGCCGCGGGCCGCCCGGGGCGAAGGTCCGGGAAAGGGCGTGAAGTTCCGAGAAAAAGCTGTCGCGGAAGGGGGCCGGTACTGGTATCTTGTGATGAAGCTAGCTGCTGGCCACCCGTCTGCGGATCCCGAGGTGCCGGCGCGGAAGTCGTGTAGGACTTACGTCGGTCACCTGGGGTGACGCATGGCTGAGCGATCCTCGTTCGTTCTCGTTCTTGCATTGGTGCTCGTGGGGTGCGGGGGCTACGAAGAGACGCCGCTGCCCGAGGACACCGCCGGCCCCGACATCCACCTCGTACCCGACATCCAGGTCGTCGAGGACCAGGTGGCGCGCAACGCCACCTTCGAGACGCTGCTGGTTTCGCACGACATGGGCGACGTGTCGTACGCGTTCGTCGAGGCGGTGCGTCCGGTGTTCGATCCGCGCGACCTGCAGATAGACCATCCCTACAAGCTCGTCTACGACCGCGACGGCGTGTTCCGCCGCTTCGAGTACCACGTCGACGACGACCGGTACCTCGAGGTCGTCAGCCGCCCCGACGCCGAGCCCCGCTTCGAGGCGGCCCTCGTCGACTACGAGAAGGAGCGCCACGAGGTGGCCATGCGCGGGGCGATCGACCGCGAGAACAACTCGCTGACGGCCGCGATGGACGCCGGCGGCGGCAGCATCCGGCTCGCGATGTCGATGGCCGAGGTGTTCGCGGGCGAGATCGACTTCAACACCGAGCTGCAGCCCGGCGACCACTTCGAGCTGCTCTACGAGCGGTTCGTGCGCGACGAGGTCCACGTGACCTACGGCGACGTGCTGGCCGCGACGTTCCACAACGACGGGCGCGACCTCTCGGCCTACCGGTTCGAGGTGCCCGGCGAGGAGCCGGGGTACTACGACGCCGAAGGCCGCTCGCTGAAGCGTCAGTTCCTGAAGTCGCCCCTGCCGTTCGAGCCGCGCATCACGTCGCGCTTCTCGTACCGGCGGCTGCATCCGATACTCGGGACGCGGCGGGCCCACCTCGGGGTGGACTACGGCGCGCCGACGGGGACGCGGGTGCAGGCGGTGGCGCGGGGGACGGTCGAGTTCGCGGGGCGCAGCGGCGGCTCGGGCAACATGGTGCAGTTGCGGCACACCAACGGCTACCAGACCTACTACCTGCACCTGTCGCGCTTCGCGAGGGGCATTCGCCCCGGCGTGCGGGTCATGCAGGGGCAGACCATCGGGTTCGTCGGGTCGACGGGGCTCTCGACCGGGCCGCACCTCGACTACCGCATCCGCAAGAACGGCATGTTCGTCAACCCCCTCGTCGAGATTCGCAACACGCCGCCCGGCGATCCGGTACCCCCGGACCACATGCCCGCGTTCGAGGCCATGCGCGACCGCCTGCAGGCCGAGCTGCCCGGTTCGGCCCTGGCCCGGCGCGAGTCCCCCCGATCGTTCGAGGCGGGCGGGGGGCAGTAGGAGTCTGCGCCGTAGAAGGCGCGGATTTCTGGAGGGTTGGTTGGGCGGCGAGCGGAGCCGGAGGCGGCGCTCGCCGGGCCAGGAATTTGCGCCGTAGAACGGCGTGTACTCCTGCAGGGTTGGCTGGGCGCCCATCGGAGCCGCAGGTGACGATGGGTGGGCCAGGTTACGGCGGCGCGCCCGCCTGAATTCTCACATCGCGTTACCATTCGCCACGCATGCGCATACGCCCGTTCCGCGCCCTGCGCCCGACCCCGGCGGCAGCCGCCGCCGTCGCGTGCGTGCCCTACGACGTCGTCACCACCGACGCGGCCCGGGCCCTCGCGGCCGGCGCGCCCCTCAGCTTCCTCCACGTGACGCGGGCCGAGATCGACCTGGCGCCGGACGTCGATCCCCACGATGCGGCGGTGTACGACGCCGCCCGGGACAACCTGGCGCGCCTGCGGCGCGAGGCGCCGCTGGTGGTCGAGGACGATCCGGCCCTCTACGTCTACCGCCTGCGCGACGGAGACCACGAGCAGACCGGGCTGGCCGGGTGCTTCCCCCTCGACGACTACGACGGCGGCGCCATCAGGCGGCACGAGCGGACGCGGCGCGACAAGGAGGACGACCGCACCCGCCACATGGCCGCGGTCGAGGCGCAGACCGGCATCGTCTTCCTCGCCTACCGCCGGCGGGCGGAGATAGACGACCTCGTCGCGGCGGTCCGCGCGGCGGCGCCCCTGTTCGACTTCGAGGCCCCCGACGGGGTGCGGCACACCGTCTGGCGGGCCACCGCGGGGCAGACGGCGGACCTCGTCGACGGCTTCGCGGCGGTCCCCGCCCTCTACATCGCCGACGGGCACCACCGGGCGGCGAGCGCCGCCCGCGCCCGCCGCGAGCTGGCGGGGAGGGACG
>JAJEEA010000201.1 GCA_022821235.1 Vicinamibacteria bacterium
TCCCGTGGTGAACCTCGCCGCCTGGATACTCGGCTACCTGAGGCCGTACCGCGGGCGCGCGCTCGCGGTCATCCTGCTCGTCCTCGCCGAGACCGGCCTCACCGCCCTGGCCCCGTGGCCGCTCAAGGTCCTGGTGGACAACGTGCTGGGGGGCGCCCCGTTCCCTCCCGCGGTGGCGGCGCGGCTGCCGGCGGCCCTCGACGGCGCCGTGATGCTCCTGCTGGCGGTGGTCGCGGCCGGCCTCGTGGTGCAGCTCGGCGCCGAGGTGGTGCGCATGGCGCACACCCAGATGCAGGTCGACATGGCGCAGCGCGTCGTCTACCGGCTGCGCGAGCAGCTCCTGCACCACCTGCAGGCGCTGCCCCTGCGGCACCACGTCGCGGCCCGAACCGCCGACGCCGTCTACCGCCTCGACGCCGACGCCTACTGCGTGGACGACCTCGTCATCGGCGGGGTCTTCCCGCTCACCGTCGCCGCGATGAACCTGGGCCTGATGTTCGGGGTGCTCCTCTACGTCGACGCCACGCTGGCCCTGCTGTCGCTGAGCGTCGCGCCGTTCCTGTACCTGACCCTCCGGCACCACGCGCGGACGCTGACGGACCGGGCCGAACGCGTCAAGAACCTGGAGTCGGGGCTCATCGAGCGGATCCTCGCGGTGCTGTCGTCCATCGCCGCCGTCAAGAGCTTCACGCGCGAGCGGCACGAGCTCGAGCGCTTCGCCGACGTGGGCGACCGGACGCGGCGCGCGCGGCTGGACCTGACGTGGCAGGAGTCGCTCTTCTCGGTGACGGTCACCGGGGTGACCCTGCTCGGCACCGCCCTCGTCCTCGGCGTCGGGGGCCTGCACGTCCTCGAGGGCCGGCTGACGGTCGGCAGCCTGCTCGTCGTGGTCGCCTATCTCGCCGCCGTCTACACCCCGATCTCGGAGATCGCGCGGACCACCGGCACGCTGCAGCAGGCGGTGGTCAGCGCGCGCCGCGTCCGCGAGCTGCTCGCCCTGACCCCGGAGGCGGCCGACGCGCCGGGGAGCGTCGCGGCCGACGGCGTGCGCGGCCACGTCCGGTTCGAGGACGTGGACTTCGCCTACGAGCCGGGCCGGCCGGTCCTCCGCGGCGTGAGCTTCGAGGCCCGGCCCGGCGAGCTCGTCGCCCTCGTCGGCCCCACCGGCGCCGGCAAGACCACCGCCGCGAACCTCGTGCCGCGCCTGTACGAGCACCAGGGCGGCCGCATCCTCATCGACGGCGTCGACGCGGCGCGCTACGGGCTGCGGTCGCTCCGCCGCCAGGTCGCGCTAGTGCCGCAGCAGCCCGTCCTCTTCAGCGGCACCATCGCCGACAACATCCGCTACGGCAGGCTGGACGCCGGCGACGAGGAGGTCGAGGCGGCGGCGCGCGCCGCCCACGTCCACGACTTCGTGGCCCGCCTGCCGCGGGGGTACCGGACGGACGTCGCCGAGGACGGCGCGTCGCTCTCCGGGGGCGAGCGCCAGCGCATCGGCATCGCGCGGGCGCTGCTCAAGGACGCGCCCATCCTCCTCCTCGACGAGCCGACGTCCGCGCTCGACGCGATGTCGGAGTCGGCGGTGATCGACGCGCTGCGCGAGCTGCGCGCCGGCCGCACGACCATCGTCATCGCGCACCGGCTGTCGACCGTCCGCGACGCCACGCGCATCGTGGTGCTGGAGCGGGGGCGGGTCGCGGCGAGCGGGCCGCACGACGAGCTGATGCGGACGAACGGGCTGTACCGCGCCATGTGCACCCGCCTCAGCCTCGGCTGGTCCCGGCGGGAGACCGCGACCGTCGACGAGCTCCTCGAGGACGCGGCAGCCGGCCCCGCGGAAAGGCCCGGGCGGTCGACGGAGGAGTCGCCGGAGGACTGGTTGGGCGGCCCGGCGCCCCACCAGGAAAGGCCCGGGCGGTCATCGGAGGAGTCGTCGGAGGACTGGTCGAGCGATCCGCCGCCCCGCCAGGAAAGACCCGGGCTGTCGCCGGAGGGCTGGTCGGGCGGTCCGCCGCCCCGCCAGGAAAGACCCGGGCTGTCGTCGGAGGACTGGTCGGGCGGTCCGCCGCCCCGCCACGAAAGGCCCGGGCGGTCGTCGGAGGACTGGTTGGGCGGTCGGGAACCCCGACGGGAGCCGCGGGCCGGGCGGGCCGTCTCATGAGGATCCTGTTCGCGGGCATCATCGGCCGCTACCCCTTCGGCGGCGTGGCCTGGTGCTCGCTCATGTACCTGGTGGGGCTGCGGGCGCTGGGCCACGAGGTCTGCTACGTCGAGGACACCGGCGAGTGCGTCTACGACCCCGAGCAGGACGCGGTGTCGCTCGACCCGTCCTACGGCACCCGGCACATCCACGAGACCCTGGCCCCGCACGGGCTCGGCGACCGGTGGAGCTTCGTCAACTACGACGGCGCCCATCACGGCCTGTCGAAGGAGGCGGTGCGCGCCTGGTGCGCCGACGCCGACCTGCTGATCAACCTGTCGGGCGGCACCTGGTTCTGGCGCGACGAGTACGCGCGCATCCCCCGCCGCGTGTTCATCGACTCCGATCCCGTCTTCACGCAGCTCGCCATCGCCAAGGGCGTACCGTGGTACGTCGACTTCTTCCGCCGCTTCGACCACCTGTTCACGTTCGGCGCCAACATCGGGACGCCCGCCTGCGACGTGCCCACCGGCGAGTTCAACTGGGAGAAGACCTGGCAGCCGGTGGTCACCGGGCTGTGGCGCACCGACGCGCCGGCCGCGCGGGACCGGTTCACCACCGTGATGACGTGGCGGACCGAGAGCTTCGAGGACGTCGACGGCAACAAGGACCGCGAGTTCCTGCGCTTCCTCGACCTGCCGCGCCGCACCCCGAGCCGCTTCGGCCTCGCCGTCAACGGGCCCGACCGGCTGCTCGCCGAGCACGGCTGGGGGCCGGTGCCGGCGATGGAGGTGTCGCGCACCGCCGACGCCTACCGCGCGTTCATCCAGGGCTCGAAGGCGGAGTTCGGGGTGGCCAAGCACGCCTACGTGGCGCACCGCTCGGGGTGGTTCAGCGACCGCACCGAGTGCTACCTCGCGGCGGGCCGGCCCGCCCTCGTCCAGGACACGGGGTGGAGCGCGCACCTGCCCGCGGGGGCCGGGCTGCTCGCGTTCTCGACCCCGGAGGAGGCGATAGAGGGGCTGGCGCGGATCGAGGCCGACTACCCGGCGCACGCGCGCGCCGCGGCGCGCATCGCCCGCGAGGAGTTCGACGCGGCGCGCGTGCTTCCGCCCCTGCTCGAGAGGGCCGTCGCGTGACGCCGCCCGCCGATTCGGCGCCCCCGCTGCGCATCGCGCTCGTGGGACCGGTAGCGCAGTCCATTCCCCCGGCCCGGTCCGGATCGATCGAGACGGTGACCGCGATGCTCGCCGACGGGCTCGCGGCCCGCGGGCACGAGGTCACCCTGTTCGCGACCGCGGCGTCGACCACGTCGGCGCGCCTGCACGCGGTCTTCGAGGAGGGCTACAACCGCGACACCGACCTGTGGCCCTGGGAGCTGTGCGAGCTGTTCAACCTCGCCGCCGCCGTCGAGCGCGCCGAGGCGTTCGACCTCATCCACTGCCAGGCCGAGTACGCCCCGCTGTCGCTGCCCCTGACCCGCATCGCGCCGGTCCCGCTGGTGCAGACCGTGCATCACGCGCCGTCCGCGCCCGAGGCGGCCCTGTGGTCGCGCTACGCGGAGGCGCCGTTCATCGCCGTCTCCCGCGCGCAGGCGGCTCGGCTGGCCGGGCTCGACGTGGCCGCCACCATCCACCACGCCGTCGATCCTCACCTTTACGAGTACCGGGCGGACCCCGACGACCATCTGCTCTTCCTCGGGCGCTTCACGCCGGAGAAGGGCGTGCTCGAGGCGATGGACGTCGCCCGGCGCACCGGTCACCGCCTCGTCCTCGCCGCGGCCGAGAACGACTACTACCGGACCGCGGTGGCGCCGCTCGTCGACGGCGACCGCGTGACGTACGCCGGCGAGGCCGACCTCGCGGCCAAGGTCGCCCTGCTGCAGGGGGCGCGCGCCCTGCTCTATCCGCTGCAGGCGCCGGAGTCGTTCGGCCTCGTGCTCATCGAGGCGATGACGTGCGGCACCCCCGTGGCCGCCCTCGACCGCGGCGCCGTCCGCGAGCTCGTCGACGAGGGCCGCACGGGACACGCGTTCGCCTCGCTCGACGCCCTGGCCGCCGGGCTCGACGACGTGCTCGCGCTCGACCGCCGTCAGGTGCGTGCGCGCGCGCTGGAACGGTTC
>JAJEEA010000189.1 GCA_022821235.1 Vicinamibacteria bacterium
CCCGTCCCGCGGCGCGGACGGCTAGTTCATGGTCGGCGCGTAGTAGCCCTGCTTCGTCCGGGCCGCGACGCTGGGCTGGTCGACGCGGACGACGAGCCGCCGCCACTGTCCGTCGCGCAACGGGTTCTTCGACGTGTATCCCAGGGTGTACTGGCTCGACAGCTCGTCGGATATCTGCTGGTAGATGTCCGACAGGTCCTCCACGCGCCGGGGGAAGAAGGCCCTCCCGCCGGTCTCCTGCGCGAGCTGGCGCAGCACGAAGTCGGCCTCGCGGAAGCCGCGGCGGGTGCGGATGTCCCGCGAGCGCAGCCCGATGGAGTAGATGACGGTGTCCGAACGCTTGGCCAGCTCGAGGACCTCGTCGAAGTCGACGAGGCTGGACGTGTCCTCGCCGTCCGAGAGCACGACGATGGCCTGCCGCCGGATCTCGCCGGTGGCGGCCGCCGCGATCTTGCCGAGCTCCTTGAGCGAGATGTAGAGGGCGTTGTAGAGCGAGGTCGAGCCGCCCGCCGACGTGCGGCGGATGGCCGCCGCCAGGTCGTCCACCGAGTTGGTGAACCCCTGGCGGATCTCGACCCGGCTGTCGAAGTCGATGACGCTGGCCAGGTCCTCGTCGCGCAGCCGCTCCGAGAACCCGATGGCGGCCTGCTGGGCGGTCTCCATCCGCTCGGTCATGCTCGCGCTCGTGTCCATCAGCAGCGAGAGGGCGATGGGGAGCTGCGTACGGGTGAAGAACGTGATGTCCTGCAGCGCGCCGTCCTCGTAGACCTGGAAGCGGTCGACGTCGATGTCGGTGACGTACCGGTTGTCCCGATCGGTCACGGTGACGTTCAGCGAGACCAGGTCGACGCCGGCGCGGAAGGAGGGTTCCTGGGACGCCGCTTCCTGGGCGCGCGCCGCGGCCGCCCCGGCGAGGCCGACCAGCGCCGCCGCCAGGACGAGGCGGAAGCGCCGCGCGTTCTCGCCGCGGGCCGCCGCCCGTCGGCCGGGGCGGCCGACTCCACGGCCGCGGCGTACGGTCCCGCCGGCGCGGGAAAGGGGCGCGGCGCGGTGGCTGCGACGGGAGGCGCCGGTCGACGCGCGCAGTTCGGTCGTCATGGGCTGCCGTCTCCTGTCCGTATGTCCGGGGTTCCACGGGCCGTCAGTTCCGCCCGCCGCATCCGCACCGAGACCGTCTCGGGCGGGATCAGGCCCGGCGGCCGCGAGTACACGACGCGGTACTGGTTCGTCATCACTTCGGCGAGGGCGTCCATCGCGTCGGGCACCGCGGTGCTCAGCAGCAGGTCGTAGCGCTGGCCGCCGGTCGCCTCGGGGAGCTGCGCGAGGGCCCGGTCGCGCTGCAGGACGTCGCCCGAGAAGCCGAACGGATCGCCGCGCAACGCGATGTTGCCGCGCTCCTGCACCACGACCACGTGGGCCGCGACCCCGGCCGCCTGAAGCGCCTCGCGGGTCCGCCGATAGTCGTAACGGCTGAAGTCGAGGCCCTCCGAGGCCACCACGACCACCGCCGGCCGGGGCGCCTCGCGCCGTTCGAAGCCCCGGGCCGTCTCCACCAGCGCGTCGAGGAGGTAGCCGGCGCTCTCCGGGTACGAGAAGACGAGGCCGATGCCGTCGCGGAGGCGATCGAGGCGGCGGGTCGACTCGACGAGGACGCGCGGCGGGCCGCCGTAGCTGATGAGGGCGACGTCGTTGCTTTCCGCGAGGGCCGGGACCAGCCGCTCCAGGCCGTTGCGGATGTCCCGGATGGCGAACGCCGCCGACGCGCTGGTGTCCACGAGCACCGCCACCTGCATGGGGCTTCGGGCCGGCCCGGTCCGCAGCACCTCGCGCTCGACGCCGTCCTCCTCGACCACGAACTCGTCCGGGGCGAGGCCCGGCACGGGCGACCCGTCCTCGTCGAGGACGCTCACGAACAGGGCCCGCTCGTTCTCCTGCCCCCGGAGCGGGGCCGCGAGGACGCCCAGCAGGCAGGCGGCGGCCGCGAGGGTCGCCGCGGGCCGCGGGCGGCGGAATCGGGGCGCGTGGCGGCGAAGCGCCCGCCCGGCCGCCGAACGTCGCACGTGCACCGTTCTCCAGTCTGACTCCACCCTCGAAGTATAGCCGGTTTCGCATCGGCGGGACGGCGGGACGGCGTCCGCCGGCCGCCCCTCGATTCCTTGACCCTCCCCGCGCGCATGCTATAAGATTTCGGCTTCCGCGACCGGCCCCGCCGCATCGAAGCTCTCCGGGCAAACGACTTGCGCTCGCAGGGGGTGTCGATTCATCCGGTCGCAACGGACTGTACACGGGGTGAGATCCGATGATCGAGGCGTATGTTCCGGTCCTGCTGTTCGTCCTCGTCGCGATCGGCTTCGCCATCTTCACGTTGATCGTCTCGTCGCTGGTGCAGTCGTCGCGCTACAGCAAGGTGAAGCTCGAGCCCTACGAGTGCGGCATCGAGCCGGCCACCGACGCGCGCGACCGCTACAGCGTCCGCTACTACCTGATCGCGATGCTGTTCGTGATCTTCGACATCGAGACCGTGTTCATGTTCCCGTGGGCGGTCATCATGGACGAGCTGCTCCTGTTCGGCCTCATCGAGATGCTCGTCTTCCTCTTCATCCTGGTGCTGGGCTACGTCTACGCATGGCGCAAGGGTGCGCTGGAGTGGGCTTGACGGCCCGTCGTGGAGCGCCGCACCGCCAGCGTGCCCGCGGGGCGCCGCCGGCCGGGCGCCGGAGTGCCCGCCTGACACGGCGCGGGGGGGCGGCGGGCAGGTTCTGACGGAATTCGTTCCGCGCGTCGGTTCGCGGAACGGCGGAGTTTCCCGGGTTATGGCAGACGCACCGAAATCGGGTGGGCCGGCGACCGAGCCGCCGGGCACGCAGCCGCCGGGCGCCGACGGGGCGGTCGGGTCGTCGGCGGCGAAGCCGGCCGCGGCCGCTGCGAAGGCGTCGGCAAAGCCGTCGGCGGCGAAGCCGGCCCCCGCCGCTCCGAGGGCGTCGGCGAAGCCCGCGGCGGCGAAACCCGCGGCCGGGGCGAAGCCGGCCGCCGCCAAGCCAAGGCCGAAGCCGAAGCCCAAGGCGCCGCCCGAGGCCCCCAAGGGGCCGGTCGATCCGCCGCCCCCCGACGATATCGCGAAGCCGGCGTTCCTCGCCGCGCTCGAGGCCGCGCTGCCCGACCGCATCGCGCAGCTCTCGTACTGGGTCGGCGACTGGACGGTCATCGTCGCCCCCGAGGCGCTGCCCGAGGTGGCGGCCTTCCTCAGGGATTCCGACGAGGGCTCGTTCGACTACTGCGCCGACCTCACCGCCACCGACTGGCCGCCGCGCGAGAAGCGTTTCGATGTAGTGTATTGCCTGTACTCGACCCGGCGCCGGCAGCGGGTCCGGATCAAGGTGCGGGCGGCCGACGGCGAGCCCGTACCGTCGGTCACCGGGTTGTGGCCCGCCGCGAACTGGCTGGAGCGCGAGGTCTGGGACATGTTCGGGGTCAACATCACCGGGCACCCGGACCGGCGGCGGATCCTCATGCCGCAGGAATGGCAGGGGCATCCGCAGCGCAAGGACTATCCCCTCGAGGGGCCGGGCGAGCTGCTGCTGGAGAGCCCGATGGAGTGGCTGCGGCTGCGCAACGTCCGCGACGAGGCGGAGATCGAGTAACCGAACCATGACTGGCCAGGCAGCGGCGGCGTCCACGGCGGCCCCCATCTTCGACACCGACGAGCTCGTCATCAACATGGGGCCCCAGCACCCCAGCACGCACGGCGTGCTGCGGGTGGTGCTGCGGCTCGACGGGGAGCGGGTGGTCGACGCCGACATCGTCATCGGCTACATCCACCGCGGCATCGAGAAGCTCAGCGAGAACCGCGACTGGACGCAGATCATCCTGCTGACCGACCGCATGGACTACGTGGCGGCGGCCACCAACAACCTCGGCTACTGCGAGACGGTCGAGAAGCTGATGGAGATCGAGGTGCCCCGGCGCGCCCGCTACGTCCGCACCGTTCTCGCCGAGCTGCAGCGCATCGCGAGCCACTGCCTCTGGCTGGGCACCCACGCCATGGACATCGGCGCGATGACCGTGCTGCTCTACGCGTTCCGCGAGCGCGAGCTCGTCCTCGACCTCTTCGAGGACTACTGCGGGGCCCGGCTCACCTACAACTCCATGCGCATCGGCGGGCTCCCCCTCGACATCCCCACCGGCTGGGACGCCAAGGTCCGTGCGTTCTGCGACCTCATGGAGGGGAAGATCCCCGAGTACGAGGAGCTCCTGACCAACAACCGCATCTGGCTGGAGCGCACCCGCGGCATCGGGGTCATCTCGGCCGAGGACGCCATCGGCCTCGGGCTCTGCGGTCCCCCGCTGCGCGGGTCCGGGGTCTACCGCGACGTCAGGAAGGACGAGCCCTACGCCGCCTACGACGAGCTCGACTTCGACGTGCCCCTCGGCACCCGGGGCGACACCTACGACCGCTACCTGATCCGGCTCGAGGAGTTCCGGCAGTCGATCCGGATCATCCGGCAGGCCCTCGACGGGTTGCCCGAGGGGCCGGTGATGGGCAAGGTGCCCCGCCTGATCAAGCCGAAGGCGGGCGAGACGTATCACGCCATCGAGTCGCCGAAGGGCGAGCTCGGCTATTTCATCGTGAGCGACGGGCGGGCCACCAACCCCTACCGCTTCCGGGTCCGGCCCCCGTCGTTCTGCAACCTGCAGGGCCTGCGGCCGCTGATAACCGGCCACCTCGTGGCGGACGTGGTCGCCCTGATCGGCACGATCGACATCGTGCTCGGCGAGGTCGACAGATAGATGCTCGACACCATCGTCATTCCGGTGCTCAAGATCGCCGTGCTGCTGAACGCGGTGCTCGTGGCCGTGACGTTCATGGTCCTGCTCGAGCGCAAGGTCATCGCGTGGGCGCAGTCGCGGCTGGGGCCGATGCGGGTCGGGCCCTACGGGGTGCTGCAGGCCATCGCCGACCCCATCAAGCTGCTCGTCAAGGAGGACATCCGGCCGGTCCGGGCCGACCCGATGCTGTTCACCCTGGCCCCGATCCTGTCGCTGGTGCCGGCCCTCGTGGTGTTCGCGGTGGTGCCGTTCGGGGGCGACGAGCTGTTCTACGTCACCGACATCAACGTCGGGCTGCTGTTCATCATCTCGGTGACCTCCATCGGCGTCTACGGCATCATCCTCGCGGGGTGGGCGTCGAACAGCAAGTACCCCCTGCTCGCGAGCCTGCGCGCGTCGGCCCAGCTCATCAGCTACGAGATCGCGGTGACGATGACCCTCGTCAGCGTCATCCTGACCGCGGGCACCCTGAGCATGGTCGGCATCGTCGAGGCCCAGCAGCAGTCGGGCCTGTGGTTCGGGTTCGTGCAGCCGGTGGCCTTCGTGCTCGTGTTCATCGGGGGGCTGGCCGAGACCAACCGGGCCCCGTTCGACCTCCCCGAGGCCGAGCAGGAGCTGACCGGCGGCTTCCACACCGAGTACAGCGGCATGCGGTTCGCGCTGTTCTTCCTCGCCGAGTACGCCAACATCATCGTCATCTCGGCCGTCGTGACCATCCTGTTCTGGGGCGGCTGGCTGCGGCCGTTCCCCAACGTCGAGGCGCTCGCGTTCCTCGACCTGATTCCCGGCTGGATCTGGTTCTTCGCGAAGATGTTCGTGTTCCTCTACATCTTCATCTGGATCCGGGCCACGCTGCCGCGCTACCGCTACGACCAGTTGATGCGGCTGGGGTGGAAGGTCCTCATCCCGGTCGCCATCGGCAACATCGTGCTGACCGGCGTCGTCAAGGTGCTGTTGTAGAGCCATGGCCGAAGCAATCGCGTTCTACACGCTGGCGGTCCTGATTCTCGGGCTGGGGGTGGCGGTCATCACCACCCCGAAGACCGTCCACAGCGTGGTGTTCCTGGTCCTCAACTTCCTCTGCGTCGCGGTGCTCTACGTCGTGCTCCGGGCCGAGTTCCTGGCCGTCATCCAGGTGCTGGTCTACGCCGGCGGCATCGTCGTGCTCTACCTGTTCGTGGTCATGCTCGTGAACCTGAAGCGGGCCCCCGAGGCGCACGAGGACCCCCGGCGGCTGGCCCGGCTCGGGCTCGCGCTGTCGGGGGCGGTGCTGCTCGAGCTGGCGGGCATCGTGGTCTACAGCTACGGCCGCGTGACGCCGGCGTCGGCGCCCGCCGCGGCCGGCCCCCTCACGGGCGCGGGCAACACCGAGGAGCTGGGCTGGCTGCTCTACACCGACTACCTGATTCCGTTCGAGGTGGCGTCGGTGCTGCTGCTGGTGGCGATGGTCGGGGCCATCGTGCTGGCGAGACGAGAGTCGTAGACGATGGAAATCACGCCGGCGCACTACACGGTCCTGTCGGCCGCGCTGTTCAGCATCGGGGTCATCGGCGTCCTCGTGCGGCGCAACGTCATCATCATCTTCATGGCGATCGAGCTGATGCTCAACGCCGTCAACATCAATCTCGTGGCGCACGCCCGGTACCTGGAGAACCTCGCCGGCCAGGTGTTCGTGGTGTTCGTCATCGCGGTGGCGGCGGCCGAGGCCGCGGTCGGGCTGGGCATCCTCCTGGCCTTCTTCCGGAACAAGGAGACCGTGAACATCGACGAGATGAACATCATGCGCTGGTAGCCCGGATCCCGCTTTTCTCCGACATCAATCACCGGTAGACGATGGAACTCATCTGGCTCATTCCCGTGCTGCCCGGCATCGGCGCCGCCCTGAACGGGATCTTCGGCGTGCGCTACTTCGGCAAGCAGACGGCCGCGACCATCGCCTGCGGCGCCATGGGCGGCGCGCTGCTGCTGTCGCTCTACGCGTTCGTGCAGCTCCTGGGGCTGGAGCACCGCGAGCACCTCGTCGAGCTCGCCCAGTGGATTCCCCCCATCGCCCTCGAGACGGCGTCGGGCATCGGCGCGTTCGAGGTGCCGTGGGCGTTCCGGCTCGATCCCCTGTCGGGGATGATGAGCCTCGTCGTCACCGGCATCGGGTTCCTCATCCACGTCTACTCCGTCGCCTACATGGACCACGAGCCGCGGGGCGGCTACGTGCGGTTCTTCTGCTACCTCAACCTCTTCTGCTTCTTCATGCTGACGCTGGTGCTCGGCAGCACCTTCCTCGTCATGTTCGTGGGGTGGGAGGGGGTCGGGCTCTCGTCGTACCTGCTGATCGGGTTTTGGTACCACAAGAAGAGCGCGGCCGACGCCGGCAAGAAGGCGTTCGTCGTCAACCGCATCGGCGACTTCGGGTTCATCCTCGGCATCTTCCTCGTCTTCTTCACGTTCGGCACCCTCGACTTCCGGGCGGTGGCCGAGGCGGCGGCGCTGATGCCCGTCGAGGAGGGCGCGTTCGGAGTCATCTCGCTCATCTGCCTGCTGCTCTTCGTCGGCGCCGTCGGCAAGAGCGCGCAGATTCCCCTCTACGTCTGGCTGCCCGACGCCATGGAGGGCCCCACCCCGGTCTCGGCCCTCATCCACGCCGCCACCATGGTCACGGCCGGCGTGTACATGGTCGCCCGCAACGCGGTGCTGTTCACGCACGCGCCCGAGGTGATGTTCATCGTCGCCGTCATCGGGGTGCTGACGGCGCTGATGGCCGCGACGATCGGGCTCGTGCAGACCGACATCAAGCGGGTGCTCGCCTACTCGACGGTCTCGCAGCTCGGCTACATGTTCCTCGCCACCGGGGTCGGCGCCTTCGCAGCCGGCGCGTTCCACCTGATGACGCACGCCTTCTTCAAGGCCCTGCTGTTCCTCGGCAGCGGCTCGGTCATCCACGCGATGAACGAGGAGCAGGACATGCGGAGGATGGGGGCCATGCGGCTGTACATGCCGGTGACCTTCATGACGATGGGCATCGGCACGCTGGCCATCGCCGGCATCCCGCCGTTCTCGGGCTTCTTCAGCAAGGACGAGATCCTCTACCGGACGTTCCTCGAGAGCCGCTGGCTCTGGGCGCTGGCCGCGGTGACCGCGGGGATGACCGCGTTCTACATGGCGCGCCTGATGTTCATGACGTTCTGGGGCGAGTACCGCGGCCCGGCGTGGGATGCCGGCCACGGCGGGGCGCAGCACGAGGCGCACGGCGACGGCGATGCGGCCGGCGATGGCGACGCACATGGCCACGCCTGGCACGGGCCACACGAGTCCCCGAAGATCATGACGCTGCCGTTGCAGATTCTGGCGATCGGCGCGATCGTGGCCGGCTTCGTCGGCGTGCCGTCGGCCCTGGGCGGGGCCAACTGGATCCACGGCTTCCTCGAGCCGAGCTTCGTCGCCGGGGCGGCGCACGCCGCGGAGGAGGAGCACCACTACGCCATCGAGTGGGGGCTCATGGCCCTGTCCGTCCTGGTCGCGGCCGGCGCGATCGCCTTCGCCTGGCGACTCTACGTGCAGCGCCCCGAGGAGTCGGAGCGGCTCGCGTCCGACTTCGCGGGCGCCCACCGCGTGCTGACCAACAAGTACTACGTGGACGAGCTCTACGACGCGACCGCCGTCAAGGGGACGATGGGCAGCGCCAGGGGGCTGTGGACGGTCGACCGCAACGTCGTCGACGGGGCCGTGAACGGCACCGGCTGGACCACCCGGGCGTCGGCGTGGGTCTCGCACGTCGTGGACAAGTACGTCGTCGACGGGCTCGTGAACCTCGTGGGCAGGATCTGCGCCGAGGGCAGCTACCGGTTCCGGCACGCGCAGACCGGCCTGATACAGAACTACGCGGTCGCGGCGCTGTTCGGGGTCTTCGCGTTCGTGACCCTGTACATCGCCGCCCGCTACTTCGGGCAGTAGCGCCCGATCGCGCGGCCTGACGGCCGCGGCGCGACCCTTGCGGTCGTGGGGGAGTTTCGTCGGCGCGAGGCTCCCGCGGCGCAGGTTGCCGGCGCCCGGTCCGCGCCGGCCGGCCGCGTCGCCATGGACGCCGGGGATCGACGAATCGCAACGGAACGCAACGACGAGCGGGGCCCTGGCGGGCCCGAGGCCGCATCGAGAATCGGCTCATGAGCAACTTCCCCTATCTGTTGTCGCTGATCATGTTCACGCCGCTGGCCGGCGCCGTGATCCTGCTGTTCGTGAACAAGCGCAACGAGGACACCATCCGCTGGATCGCGAACGTGACGGCCGGGGCCGGCTTCCTGGTGTCGCTGCCGCTGTGGTTCTCGTTCGACCCGGCGGCCGCCGAGTACTGGCACTTCGTCGAGCGGCTGCCCTGGATTCCGTCCATCGGGGCCGAGTACCACCTCGGCGTCGACGGGTTCAGCGCGCTCCTGGTGCTGCTCACGACCCTGATGGGGGTCATCGCGATCCTCTCGTCGTGGACCGCCATCACCGTGCGGGTCAAGGAGTACTACGTCTTCATGCTGGTGCTCCAGACCGGCATGATCGGCGCCTTCGTCGCCCTCGACTTCCTGCTGTTCTTCGTGTTCTGGGAGGTCATGCTGGTGCCGATGTACTTCCTCATCGGCATCTGGGGCAGCGACAACCGCCTCTACTCGGCCATCAAGTTCTTCCTGTTCACCCTCGTCGGCAGCGTCGTCATGCTGCTCGGCATCCTAGCCGTCTACTTCTACAGCCACGAGGTCACCGGGGTCTACACGTTCGACATCACGCAGTTCCACGAGCTGAACATGCCGTTCGGCCTGCAGTGGTGGGTCTTCCTCGCCTTCTTCCTCGGGTTCGCGGTCAAGGTGCCGATGTTCCCGTTCCACACCTGGCTGCCCGACGCCCACACCGACGCCCCCACCGCGGGCTCGGTCATCCTGGCCGCGGTGCTCCTGAAGATGGGCACCTACGGGTTCATCCGCTTCTCGCTGCCCATCCTGCCCGAGGCGACGGTGGCGTTCGTGCCGTGGGTGGCGGCGCTGTCCATCATCGGCATCATCTACGGGGCGCTGGTGGCGATGGCGCAGCACGACTGGAAGCGGCTGGTCGCGTACTCGAGCGTCAGCCACATGGGTATGGTCATGCTCGGCATGTTCGCGCTGACCCCCGTCGGCATCACCGGCAGCATCGTGCAGCAGTTGAACCACGGCATCTCCACCGGCGCCCTCTTCCTCATCGTCGGCATCGTCTACGAGCGCCGGCACACGCGCGAGATCGCCGAGTACGGGGGATTGTCGAAGATCATGCCGGCGTTCGCGGCGGTGTTCCTGATCATGACGATGTCGTCCATCGGGCTGCCGACCCTCAACGGGTTCATCGGCGAGGTGCTCATCCTGCAGGGCATCTTCGTCGTGAACATGTGGTGGGCGGCGGCGGCGGCGACCGGCATCGTCCTCGGGGCGGCGTACATGCTGTGGCTCTACCAGCGCACCATGTTCGGCGCCATCGACAACCCGAAGAACGAGAACCTGCCCGACCTCAACCTGCGCGAGTGGGCGACCTTCGTGCCGCTCATCATCCTCGCGGTGTGGATAGGGCTCTACCCGAAGCCGTTCATCGACCGCCTCGACACGTCGGTCGATCACGTGATGTCCCGCGTCGACAGCGAGTACGACGCGGTCAACGCGGAGCGCTCCGGGACGGCGGCGCCGGTGGCGCTCGCCCGGGGCGGCGGGTCCGATGACGCCGGCGCGCCGGTGCGCGGGGGCGCCCGATAATGCCCGAGGGATTCTCCGCGCTCGACTTCTACTACATCCTGCCGGAGATCGTGGTCACCGGCGGGGCCCTCGTCGTCCTCCTGCTGTCGGTGGTGACGCCGCGCCGCGACGACGTGCTCCTCGGGGTGTCCCTCGCCACCGTGGCGGCGGCCCTGTACTGGGTGGCCGCGTTCGCCGGCCTCGACGTGACCGCGTCGAAGGGGCTGCTCGCCATCGACGGGTTCGCCGCGTTCTTCAAGGTCGTGGCCCTCGGGTCGGCGGCGGTGACGATGCTCATGTCGTCGCCCTACCTGCGGGTCGAGGGCCTGCGGGCCGGCGAGTACTACTTCCTGATCCTCTGCGCCACCCTCGGCATGATGTTCATGGCGAGCGGGATGGACCTGATCACCCTGTTCATCGGGCTCGAGACGATGGCCGTCTCGTTCTACGTGCTCGCCGGCTATCTCAAGCCCAACCCGCGGTCCAACGAGGCCGCCGTCAAGTACTTCCTGCTCGGGGCGTTCTCGCTGGGGGTCCTGCTCTACGGCATGTCGATCCTCTACGGGGTCACCGGCACCACCAGCCTCGAGGGCACCGCGGCCGCCCTCGCCGGACAGGAGTCGGGCCCGCTGCTGGTGCTCGCGGTGGTCCTCGTGGCTGCCGGCATGGGCTTCAAGATCGCGGCGGTGCCGTTCCACATGTGGGCGCCCGACGTGTACGAGGGCGCGCCGACCCCGGTCACCGCGTTCCTCTCGGTGGGGTCGAAGGCGGCGTCGTTCGCCATGCTCGTCCGCATCTTCCTGGAGGGGCTCCCGTCCCTCGGCGCGGAGTGGACGGCCCTGTTCTGGGGGCTCGCGGTCGTCACCATGACCGTGGGCAACATCGCCGCCCTGACCCAGAGCAACCTGAAGCGCATGCTGGCGTACTCGTCCATCGCCCACGCCGGCTACCTGCTCATGGGGGTCGTCGCCGGCACCCAGCGCGGCGTGGCCGCGATGCTCGTCTACGTCGGCGTCTACCTCTTCATGCAGCTCGGGGCGTTCGCGGTGGTGGCCGCCATGCGGCGCAGCGACGTCGTCGGCGACGAGCTGAAGGACCTGACCGGGCTCTCGCGGCGCAGCCCGATGATGGCGTTCGCCATGCTCTTCTTCATGCTGTCGCTGGGGGGCATTCCCCCCACCGCCGGCTTCATGGGGAAGGTCTGGCTCTTCGGCGCCGCCATCGACGCCGGCTTCGTCTGGCTGGCCGTCATCGCCGTCGCCAACAGCGCGGTGTCGCTCTACTACTACCTGCGCGTCGTCGTCTTCATGTGGATCAACGACGAGACCGCCCCGGCCTCCTCGCCCCTCGTCCTCGGCCCCGCGATGACCGCGGCCCTCGTCGTCGCCGTGGTCGGCACCGTCGTCTTCGGCCTCTATCCCCAGTTCCTCTTCGCGAGCGCCGAGGCGGCCGCGACCGCCATCGAGGGCCTCGGCGCCGGCACGTCGGCCCTGCGCTGACCTGTCCGCCTCCCGACGCTCGCCCGCGGGGTCGCCGGCTGCCGGGGCCGGTCGGCTCGCCGCGTCGTTGCACGCGGAGGGGTACTCTGCGCGAACATCGGCACAGTGGCTGCGGGCGGGGCCGCGGTCCAGGATCTCGACGCGGGAGCGTCCGGCTCGCGCGTTGCGCGCCCCGGGGCTTCCGCACGACCGTGGGCCGGCCGCCGGTGGGGGATGTCCGCTTCGCGGCGCTGTGCGCCGACGATCGCCGATTACTTGTCTCCGCA
Source organism: Vicinamibacteria bacterium (assembly GCA_022821235.1). Classification (GTDB taxonomy): domain Bacteria; phylum Acidobacteriota; class Vicinamibacteria; order Vicinamibacterales; family UBA8438; genus JAJEEA01. The sequence goes on from JAJEEA010000189.1 coordinate 12,328, forward strand.
CGAACGTCGACTGGCGTCCGGCTCGCCGCGTTGCACGCCGGACGTTGCTGAACTGCCCGTCCGCCGGCCCGCGTCGGTGCGGGATCGGACGGGAACATCCCTCCGGGAGAAGGCGTCGTACCCCTGGAGAGGGTGCTTCCGAGCCCCCGCGGGCGCCGGACCCGCCCACATCGGCCGTGCGATACCGTGCCCGCGTCCCCGGGTTCGGGCGGGCGCCGGTCAGGAGATCCGGCAGATGGGAGAAATCGTCGTCAACGTCGGCCTGGAGAACCACGTGGACCGCAGAATCGTCGAGCGGGGCATCAGCGGGGACCCCGTGCGCGCGACCCGCCTGGACGGCATCGTGGATACCGGCGCCGTCATGCTCGTCCTGCCCCAGAACGTCGTCGAGCGGCTCGGACTGGAGTCGATTCGAACCGCGATCGTGACCTATGCGGACGAGCGCAGGGAGGAACGGCCGGTCGTGGGTCCGGTCGCCATCGAGGTCTGCGGCCGGGCCATGGTCACGGAGTGCATGGTCGGCCCCCCGCTGAGCGAGCCGCTAATCGGCCAGATCGTGCTCGAAGGGCTCGATCTGGTCGCCGACTGCGCGAACCGCACGCTCGCGCCGCGCACACCGGACTACCCGACGCTGAAGATCAAGTAGCTGGCTGCGCGCTTCCTCCCCGACCCCGCTCCGTCCACTCCGCCGAGTCGTGGGGTCCGCGTCGGCCTTGGTACGCCGGCAGGTAATATCGTTTCGGGTGACTGCGGTCGGATGGCGGTGCCTGCGGCCGCCGCGACGGTCCATCGGCCTGCGGCATCCGCCGGGGGCGTCTCCGTCCGCCACCGCCCGCCCATTCTGCCGTTTCCGTTGGCGTATACTGCCGCTCTCGGGAGACCCGGCGGCGTGTCGGCCGCCGGGCTGGCCGCCGTCAGTGGCGTGCGTCGATCTGGGCGAGCGATTCCCGGATCAGGGCGTCGTTGTCTTCCGGCGTGAGGTTCTTGCGGATGAGCTTCGAGGCGATCTGCAGGGACAGGTCGACCGTCTCCCGCCGGATCTCCTGCATCGCCCGCGCCGTCTCCTGCTGAATCCGGCGCTGGGCCGCCGCGACGACCGCATCGGCCTCGGCCTTGGCCTGCTGTCTCGACTCTTCCTTGAAGGTCTCGGCCGCGCTGCGGCTCTCGGCGAGGATGGACTGGGCCTCGACCCGCGCGTCCGTGATGACCTTCGTCGCGGTCTCCTGGGCCTGCGCCAGCTCCTTCCGGGCCTGCTCGGCCTCGTCGAGCGACTTCCGGATGGTCTCCTGGCGCGCGTCGAGCGCCCGCAGCAGGGGGCCCCAGGCGTACCGGCGCAGGGCCCAGAGCAGGGTCAGGAAGGTGATGATGGTCCAGATGTACAGCCCGACATCCGGCTGGACCAGCGGATTATCCATGAGGCGCTCCCTCCCGCGGCATTACCCGTCGCGTTCCAGGGAATGCGGCGGTCACCGCATCAGGACGACGACGAAGACGAAGACCTCGGCGAGGATCGCGACCCCTTCGAGCAGGAAGAGGGGAAGCTGCACGGCCCCCGTGATCTGCGCGGCGGCCGAAGGCTGGCGTGCGATGCTCTCGGCGGCGGCCGCCGTGAACCGCCCGATTCCCAGACCCGCGCCAATGACGATCAAGCCGAGACCGATCGCAACGCCGGCGATGTACAACAGTTCCATGCAGTCAACCTCCGTTCGAGTGTGCCGTCTCGTTTTCGATGAGCGTGCCGTGGTTCGAGGAAGTGGTCGCTAGTGGTGCACGTTGATGGCCATGCCGACGAAGACCGACGTCAGCAGGGCGAACACGTAGGCCTGGACGAGGACGACGATGATCTCGAGGGCCAGGATCCCGGTCGCCAGGGGCACGCCGACGAAGGCGCCGACCCCCATCGAGAGCAGCGGGCTTCCGAACTGCTGGTTGAAGATGAAGACCAGCGACAGGATCGCGAGTATCGCGATGTGCCCCCCGCTCATGTTGGCGGCAAGCCGCATCGTCAGCGCGAACGGCTTGACGAACATGCCCATGACCTCGATGGGGATGAGCAGGATGTAGATGGGCCACGCCAGGCCGTGCGGCACCAGGTTCTTCCAGTGCGTGATGAAGCCGTGGGCCATGCTGCCGGCCACGATGATCGCGAAGAAGGTGATGGTGGCGAGCGCCGCCGTCACGTTGTAGTTGGCGGTGGCGGTGGCCCCCCCGTGGAGCATGCTGTTCAGCAGCGACTCCTCCGAGGTATGCAGAATCGCCTTGTCGACCAGGCCGAGCACCTCGAACATCGGCACCAGGCCCACCGCGTTCGCGGTCAGGATGAAAACGAAGAGGGTCAGGATCAACGGGGTCCAGGTGTTGACCCACTTCGCGCCCACGTTCGGCCGCACCATCGAGTCGCGCACGAACTGCACCACCGCCTCGAGCGCGTTCATGAACCCGGCCGGGATCGGACGCTCCTGCGCGAGGAAGCGCCGCGTCGCGAGGGTGATGACGAGGAACAGGAAGCCCGCCACCAGCCACAGCATCATCACGTGCTTGGTGACCGAGAAGTCGATGCCGGCGATGTGCGGCCCGTGCAGGATCGGGTGGTCGAGCGGGCTGTTCGCGATGTGCTCGATGATCACCTCGCCCGCGTCGAACTCGCCTTCGCCGTGTCCGCCCGCGGCGTGGCCGGCGGTGGCGTGCGCGTCCTCGACGGGCAGGTCCTCGGCGTGCTGTGCGGCGTTCATCATGATGTCCGGTGGCGGCGCCGCGTCAGCGCCCCGCCGACGGGGTTGCGCCGGCGTTCACCAGCAGGGTCCTGAAGTACAGCGCCTCCGAAACCTGGAGGGCGACGAAGTAGAAGGTGAAGCTGAGCGTGAAGGGCACGGGCTCGACCCGCAGCAACCCGACGACGACCGAGACGTATACCGCGTAGAACACCAGCTTCACCGCGAAAGCGGCGGCCATCCGCGCCGTGAGGCGGGTCACGTCGGCGCGCACCGTCCGTTCGACGAGCCGTATCGTCGCCAGCCCCACCGCGAGCGGCGCGGCCATTCCCAGCAACGCCGGGGTGGTCGCCTCCGGCGCCAACGCCGCCGCCGCCCCCCAGGTGAGCACGCACGCCGCCGCCAGCGCGGCCGACAACTTCATGGTTTCCAGACCGTCTTCGCCAGCTCGTAGAACCCGACGACCATTCCCGTCAACAGACCCGCGAGCAGGAACCACGGCTCGGTCTCCGCCCACCGGTCGAGCAGGTGCCCCAGGCCCCCGAGGAGGAGGATGGCCCCGATCAACGTGTACCCGGCGGAGGCGGCCGGACCCGCTCGACGCACGTTCTCCTGCAAGGCCTCGAGCGATCTCGCGAGAAAATGGTCGTCGGGGTCGGGCATCGTGAGCCCCGATAGCGAGCGTGCGCGGCTGTGTCTCTCAGTCCGCCGCCGCCGTCAGGTCACGGTTCATGCCCTAGGATGGCCGTTCCCACGCCCGCCACAAACGCATAATCGTAGCAGGGGGAGCGCCTCCGTGGCAAGGGTGCCGGCGCGGCTCCCGAACCGACGGTATGCGCCTCTTCTTCGTCCGGCTCGATCCGGCGGGCAGGGGCAAGCGCCTGTCGTCGGTGTCGGGAGGTCGGCGATGTCGCGGGCGGGCCCGCGCCGGGCCTTCAGTACGCGGCGACGGCCGTGATCGCCCGCAGGATGTCGTCGGTGTCGGGAGGTCGGCGATGTTGCGGGCGGGCCCGCGCCGGGGCCGTCAGTACGCGGCGACGGCCGTGATCGCCCGCAGGATGTCGTCGGGCTGCGGCAGGATCGCCTCTTCGAGATCGGGGTGGTAGGCGACGGGGCAGTCGAGGGCGCCGACGCGCTTGACGGGGGCGTCGAGGTGGTCGAAGAGCTCGTCGGCGATGCGGGCGGCCAGCTCGGCCCCGAACCCGCAGGTCAACTGGTCCTCGTGGGCCACCACGACGCGGCTCGTGGCGGCCACCGCCGCCGCGATGGAGCTCCAGTCGCAGGGGGCCAGCGTCCGGAGGTCCATCACCTGCACGCTGACGTCCTCCCGGGCCGCCCGTTCCGCCGCCAGCAGCGACCGCTGGACCAGCGAGCCCCAGGTGATCACGACGACGTCGGTCCCTTCGCGCCGCGTGCTCGCCCGCGCGAACGGAATCTGGTGGTCCGGTCCGTGGTACGCGGCCTTGCCGTAGGGCTGACGGTAGAGGTGCTTGGGCTCGAGGAACAGCACCGGGTCGTCGCAACGGACGGCGGTGCGCAGCAGCCCCGCCGCGTCGGCCGCGTTCGAGGGATAGGCGATGCGCAACCCCGGGCAGTGGGCGAAGATGCTCTCGCCCGACTGGCTGTGGTAGAGCGAACCGCCCCGCAGGTAGCCGCCGATCGGGGCCCGGATGACGAGCGGGCACGAGAACGCGTTGTTCGACCGGTAGCGCAGCATCGTCAGCTCGTCGCGAATCTGCATCATCGCCGGCCAGATGTAGTCGAAGAACTGGATCTCGACCACCGGCTTGAGCCCGCGGACGGCCATGCCGACGGCCCGGCCCACGATGTTGGCCTCGGCCAGCGGCGAGTTGAACACCCGCTCGCGACCGAACTTCCGCTGCAGCCCGAGGGTGGCCTTGAACACCCCGCCCTTCCCGGGCACCGCGGACAGCACCTCGGCCCGGCTGCAGTCGGCCACGTCCTCCCCGAAGATCACGATCCGAGGGTCGCGGGCCATCTCGTCCTCGAGGGTGCGGTTGATGGCCGCCACCATCGTGATCGGGTCGCCCTCGGGCGCGCCGGGCACGTCGAAGCGCGCGGCCGCCGGGTCCACGTCGGGGGAGTACACGTAGCGCATGGCCGTGGACGGGTCGGGCGGGGCGGCGGCCAGGGCCTCGTCGGCGGCCGCCCGGATCTCGTCGTCCACGCCGGCCGACAGCCGCGCCAGCTCCGCGTCGTCCGCGATCCGACGGCCGGTCAGGACCGCCGCGAGCTGCGTGATGGGGTCGCGGGCCCGATCCGCCTCGCGCTCCGCCTCGCTCTTGTACTGGCCGTCGTCGTCCGACTCGGAATGCGAGTGCAGCCGCACCACGCCGGCCTTGACGAGGACGGGGCCGCGGCCGCCGCGCGCGTAGGCCAGGGCCCGGCGCATCGCCTCGACGCTCGCGAGGGCGTCGGTGCCGTCGACGCTGACGACCTCCAGCCCCGGGAACCCCGACACGAGGCGGGCGACGTCGCCCCCCGGCGTCTGTATCTCGACCGGAACCGAGATGGCGTACCCGTTGTCCTCGATCAGGTAGATCACCGGCAGCCGGCGCGTGCAGGCGGTGTTCAGCGACTCCCAGAACTCCCCTTCGCTGGTGCCCCCCTCGCCGAGCGACACGTAGACGACGTCGCCCTCCGAGCCGGCGCCGGCGGCGTCCGCGACGTCCGGGAACCCGAGGAACTGACAGGCCTCCGCGCACCCCACGGCGTGCAGGCACTGGGTCGCCACCGCGCTGGACGGAGAGACCAGGTTGAGGGCCGGCTGGCTCCAGTGGGCGGGCATCTGGCGCCCCCCCGACGACGGATCGGCGGCGGCGCCGACCGCCGCGAGCAGCATCTCGCGGGCCGTCATGCCCAGGGCCAGGGCCAGGGCCCGGTCGCGGTAGTAGGGGAAGAACCAGTCGCGGCCCGCCGTCAGCAGCGTGCCCGCCGCCACCTGGATCGCCTCGTGGCCCGCCCCGCTGATCTGGAAGAAGCTCTTGCTCTGCCGCTTGAGCTGCAGCTCCTTCTCGTCGAGGCGGCGCGCCATGAGCATCGTGCGGTAGAACCGCAGCAGCTCATCCCGCGACAGCCCGCCGTACAGCCGCTGTGAAGTCGCGGCAGGCGCGTTCCCCGAGCCCGTCGAGCGCTCCATGGTGCAATCCTGCGTGCCAAAGGTGGGACCGATGGCTGGCCCGCATTGACAGTAAATTATAGCATCGCGGCGACGGCCGGCTCCCGACCGGCCACGCGGCCGGGCGGCCGGCCGCTTCCGACGATGACGAGCGAAGGCGACGGCGTGGTGACGGCGTGGGAGGATCTGGCGCTCGAGAAGATCACCGCCCTCATCTCGCGGAAGGTGGTCGCCGGCAATCGCCAGATGCTGGCGCAGGTCTACCTGAAGCGCGGGGCCCTCGTGCCGCTCCATGCCCACGACGGCGAGGAGCTGATCTACGTCCTCGACGGGATGCTCGGGCTGCGGGTGGCGGGGGAGGACGTCGTCGTGCGCGAGGGCGAGGTGGTGCGCGTGCCCGGGCTCGTCCCGCGCCAGATCGAGGCCCTCGCGGACACCTTCGCCCTGACCGCCCGCGGCGAGGCCCCGCGTTGCCCGGTCCCCGGAGGGCGCCGGCCGGAAGCCGAGGCGCCCGCCTGACGAGGCACGATGAGGGCGCATGTCGGGCCTGCGCAACCGACGACGACGCAACCGGGCGTCGGTGCCGGCCACGGCGCAGACGCGCGCCAGCCACGGTTGGGCGGCAATCGGAGCCGAAGGCGACGCCTGTCGGGCGCAGGCGGGATGCTCGCCGCTCGAATCCAGCGGGGACTTTCGCCACGGTGCCCGCGGCCGGTGGGCGTCAGTGGACCGTGCCGTCCCAGTCGTCGCGCCGCGGCACGACGCGGAACCTGCGGCGCAGCCGCCCCATCTTCCACTGGAGGTACCGGTACTTGATCTCGGCCTTCAGCCCGAACCGGCCGAGCCGCGGCAGGCCGATCCCCGTGCCCCGCTTCAGATAGAGGTAGCCGACGACGAGCCCGGCGAGGTGGGCGACGTGGGCGACCCCGGCGTCGCGCGGCACCGACAGGAAGGCGATGGCCCCGATGATCATCACGAAGTAGCGGGCCGGGACGGGGAACACGAAGAACACCAGGATCGGCGCGTTCGGATAGTAGACGGCGAACGCCATCAGCAGGCCGTAGATCGCGCCCGAGGCGCCGATGGTCACGCCGACGTACGTGGGCCCGCTGAACGCGAACGGCAGCAGCCCCGCGACGATGGTGGCGATGCCGGCCCCGACGCCGGTCACCAGGTAGAAGCGCAGGAAGTAGGCGGGTCCCCACAGGCGCTCGAGCTGAACGCCGAACATCCACAGCACCAGCAGGTTGAAGAAGATGTGCCCGATGCTCCCGTGCAGGAACATGTAGGTGGCGGGCTGCCAGAAGCGCAGCCCCGACACCACCGCCTCGGGGCGCAGCCCGAACACCTCGATGAGGAGGCGGCCGAGGGGCGGGACGAGGGCGCCGGCCACGAAGACGCCGACGTTCGCCCACAGCAGCATCTTCACGGCCGGGGTCATCGGACCCGGCCCGAACGACATCCCGGCCGGGCGCTGGTGGTAGTAGCCGCGGGGCATCGTCGGGTCATCGTACCACGGTCAGGACGACGGTGGCGGGCCGGCTGTAGTCGGTCGGGCGCCGGACCGGAGCCGTCACGGACGATGAATCAGCATCGCAGAACGGTGCGGTACTCCCGGCAGGGGTCGGTTCGGCGGCCATCCTCGCGGCGCCGAGGTCTCGCGCCAGCGAGATTCCCGAGGCGACCGCCAAGGCCGCCCCGCGACGATTGGCAGGAGCCTGGGCCGGGGAACGGTGCGGACTCTCGGCAGGGTCGGTTGGCCGCGAATGGAGCCGAAGGGGCGTTTTGGGCCGGGGGTCTGCGCCGCAGGAGATTCCGGCCTCGGCGTGAGTTGGTTCCTGCCCATGGCAACCGCACCATGTAGTAGCCGATCGTTCCGCCGGCGCAGACTCTCGGCGCTGCCCTCCGGTGCCGGACGACGGCTCCTTACGTCAGGTCCGACCCAGGAGCTGCGCCCGAACCTCGTCGAGCTCGGCGATGCCGAGGAGCCGGGCGGCGACGGCCGGCACCGTGTAGTAGCCGATCTGTCCGCTATCGTTCCGCCGGCGCAGACTCTCAGCGCTGCCCCCCGGCGCCGGACGACGGCTGCCTGACGTCAGGCCGACCCAGGAGCTGCGCCCGCACCTCGTCGAGCTCGGTGATGCCGAGGAGCCGGGCGGCGACGGCCAGCACCACCAGACCGAGGGCGATCTCCCCGCCGAGGACGAGCGCCTCGGTCAGGAGGCCGCCCTCCGCCGCGAGCTCCGCGACCATGCCCTCGACCACGCCGACCGCCGCGCCCATGGCCGCGGCCGCCACGGAGATCCGCAAGAAGCAATCCGCGAGGCGGCGGCCGTGGATGCCCCCGAGCCGGCGGCGCAGCAGCACGAGAAGGCCGCCGGCGTTGAACCCCGACGCGAGGGCCGTGCCCAGCGCGAGTCCGGGATACCCCATGATCCGCACGAGCACGAGATTCAGCCCGACGTTCAGGGCGACGGTGACGACGCTGACGAGGGCCGGAGTCAGGCTGTTGCCGAAGGCGTAGAACACCGGGGCGGTCAGCCGCACCGCCGCGTAGCCGACGATGCCCGGGGCGTAGCACACCAGCGCGCGCGCCGTCGCCGCGGTATCGGCGGCGGTGAACTCGCCCCGCTCCAGGACGAGCCGCACGACGGGGGTCGCGAGGACCGCGAGGCCCACCGCCGCCGGCACCATCACCGCGAGCATCAGGCGCAGCCCGCGGGACACGGTCTCCCGCACCGCCGCGAGGTCGCCGGCCGCGGCGTGGCGCGACACCGCGGGCAGGGTCACCGTCGCTATCGACACCCCGAGCACCCCCAGCGGCAGGTACATCAGCCGGAACGCGTGGGTAAGCCAGCTCACGGCGCCGGTGCCCTCGAAGGCGGCGAGGCGGGTGTTGACGGTCAGGTTCACCTGCAGCGCGGCCCCCGCCACCGTCGCCGGCCCCATCAGCCCCACGACGTCGCGCAGGTCCCGGTCGGCCGGGTCCAGGGCCGGCCGCCAGCGGAACCCCTCGCGGCGCAGCGCCCACCACTGCACCGCAATCTGCCCCGCCCCGCCGGCCAGCACGGCGGCCGCGACCGCCGCGATGGGGTCCATGCCGCCCCCGGGTATCAGAGGCACGACGGCGAGGGTGGCCGCGATGAGGCAGACGTTGTAGGCGGCGGGCGAGAGCGCGGGGACGAAGAAGCGGCGCAGCGAGTTGAGCATGCCCATGCACGCGGCGGCCACCGCCACCAGGGTGAAGAACGGCAGGACGATGCGGGTCAACTGCACGGTCAGCTCGAGCTTGCCGGGGACGTTCTGGTAGCCGGCGGCGAACAGGCGGGTCAGCGGCTCCGCGAACACCATGCCGGCGGCCGCGATGACCCCGGTGACGACCACGAGGGCGTTGATGAGCTGCGACCCCAGCCGCCACGCCGCCTCGCGGCCCTCGCGGGTCAGGCGCCGCGTGAAGACGGGCACGAAGGCGTCGTTCATCGCCCCTTCCGCGAAGAGCTCGCGCAGGAGGTTGGGAATGCGCAGGGCCACGAAGAAGGCGTCCATCCGGTCGCCGGCCCCGAAGCGGTAGGCGAGGGCCTGGTCCCGCACCAGCCCCAGCACCCGGCTGGTCAGGGTAGCGAGGCCCGCGATGCCGGCCGAGCGGGCGAGGCCGTCGCGGGTGGACTCGGGGGGCGTCATCGTCGGGGGCGCGTCGGGGCGCCGCGCCTCGCGGGCTCCGGCGCCGCGCGCCATCGCGTCGGGCCGCTTTCGGTGGGGCTCGGCAGCCGGTAGTGCGCCGTGGCCGGCACGGACGCCCGGTTGCGTCGCTTCGTCGGTTGCATATTCCCGATATGCGCCCTCCTCACGCCTTGTCGGGCGGGCGCCCCGGCGATCCGCCGGCGCCCCGGGCGCGGTGCGACGCGGTGTTCCACCACGGCCCGTCACGTGGCGAACCGGAAGTTGATGACGTCGCCGTCGCGGACCACGTAGTCCTTGCCCTCCAGCCGCACCTCGCCGTGCTCGCGGCACGCGGCGTGCGAGCCGTCCCGGGCCGTCAGCGCGTCGTAGTGGACGACCTCGGCGCGGATGAACCCCCGCGCGATGTCGCTGTGAATCTCGCCCGCCGCCTCCTGGGCCGCCGTCCCGCGCGGGATCGACCACGCCCGGCACTCGTCCTTCCCCACCGTGAAGAACGAGATGTAGCCGAGCAGCCGGTAGGCGGCCCGGACCACCCGGTCGAGCCCCGAGTCGGCGAGGCCGAGGTCGGCCAGGAACCCGGCCCGGTCCCCCGGCGGCAGCTCCGCTATCTCCAGCTCGATCTTCGCGCAGACCGGCACCGTCTCGATCCCGCTCCCCGACAGGGCGTCGGCGAGGCCGGCCCGCGCGACCGCCCCCTCGGGGTCCGCCACGTCCGCCTCGTCGAGGTTGAGCACGACGAGCAACGGCTTGGCGGACAGGAAGCTGAAGCCCCGCAGCCGCCGGGCGTCGGGCGCGTCGAGGGCGAGCGCGCGCAGGGGCCGGCCGTCCTCGAGGGCCGCCCGGCACTGCTCGACGACCCGCAGCTCCTCGTCGAGCTCGCGGCTGCGGCCCTTCTTCATGTCCTGTCGGATCTTCTCCACCCGCCGCTCGGCGACCCCGAGGTCGGCCAGGATCAGCTCGTCCTCCACCTGCCGCGCGTCCCGGGCCGGGTCGAGGCGGCCCGACGCGTGCGGGACCCGCTCGTCCCGGAACATCCGCAGCACGTGGAGCAGGGCGTCGGCGTTGCGGAACCCCGGCACGTCGAGCATCTCGGCGGCCGAGCCGCGGCCCCCGAGGTCGCTCACCTCGACCGTGGCCGGCACCCGGCGCCGCGGGTCGAAGAGCGCCGTCAACCGATCGAGGCGGGGGTCGGGCACCTGCGCGACCCCCACCTGCGACCCCGCCCGGCGAGGCGCCGGCGCCGACTCGCCCGATGCCTGCGTCAGCAGGCGGAACAGCGTGGTCCTGCCCGTCGACGGCAGCCCCGTCAGTCCGGCCCGCAGCATGGTTCCCGTCGCCCCCCCTCCGTCGAGCGAAAATGCGAATATAAAACGTAAGTCATAGATTTCACGTCACTTGTTGACACCGGTTGTGGTCGGTTCTATAGTGTGGGTGGACTTTATTGGACCTCAGTGGAGCATAGTGGTGCTTCGGGGGAACTACTCAGTCAAGATCGACGAGAAGGGGCGGCTGAAGATCCCCGCCGTGTTCCGGACCGCCATGCAGGACCGGTACGGCGCCCAGGTGTACGTGACCTCCCGCAAGCACGAGGGCGTGGTCGTCAACATCTATCCGATGCCGGTGTGGGAGGAGATGGAGCGCAAGCTGGCGACGCTGCCGCCGTCGCTCCCCGAGCTCGCCCGCTACGTCGACCTCGTGAACTACTACGGCCAGCCCGGCGAGATCGACAAGCAGGGCCGGGTGTCCATCCACCCGCTGCTGCGCGAGTCGGCGGCGATGGTGGGCGACGTGGACGTGCTGGGGCAGCTCGACCATCTCGACGTGTGGAATCACGAGCGCTTCGCGACGCGCATGGCGGACGAGCCCTTCACCGACGCCGATGCCCGGAAGCTGTCGGAGTTCGGCATCTGATGGCGACGATCCTACACGAGCCGGTCCTGCGGGCGGAGACGGTCGAGCTGCTCGAGCCGGCGGGGCGCGGCCTCGTCGTCGACTGCACGGTGGGGACCGGCGGGCACGCGGCGGCGCTGCTCGAGGCGGGGGCGGAGCGGGTCGTCGGGCTCGACCGCGACGCCGAGGTGCTGCCCCTCGCCCGCCGTCGCCTCGCCGCCTGGAGCGACCGCGTGGACCTGGTGCACGCCGACTACCGCGGCCTCGACGACGTGCTCGACCGGCTCGGGGTCGACCGGGTCGACGGGGCGCTGGCCGACCTCGGTTGCTCCTCGGTCCAGCTCGAGGCCGAGGGGCGGGGCTTCAGCTTCCGCCGCGACGACCCCCTGGACATGCGCATGGACCGGACGGCGGGCCGCACCCTCGACGACCTCCTCGCCGAGGCGACCCCCGAGGGGCTGGCCGACGTCATCTTCGAGTACGGCGAGGAGCGCCGCTCGCTCCGCATCGCCCGCGCCATCGTGGCCGCGCGGGCCGGCGACGGCATCGGGACGACCGCCGAGCTCGCCGCCGTCGTCCGCCGCGCCGCGCGCTACCGCGGCCGGTCCCGCATCGACCCCGCCACCCGCACGTTCCAGGCCCTGCGCATCTGGGTCAACCGCGAGCTCGACGGGCTCGACGCGTTCCTTCGGGCGGCCGCGGGGCGCCTGAGGACGGGCGCGCGCCTCGCCGTCATCAGCTTCCACTCGCTCGAGGACCGCATCGTCAAGCGCACGCTGCGGGAGCTCGAGCGCGGCGGCGAGCTCGCGATGCGCATTCTGACCCGCAAGCCGGTACGGCCGGCCGAGGACGAGCTGGCCCGCAACCCCCGCGCCCGCTCGGCCCGGCTGCGGGCGGCCTGGAGGGCGGCGTGAATCAGCAGAACCTCGACTTCCGCGTCACCCGGGACATCCGCAACGCGCCGATCGCGCGCGAGATCGACCGGCGGCGGCAACGCGAGCTCTGGCGGTCGCTGGCGGTGGGGGTCTGCTTCGTGGCCGTGACCCTGTTCTCGGCGTGGCAGCACTTCGAGCTGCTCAGCACCGGCTACGACATCGAGCAGATGGAGCAGGAGCGCTCCCGGCAGCTCGACCTGAACCGGCACCTGCTCCTGGAGATCGAGACGCTGAGCGCGCCGCAGCGGATCGAGCGCATCGCGACGGCGGAGCTGGGGCTGGCGCCGCCGGCGGGGGCCGGCATGCAGGTGGTCGAGCGCCAGGCGGCCTCGCCGCCGCCCGACGGCGCGGTGATGGCGGACAGGAACGCGGGGGCGCGCGTCGTGCCGCTCGCCGCCCGTTGAGACGACCATGACACGCGAGCGAGCCCCGGCGGCCGGTCACTGGCGGGAGGTCCTGAACCCGCGGGTGCGGGTCGCCGCCTGCGTCATGGTGCTGTGGGGAATCGCCATCGCCGGGCGGCTCGTCCAGATCCAGGTCGTCGATCACGACTTCTACGTCCAGCTCGCCGCCGACCAGCGGGAGCGCGCCATCGAGACGCCGGCCCGCCGCGGCGAGATCGTCGACCGCGGGGGGCGGCTGCTCGCCTACGACGTGGCCGCCGACAGCGTCGTGGCCGAGCCGCGAATGGTGGACGACCCGCCGGGGACGGCCCGCCGGCTCTGCGCGGCGATGGCGTGCACGGCCGAGCGGGAGGAGCGGCTCGCGGCGGTCCTCGCCCGGGACAGCGCCTTCGCCTACGTCGAGCGGCAGATCTCGCCGCGGGTGGCCGAGCGGATACGCGGCCTCGACCTCGCCGGCATAGGCTTCCTCAAGGAGAACCGGCGCTACTACCCCGGCGGGCGGCTCGCCGCGCACCTGCTGGGCCACGCCGGGGTCGACAACCAGGGCCTGCACGGTCTGGAATCGCTGTACGAGGATACGCTCGCGGGCGAGCCGGGGAGAATCCTGGTGCAGCTCGACGCCCGCCAGCGGGCGTTCAGCCGCGTCGAGCGGCGGCCGACGGCGGGGGTCTCGCTCGAGCTCTCCATCGACAGCTTCATTCAGCACGTCGCCGAGCGGGAGCTTCGCGCCGCCGTCCGCGAGCACGACGCCGATGGCGGCAGCGTCGTCGTCCTCGATCCGCGCACCGGCGACATTCTCGCGCTCGCCAACGAGCCCACGTTCAACCCCAACGCGTGGCGGGGCGCTCCCGCGGACGCCCGCCGGAACCGGGCGACGCAGGACGTCTACGAGCCGGGATCCACCTTCAAGATCGTCACCGCCTCGGCCGCCATCGAAGAGCAGGTGGTCGGTCCCGGCGACGTCATCGACACGAGCCCCGGCGTGGTCTACTTCGGGGGGAGGCCGATCCGGGAGTTTCGCGGTCGCAACTACGGGGCCCTCACCTTCGCCGAGGTCATCGTCAAGTCCAGCAACGTCGGGGCCAGCCAGGTCGGCGTGACCCTGGGCCCGGACCGGCTCAACCGCTACGTCCGGCGCTTCGGCTTCGGGCAGACGAGCGCCCGCGACTTTCCCGGCGAGAGCCGCGGCATCGTGCGCGACGCCTCCCGGCTCCGCGAGGGCGACCTCGCCCGCGTGGCGATGGGCTACAGCGTCGCCGTCACGCCGCTGCAGATGGCGGTCGCGATGAACGCGGTCGCCAACCGCGGCGAGCTGCTGGCCCCCCGGCTCGTCCGGGCGAAGCTGCGCGACGGAGTACGCGAGGAGATTCCGGTGCGGGTCGTCCGGCGGGCGGTCACGACGCGGACCGCGGCCACCGTGACCCGGATCATGGAGGATGTCGTTGCCCGCGGGACCGCCCGGGCCGCCCGGATCCCCGGGTACAGCATCGCCGGCAAGACCGGAACCGCCGAGAAGCTCCTCCCCGGCGGTGGCTACTCCCGGACCGACCACGTCGCCTCGTTCGCGGGGTTCGTGCCGTCCACCCGACCCGAGCTCACCGTTCTCGTCATGGTCGACGGCGTGAGGGGGTCCGGCGGCGTCGTCGCCGCCCCCGTCTTCCAGCGCATCGGCGAGTCGGTCCTCCGCCATCTCGGCGTCGCCCCCGACATGGACGCGGTCCCGCCGCTGCTCCTGCCCCCCGCGCCCGCTCCGTT
>JAJEEA010000178.1 GCA_022821235.1 Vicinamibacteria bacterium
GAGCCGAAGGCGACGATTGGCGGGCTAGCCTGGCCGGGGCGATGATTGACGTGACGTTCCCGGTTGCCTCCGGGCGCGGGCTGTTCTTCGCGGTTGCGCGGGCTCGGCGTGCGGCGACGCGGTTGTCGTCAGCGTCCTGACCGTCGTCCGGCGGCTCCGTCCGCCCTGTCACAGCCATCCGACCCGAGTCCGCCACCGTCCCGTGGCGCCGACCGTCGAGTGGTCGCCGTCGCGGCCGCTCTGCCGTTCACGATGTCCTTTCCCGATCTGCGCGCATTCATCGATCGTCTTCGACGCGACCGGGACCTGGCGCGGATCGACGTCCCCGTCGAGCGCTCGCTCGAGGCGGCCGAGATCCATCGTCGGGTGGTTGCCGCGGGCGGTCCCGCCCTGCTGTTCACCAACGTCGCCGACGCCGACTTCCCCGTCGTCACCAACCTCTTCGGCACCGCCCGGCGGGCCGAGCTCGCGTTCGGCGAGCGGCCCGGGCGCCTGATCCGGCGGCTCGCCGAGCTGCCGGAGACCCTGATGCCCCCCACGCCTTCCCGGCTGTGGGGCGCCCGCGACGTCGGGGGCGAGCTGCTCCGGATCGGGCTGCGGCGGGAGCGGCGCGGGCCGGTGACGGAGGTGGTGACGGGCGACGTGCGCCTCGACCGCCTGCCCGCCCTGACGACCTGGCCCGACGACGGCGGCCCTTTCATCACCCTGCCGACGGTGTTCACCGAGCATCCCGACGGGCGCGGCCACAACCTCGGGATGTACCGGCTGCAGATCCACGACCCCCGCACCACCGGCATGCATTGGCAGATCGGCAAGGGCGGCGGCTTCCACCACGCGGTGGCCGAGGGCCGGGGCGAGGCCCTGCCCGTCACCGTCTTCCTCGGCGGCCCGCCGGCCCTGATCCTCGCCGCGGTTGCGCCCTTGCCCGAGAACGTGCCCGAGCTGATGCTGGCGTCGCTGATCGCGGGCGAGCGGCTGCCGCTGGTCGACGGCCTTGGCCCGCATCCTGTGCCGGCCCGCGCCGAGCTCGCCCTGATGGGGTCGGTGCCGCCGGGGATCCGCCGGCCCGAGGGGCCGTTCGGCGACCACTACGGGTACTACTCGCTACGCCACAGCTACCCGGTCTTCCGCGTCGACCGGGTCGCGCGCCGCCACGACGCCATCTTCCCCGCCACCGTCGTCGGCAAGCCTCGCCAGGAGGACTTCTACATCGGCGACCTCCTGCAGGACCTGCTGTCGCCGCTGTTCCCCGTCGTCATGCCCGCCGTCGAGCAGCTCTGGTCGTACGGCGAAACCGGCTACCACTCGCTGTCGGCGGCCGTCGTCAAGCAGCGCTATGCGCGCGAGGCGATGGCGAGCGCGTTCCGCATTCTCGGCGAGGGGCAGCTCTCGCTCACCAAGTTCCTGCTCGTGACCGACCGGCCGGTCGACCTGCGCGACTTCCGGGCGACGCTCGAGCACGTGCTGGCCCGGACCAATCCCGAGACGGACCTGTACGTGTTCTCCAACCTGTCGATGGACACCTTCGACTACACCGGGCCGGCCGTGAACCACGGCTCGAAGGGCGTGTGGCTGGGGCTCGGCGACCCCGTGCGCGAGCTCCCCGGCGAGTTCTCGGCGGCCGAGCTGCCCGCGGGCATCGACGAGGTGCGGGTGTTCTGCCGCGGCTGCCTCGTGGCTGGCGGGAGGTCCGCGGCCGACGAGCCCGGCCTGCCGGCCCGGGCGGCGTCCCATCCCGCGTTCCGGGGGTGGCCGCTGGTGGTCCTCACCGACGACGCGGAACGCGCCGCCCGCAGCGCCATGAACTTCCTGTGGACGACGTTCACCCGCTTCGAGCCCGCCGCCGACGTCCACGCCGCGTCGACCCGGGTGGCCCGCAACCACCTCGTGCGCACCGCCCCCATCGTCATCGACGCGCGGCTGGCGCCGTCGTTCCCCGACGAGCTGACGTGCCGGCCCGACGTGGCCGCGACCGTCACCCGGCGCTGGCGCGAGTACTTTCCCGAGGGGAACGTCGAGATGGGCGACGCCGAGCGCGGCCACCTCGACTGAGCGGTGTCAGGACCGGGGGGACCCCTTGCGGGCCGCCCAATCTTCATCGACGACGCGACCTGCGCACCGCGCCGACCTCCGCGTTGATCTCGTCCAGCGGCAGGCGATTCGTCCCCCGGTCCCGGGACGCCTGCTGGATGGCCGCCACCGCGGCCTGGGCGCGGGCGCGCCGCACCGCGCACAACGATTCTTCCAGGTGCTCTTCCTTTGTCGCGGACAGCACCGCGATCGGCTTCCCGTGGGAGGTGACGACGAGGTCCTTCTCGTCGGCCAGGGTCTTCCATACCGCCGCGGATCGACCGCGCAGCTCGCTGACGCTGATGAAGCGCATCCCTTCGCACCTTCCTCCGAAAGCTGTATGGTAGTGTCGATCGTGATGCGATTGTGGCTCGTGAAACGTGGACCGACGGCGTGGGCGGCAGCGGGAAGCCTCGGCGCGGTGCTTGCGTTGACCGTCCCCGCCGCGGCACAGCAGGACGTCGAGCGCGAGAACCTCGCCGGCATCCGCGACGTGAACGTGGTGGTCGCCGACCTCGCCGACGACGCCGAGGCGGCGGGGCTCACCCGGCGCGGCCTGCTCGACGCGGTCGAGCGGCGCCTGGAGGAGCGCGGCGTCCGGCTCGGGAGCTCGCGGCAGGCGGCCGACCTCTACGTGAACGTCACCACCCACCGCGGGGCCACCGGGCTCTACGCCTACTACGCCCGCATTTCGGTGCAGCAGCTCGCCACCATCGAGGGCAACCAGCTCCGGGCCTACGTCGACACCTGGGACATGGCCAGCCTCGGCACCACCGGCGGGGCCAACCTGCCCCGGGTCGAGGAGGTCGTGCTGCAGATCGTGGACCTGTTCTGCGACGACTACTTCGACGTGAACGACCGGCGGCGGTGACTGCGGCTGCCCCGGTGGGTGCCGGACTTCGGCGCCGCCGCGCGCCGACTCATCCTGCAGGACTCTCCCCCGCTCCCAAGGCGCAACGCCCTGTCTCCCGAGACGCCCCGCGGCGGCTCGGGCAGCGCCGTCATCCGGCGGCGGAATCAGCGGTCGACGGGCGGAAAGACCGTGGGAATCACCTCGCGCCGGTGCCGGCGGTAGATCTGGAAGTCGGTGCGGTCCACGGTGATGACGGGGTGCCTCGGGAAGAGCTCGCTCATGCGGATGAGGCACACGTCGGCGAAGTCCGGTTGTCGATCGCGGTAGCGCTCGGCGAGGGTGGCGAGCCGTTCCTGGTGGTCGTTCGCGGCGAACGAGATCTCGACGAGGCCCTCGCGAACCATGGCGAGTACGAGGGGCAGGTTCCCGAGGTGGAAGACGGTCTCCGCCAGCACCGCTTCGCAGGTCAGCAGCGGCGCCGTCACCTGTGCCGCCAAGCCGGTCGCCCAGTCGTGATAACGGTCCGCCCGATTGGCGAACGCCACCAGGAAACCGGTGTCGGCTATCCCGGTCACGGCCTCGAGAATCCCTTGCGGGCCGACAAATCGGGGGCGCCGTGCACGGCGCCGGCCAGCTTCATGAACCTGCGGACATCGTCCTGTCCGCGCGCTCTCTCCAGTTGCTCCCGGATGATCGCCCCTTGGGCCATGCCGGTCCGCGCCGAGGTCTCCTTCAGCCACGCGGCGAGCTCGGGTGTAAGGCGTACCGTGAGGGTATGACTCATGTGACAACAGTGTAATACAGCCGTGCGGTTGCGGCGCGCGGTTCCGCGGTTCGCGCCGGATCGCCTCGTTCGATTCGCTCGGTGCGCTCCACGACGCCGGAATAATCGCGTGGGCCCGGCGGTCACCGTAGACAGCACCGGCGAGCCGCGGACAGGCCGCCGGGCCGGGTCGCCGGCGTGGGCTGCCGGGGCATGCCGCCCGGTTTCGTTCGTGACCGCATGACGGGTCGGGCGCGCGTGTCGCGGCCGGCGGACATCGAGTGGGAGATGACGATGAAGGCACTGTTTCTTCGGAAGACGACGGGGGTGGTGGCGGTCGGCGTGCTGGTGACGGCGGGGACGCTCCTGGTGGCGGACCTGGCGTGGAGCCAGCCGGACGGCGGCCGGCGCGGGTGGATGGGCCGGCGTGGTCCCGGCGGGCCGGCCGGACCCCGTGGGCTGGGCGGGCCGGGCGGCCTGGTCTCGGTCCCGTTGGGCCAGCTCGGCCTCAGCGAGGAGCAGCGGGACG
>JAJEEA010000235.1 GCA_022821235.1 Vicinamibacteria bacterium
TGCTCGAGTCGCCCCCCTACCGCGAGAGCGGGTCGAAGCTCGCGCTGGCCCTGGGGCGGCGGATTCACGGCGAGCCCATCGCGGGGGACCTCGCCACGATGCCCCATCTCCTCATCGCCGGCTCGACCGGCACGGGCAAGAGCGTGGCGATGAACGCGATGCTCACGAGCATCCTCTACAAGGCCACGCCCGACGACGTGCGGTTCATCCTGATCGATCCCAAGCGGCTCGAGCTCGGCATGTACAAGGACATCCCCCACCTGCTGACGCCGGTGGTGGTCGAGCCGAAGCTGGCCGCGAACGCCCTGCGCTGGGCCGTCCACGAGATGGAGGAACGCTACAAGCAGTTGGCGGCGGAGGGGGTGCGCAACCTCGAGCAGTACAACCGGAACGTGCGCGCACAACTGCAGGAGGCGGCCGGGCCGGCGGGCGAGGCCCCCCCCGATCCCGACGAGCTGCCGAAGCCGCTGCCCTACATCGTGCTCGCCATCGACGAGCTGGCCGACCTGATGATGCTCGCGGGCCGCGAGGTCGAGGAGTCGATCGCCCGCCTCGCGCAGATGGCGCGGGCCGTCGGCATTCACCTGATCCTGGCCACCCAGCGCCCGTCGGTCGACGTGATCACCGGCCTGATCAAGGCCAACCTCCCGTCGCGGATCTCGTTCCGCGTGTCGTCGAAGGTCGACTCGCGCACGATTCTCGACAGCAACGGGGCCGAGCAGCTCCTCGGGCGCGGCGACATGCTGTATCTGCCCCCCGCCTCGTCGCGTCTCGTGCGGGTGCACGGGCCCTACATCTCCGAGCAGGAGACGGCGCGCGTCTGCGGCTTCCTGCGCAAGCAGG
The DNA here is from genome assembly GCA_022821235.1 of Vicinamibacteria bacterium. Taxonomy (GTDB): domain Bacteria; phylum Acidobacteriota; class Vicinamibacteria; order Vicinamibacterales; family UBA8438; genus JAJEEA01. The sequence goes on from JAJEEA010000235.1 coordinate 844, forward strand.
GCGCCCCCGCCTACGACACGTCGATCACCGCCGAGGAGAAGGCGGCCGACGCCGACGTCCTCGAGAAGGACGACCTCTACGACGAGGCGGCACGCCTCGTCGTGGCCGCGGGCCAGGCGTCCATCTCGCATCTCCAGCGCCGCCTCAAGATCGGATTCAGCCGCGCCGGACGCCTCGTGGACATGATGGAGGCGGACGGGCTGGTGTCGGCGGGGACGGGGGGCAAGGCCCGCGAGGTGCTCGTCGGGTCGGACTACTTCGACCAGGTCGACATGCAGCTTCGCTGACGCGGAAGGGGGCCGGTGTCGGCGGGAACGGGGGCGAGGCCCGCGTGCTCGTCGGGTCGGACTGCTTCGACCAGGTCGACAGGCAGCTCCGCCGAGCGCGCCGGCCCGTCGAACCGAAGCCGGGCCTCCTCGCGCCGGGCGTTGGGGCCGTTGATGCGCGCCGGCCGCCGAGCCGAAGCCGGGGGCTTGCGGCGAGGCTCCCCCCGGACCCGGCCGGAAGCGCGGGGCGGGCGGGCGAGCGGCCCGTGTCAGACGCGGGCCGGGGCGCCGGACGGCTCGACCCAGTCGGCCTCGAACGGCAGCGCGGCCAGGGTCCGCACCCCGACCCCGGTGGCGCCCTTGACGGAATACGGCTTGCCGTCCTCGCGCCACGCGGTCCCGGCGATGTCCAGGTGGGCCCAGGGCAGGTCGCCGGTGAACGCCTTCAGGAACATCCCCGCGGTGATCGCCCCGGCGTCGCGCCCCCCGATGTTGGCGAGGTCGGCGGTCTCGCTCTTCAGTTGCTCGGCGTACTCGTCCCAGGCGGGCAGAGGCCAGAGCCGCTCCCCCGCCCCGGCCGCCGTCGCCCGCACCGATTCGACCCACGCCGCCGGCGTCCCCACGAGGCCCGAGGCGTGGTGCCCCAGGGCCACCACGCAGGCCCCGGTGAGGGTGGCGACGTCCACCAGGTGGGTCGCGCCGAGCTGACGGGCGAGGACGAGCGCGTCGGCCAGGATGAGCCGCCCCTCGGCGTCGGTGTTCAGCACCTCCACCCGTTTCCCGTCCGCCGCGGTCAGCACGTCGCCGGGGCGGATGGCGCGCCCCCCCGGCATGTTCTCCACCGCCGGGACGATGCCGATCACCCGCACCGGCGGGGCGAGCTCCCCGATGGCCCGCATGGCGCCGACGACGGCGGCCCCGCCCGACATGTCGTGCTTCATGAGGCCCATGCCTTCCGACGGCTTGATCGAGATGCCCCCGGTGTCGAAGGTCACGCCCTTGCCGACGAGCCCCAGCACCGGCCCGGCCCCGTCGCCCCCCGCCGGCTCGTAGCGCATGACGATGACCCGGGGGGGCTCCACGCTGCCCTGCCCCACGCCGCGGACGAGACCCATCCCCCGCGACGCGATGGCCTCCTCCGTGAGCACCTCGACCGACGTCCGCGGGCCGCTGGCGAGCTCGAGGGCGCGGTCGGCGAAGACCCGGGGCGTGAACAGGTTGGCGGGCTCGTTGGACAGCTCCCGCGCCGCGTTCGTGCACGCCGCCAGCAGCGCCCCCCGCCGTGCGGCCGCCTCCACGTCCGCGGCGGGCTCGCGGCCGAGGACGAGCTCCGCCCCGGCCAGCGGCAGGCTGTCGGGCTCTCCGGTCTTGAAACGGAGGTCGCGGAACGCACCCAGCACCAGCCCTTCGACGACCGCCTGGGCCACCGCCGGGGCCTCGCCGG
>JAJEEA010000534.1 GCA_022821235.1 Vicinamibacteria bacterium
CGGAGCCGGTCGCCCCGAGGCCGCCGGCCTGCGCCGCCCGCCGGCGCGCCTGCGCCGCCTCGGTCAGCGGCGGCCGGCGCCCGTTCGGCAGATCGATGATGAGCGACGTGCGGTTGTCCAGCGTCCGCTCGACCAGCCAGACCGCATTGTAGTTGCCGGTGACGACGTCGAAGTCCTGGAACTCGGCGTTGCCCAGGGCCTGCTGAATCAGCCGGTCGCCGAGCAGGTCGCCGGCCTGCTCGGCGTCGCGAAACTCCTGGATGCGTGCGGTCAGCTCGGCCAGCTCCTCGTCGGTCAGCCGCGCCTTGTCGCCGAGCTGCTCGGGGCGCTCCATCGGGGTGGCGCTGTTGTTGGCCCAGATGCCCTGCAGGTCGGGATGCCCGTCGGCCGTCCGGGGCACCGCCCAGCCCTCGGGCGCCTGCCCCGCCGCCGCCAGCGGCAGCATCGCCACGCCCAGCACCGCCATCACCGACACCCGCACCAACCTCTGCTTCCTCATGGCCGCTGCTCCTTGCTACTTCTTCTGCGGTCCCGGCCGGATCGTCCTTGCCGGGAGTATCGTCGGGGAACGGCCGACGAACCTACGTCGACGGAGACCGAAAGTAGTATCCGACAATCGCCCCCATCAGGGGGCCGAGATAAAGAACGCATCGCTGCAGGATGGCTCCCATGTCGGCAGGGGCAATATAGCCAAGAACCAGGAGCACTACCGTGAACACCAAGATGCCGACAAAGACGCAGGTGAAAATCAGGGCGATCCAGCCGCGGATCCTGGCGTCGTAGGTCACGGTCCGACACTCAGCCTGCCGTGGATCATGCCGCCGACGCCAGGTCCCGTGTAGAAACCCGGTATCGCTTCTTCCTCGACGTGCCAGGCGCCCCAGGGCGCCTTCAGCGAAGTCGATCCGTCCGCGCTCAGGACGAGATACAAATCCGTGCCAATCTCAAGAAGCTCGACGTTCGCGACGTGCCGCTGATCCCACTTCCGCCGAAGGATCCCACGGCCTTCGGACGTCTTCGTCGTCATTTGCATGGAAAGGGAAACCACCGTCGCCCCGTCTTGTCCACGCTCCCTGGACAGGTCGATCTCGACAGAGCCGAGCTGCGTCCGAAGGTCATCCCAGCTCACGGCGTGCGTGGACCGGTCCGCCAACCACCCGGATGCCAACCCTTGGACTTCCTCAGGCTGTTCCTCCTGCCCGGCCTGGGCGCTGGCGGGCGCTACGAACAACAGAACAGCCAGAATCCTGAAGAACATCACACCGCCTCCCGTCCACGGGAATCTCTCCCCGCACCCACCGCTACGTTAGCACGTCCACGCCCGACTTCGGCTCATCGGTCGTTTGCGGCCGGCGTGGCGATGCAGGCCATGATGGCGTACCCGGCACGGGCGCAGACACCGTTCCCTGCTGCCGTCGGATCGACGCGCTGCCCCCTGCTCGCCTCGTCATCACGCATCGTCGTCCTCCGGCATGATCACGAACTCGGGGTACGCCTCCATGCCGAGCTCCGCCACGTCCTGGCCGAGCTGCTCGACCCGGTCGGACACGCGGACGCCGACGGTCTTCTCCAGCCCGATCCACAGCAGCCAGGACAGGACGAACACGAACGCGCCGACGGAGACCACCCCCAGGAGCTGCACGCCGATATTGCCGCCGGCCGCGATGCTGACCGCGAGCGTGCCCCACACCCCGGCGAAGAGGTGGGCCGGCACCGCGCCCACGACGTCGTCCACCCGCAGGGTCTCGAGCAGCCGCATGGCGGCGATGCAGACGACACCGCCGATGGCGCCGATGACCAGGGCCCAGGGGTGCTGCACGATGTCGGGGCCGGCGGTGATGGCGACGAGCCCCCCGAGGGCGCCGTTCAGGCCCCCGAGCAGATCGACGCGGCCGAGAATGGGCCGCGAAAGGGCGAGGGCGGCGATGAAGCCGGCCGCGCCGCCCAGGTTAGTGTTGACCAGCACGTTGCTCATCGAGACCGCCTCGGCGACGCTGCCGAGCGCGAGCACCGAGCCCCCGTTGAACCCGAACCAGCCGAACCACAGGATGAAGACGCCCAGGGTCACGGTCGGGATGCTCGACGGGGGCGTCGCCCGGACCGTCCCGTCCTTGCGGAACTTGCCCCGCCGGGGGCCCACCACGAGGAGGCCGGCCAGCGCCGCCCACCCCCCGGTGCCGTGCACGATGGTCGACCCCGCGAAGTCCTGGAACCCGAGCTGGTAGAGCCAACCTTCGCCCCAGGTCCAGGCGCCCACGATGGGATAGATGACCGCGGTCAGCACGAGGGTGAACGCGAAGAACGACCACAGCTTGACCCACTCGGCGAGCGCCCCCGAGACGATGGACGCGGCGGTGGCGACGAAGACCATCTGGAAGAACCAGTCGGACATCACCGAGTAGCCGTTGGCGACGACCGCCGCCTCCGCCTCGGCGTTCCCGCCGAGCAGGGCGATCTCGTCGGCCGAGGGGCCGTAGAGGAACCGCACCGAGCCGATCACGCTCCCTACGTCGACGTACATCAGGTTGTAGCCGATGAGGTAGAAGGCGATGCCCGCGACGGAGTACAGCCCGACGTTCTTCAGGCAGATGACCGACGCGTTCTTCGTGCGGACCGAGCCGGACTCGAGCATCGTGAAGCCGGCCGCCATCCACATGACGAGCCCGCCCCAGATGAGGAAGGAGAACGTGTTGAAGATGAATCGGACCTCGTCACTGACCATTCCCTCGCTCCTTCCTCCCCCGCTGCCTCGCCGGCGGCGCGGGGACCGGTGGCACGGGGACCGGCGGCACGGGGCGCCGGACCTGGCACGGGGGTGCGGCGGGGCGGTCTCGCCCCCGCGAAGTCAGCGTGCGAAGCCCGCCCGGGGGAAGGCTCGCCCGGGGATCGTGGTCTCGCGGCTCCGCTCCCCGCACCAGCCGGCCCGCCGTGAGCCTGCGCCGCCAGGGACAGCGATCGACACCACCTCGCCAACTGCAGCCCCACGCAGTCCGTCTCTGCAGTTCTCGAGCGCGGCACGTGGCGACGTATTCCCGTGGCCGTCCTGAAATGGCGCAGACATCAGGACGGCCATCGAAGATGAAGTTGCCCACTTCGCCCGCGCGCAACCCGTTTTCTGCGGCTTCCTGCGCTCGGCGCGCGGCAAGGTGATTCCGGTCAGCGTCTCTACTGCTCCGCCGTACGCGGCACGTCGCGCAGGCGCTCCTGCAAGGTGCCGGGAATGCCGAGCCGCGTGTTGGCCCCGAGGCGTGCGAGGAGGGCGGCGGTCTCGGGCCAGCTCTGGAACTGGAACGACTGCTTCGACCCCTCGGCCATCCGGTACGCGGTGCGGCCGCGGAAGTCGCGCGCGTCGATGTCGGCGCCGTTGGCCACCAGATACTCGACGACCTCGTTCAGCCCGCGGAACGCGGCCCCGTGCAGGGCCGTGAAGTCGGCCTCGTTGACCGCGTCGATGTCCGCCCCCGCCTCGAGGAGGATGCGGACCGCCGCCTCCGCGCCGGGCGACCGGACGCCCCGCGGCTCGCGCGGGGTGTAGGTCGAGCGGCCGAGCCCCGCCGCGGCCATGAACGGCGTCGTCCCGTCGACGGTGGTCAGGTGCTGGTCGGCGCCGGCCGCGAGCAGCGCCTCGAGAATCTTGCCGCCGCTCGGGGTGTAGCTGCGTGCGCCGGAGTAGCGGGGGGCGGGGCGGTTCAGCTCGAACGCCGCGACCCACAGCGGCGTGGCCCCCCGGAGGTCGCCGGTGCCGCAGGCGAACGGCTCGAACGCGCCCTTCCGGGGATAGCCGATGTAGTTCATGATCATCGCCGAGGTCGTGATGCGCCCGTTCGGGTCGGCGCCGGCCGCGAGGAGGGCCTCGACGAGGCGCAGCCGACTGTCCGAGTCGAGGCCGCTCCGGCCGAACTGGGCGTAGCGGTCGATGTCGTTGTGCCGGCGGTTCCAGTCGGTCATCCACGTGAAGATGCTGCCGGCGGCGGCGTGCAGGGCCGGCACCCCCGCCATCGTCCCGTTCGGGTCGGCGCCGCGCTCGATCAGGAAATGCGCGAACGCGTCGTGGCCGGAGACGATGGCGTAGGGCAGGGCGTGGGTGTCGTCGGTCCCCGTCTCGTCCGGGTGGACGCCGGCCGCGAGCAGCGTCCCCGCCATCGCGACGTCGCCGTTGCGGGCCGCGTAGAGCAACGGCGTGAACCCCTTGGCGGTCGACGGGCGGGGGTCGGCGCCGGCGTCGAGGAGCGCGCGCACCACCGCGGGATGCGCCCCCGCCACCGCCCACATCAGGGCGGTGCTCCGGGTCTCGCGGGTCGCCGCGTTCGCGTCGGCCCCGTGCTCGAGCAGCGCCTCGACCACGGCCGCGCTGCCGGTCCGCGCCGCCGTCATCAGCGGCGTCAGCCCGCTCGTGCGGGCGACGTCCGCGCGGGCCCCGGCGGCCAGCAGGCGCTCGACCATCGGCAAGCTGGCGTTCTCGGCCGCCCGCTCGAGGGGCGTCACACCGTGGTCGTCGGCCGCGTTCACGTCGGCGCCGGCTCGGATGAGCCGGCCCGCGAGGTCGCCGTCGTCCCAATGGGCCGCCCACAGCAGCGCCGTCGCCCCGTCGGCGCGCGACGCGTTCACGTCGGCGCCGGCCACGAGCAGGTCGTGCACGGCCTGCGCGTCCTGGGCCGCGACGGCGTCGACGAGCCGGACGTCCTGGCCGGAGGCCGCACCGGCCACCAGCACCATCCCCGCAACGACGACGGCGACGGACACTCGCTGCATGGTCCTTCTCCTCGAGGCGGAACGCGCGGTGTTCGCGCCGTCCCGATCACTAGCGGCGAATCACGGGCAGTATAGGGCAGGCTGGCGGCGAAGTCACCACGACCGGCCGGGCAGTGAAAGCCGTGCGTTCCGGACGACCGCCACGCGCCGCCACCACGCACGACGCGCCCCCGCCGGCCTCCTCCCGGCCGACATCTCCGGCGAGTCGCCGAACCGGGTCACAACGGACGCGGCCTTGAGTCGGAACCGTCCCCGCCACGCCACGGCTCGCCCGCGCGTCCCACTCGGGTGCGGTTCCCGGGATCGCCGATGCCCCGAGACTCCGTCGCGGTTGCCGCGTACGCTCGTCCCGCACAGGCGGCATAATAGGGCAGGATTTCGCATGAAGCAGGACTGGCGCGACCCGGCACGAGAGACCGCGGTACCACGGTCGCCGGAGACCGGCGCCGAGCGAAGGAGTCGAGGAATGCGAGCCATCGTCGTCTGCCTGATGTCCCTGGCCGTCGCCGCCGGCGCCGCGACCGACGCGGCCGGGCAGGGCCCGAGCCTGGTCGACGCGGTGGCCGCGCAGGACGCCGACGCCGTCGAGGCGCTGCTCGCGGGCGGCGCCGACGTGAACGCGCTGCGTCCCGACGGGGCCACCGCCCTGACGTGGGCCGCGCACTGGGACGACCTCGCCCTCGCGGCGCGGCTCCTCGAGGCGGGGGCCGATCCCGATGCGGGCGACGACCACGGGGTGACGCCGCTCGAACGGGCGGCCGAGAACGCCAACCTCGCGATGGTCGAGCTGCTGCTGGACGGCGGCGCCGACGCCGGCGCGGCCCGGACGAGCGGCCTCACCCCCCTGATGACGGCGGCGCGCACCGGCGACGCCGCCATCGTCGAGGCGCTCCTCGACAGCGGGGCGGACGTGAACGCGGTCACCGCCGAGACCCGGAGCAGCGCGCTGATGTGGGCGCTCGCGGCGCCCCATCATGACGTCGCGCGCCTGCTGCTCTCACGCGGGGCGGACCCGACGCTGGAGACCTCCGCCGGGTTCACGACGCTGATGTTCGCGGCGCGCAACGGCGACGTGGCCATGGGCCGCGCCCTCGTCGAAGCCGGCGTCGACGTCAACGCGCCGGGGTCCGACGGGACCCAGGCCCTGCCGTTCGCGATCATCGCGGGCCAGGCCGGGTTCGCCCGGTTCCTGCTCGACGAGGGCGCCGACCCCAACCACCGGGCCGGCGGGGTCGCCGCCCTGCACGCCGCCGCCGGCGGCGTCGGCACGTGGCTGGGTGACTGGTACCGCCGCCACGGCCGTGTCGGCGGCCGGCTCCGCGCGAGCGAGAGGCTGGAGCTGGTCGAGGCCCTGCTCGCCGCCGGGGCGGACCCCAACGCGCGCATCACCTCGTGGGCGATGCTGATGTCCTACATCGGCTATCCGCGGAAGGGCGCCTTCGAGCCGTTCGCCCCCGGCACCGGCGACCTGCAGGGCGCCACCCCCCTCTGGGTGGCAGCGTTCGACCTGAACGGCGCGCCCAGCCAGGTGTTCAGCGTCATCCCCAGCTTCACCGGCAGCAGCACCGAGATCCTGACGCGGCTGCTCGAGGCCGGGGCCGACCTGACCCTGACCACCGTCGACGGGACCACGCCGCTGATGGCGGCGGCCGGCCTGGGCCGGGCCACCTACACGCCGCGCCAGCCACGCGGGGTGCGGTCGCCGACGTCGGAGGCGGCGGTGCGGCTGCTCGTGGAGGCCGGCGCCGACGTCGACGCGACCAACTAGGCCGACTTCACCGCCCTGCACGGCGCTACCTTCCGGGGCCTGAACGAGGTCATCGAGTACCTCGTGGCCCAGGGCGCCGACATCGACGCCCGCGACTTCCGCGGCCGCACCCCCTATCGCATGGCGGAGGGGGCCAAGCAGTCGTTCCAGTTCCAGAGCTGGCCCGAGACGGCCGAGCTCCTCGCCCGCCTCGGCGCCGACACCGACCTCGGCATTCCCGGCACCGTGCAGGAGCGCCTGCGCGACGTGCCCGTCGACGCGGTTCCCTGACGACCGGAGGGTAGAGGAGGGTCGGCTGGGTACACCCGTGCGCGGCGCCCGAACTCGATCGGCGCGGCGGGTGTCCTGCCGGCCGGTGACACGCCCTCCAGCCCGACGGGGCTACCGCGCGAGGTCGGCCAGCGTCTTGTCGATGAGCTGGGGGACGTAGCTCCGGTACTGCGGCCGCATGCCGTCCCGCCCGCGCGGCAGGGCGCGGATGGCGTCGACGGCGCCGCGGGCGCGTTCGTCGAGGTAGTCGAGGGCGTTCAGAGCCAGCACCGCCGTGAACAGGTCGTTGTCGTCGAGGTTCGCCCGCGCTAGCAGCACGTTGAGGGCGGGGGCCAGGTCCTCCGCCGCCCCGAACCGGCCCAACGCCTCCGCCGCCGTCACCTGAACGCTCGTCGACGGGTCGTCGAGGGCCGCGCGCAGCCGCAGACGCGCCGCGCCGACGGCCGACCCGCCGCGGGCGAGCAGACCGACCGCCCCCCAGTACCGCACCGCGCCGTCGGCATGGCCGAGGGCCGCCGTCATCTCCGGAACGGCGGGGACGCCGGGCCGCGTCGCCAGATCCGCCATCTCGACGATCTCGGCGAGGGGATAGCGGTCGTCGTCCTGCCCGAGGTCGTACGGCGCCCCGCCGCCGCTTCGTGCAAGCAGCTCCGGCTCGGGCAGGAAGCCGAGGTCGCGAATGGCGAACAGGTGGTCGCGCAGCGCGCCGCGCAGCCGCGCCAGGGTCGCCGCGTGCCCAGGATCGGCGGCGAGGTCGTTCACCTCGTCGGGGTCGGCCTCGAGGTCGTACAGCTCCTCCGCCGGCTTCGTCTCCCAGAAGCGGCGCTGCGCCGGCTCCAGCCGTCCCGCGTCGTACAGCGCCTTCCAGACCCGGGTGGTGGGCGTCTGGAACATGTAGGCCACGTGCTGGCCATAGACGCGGTGGGGGGCGTAGTTCCGCACGTACAGGTACCGCTGGTCGCGCACGCCGCGGACGAAGTCGTAGCGCTCGTCCATGCGGCCGCGGAACCCGTACAGGTACTCCGCGGCCGGGTCCCGATGCGGTCCCAGCCGCGCCCGCCCGTGCATGTGATCCGGCGGAGGAATGCCGGCGAGGCTGAGCATGGTCGGCGCCAGATCGACGAAGGCCGCAAGCTCGGCAGTGCTCTCGCCGGCGCGGTAACCGTCGCCCGCGAGATCGCGGAAGCGCGGCGGCACGTGGACGATCAGCGGCACCCGCAGCCCCGAGCTCAGCAGCGACCGCTTGCCCCGCGGCAGGCCCACGCCGTGGTCGCCGAAGTACACCACGACGGTGTCGCCGGCCAGCCCCGCCGCCTCGAGCTCGGCCAGGCGCTCGCCCACCTGCGCGTCCATCTCCGTCAGCCGGTCGTAGTACTGCGCCCAGTCCCGCCGCACCTCCGCGGTGTCCGGGTGATAGGCGGGGACCCGCACCCCGGCCGGGTCGTGCACCGCCCGGTGCGGCCGCTGGCGGATGCGGCTCTCGTGGGTGACGCCGAGGTTGAACACCGCGAAGAAGGGCGCCGCCCCCGGCCCGCCGTGCCCCGGACGGTTGCGCCAGTGCGCCTCGTTCGACGACTCGTCCCACACCCGGCCCGGCTTCTCGACGTTGTAGTCCTCCTTCGCGTTGTTGGTCGCGTAGTAGCCGGCCGCGCGCAGGAGCTGCGGGAACATCGGCACCCCGTCGGGCAGGCGCACCAGGCTGCGCATGTGGTGCGCCCCGACGGCCGGCGGATACATCCCGGTGATGATCGCGGTCCGCGCGGGCGCGCACACCGGCGCGTTCGACCACGCGTTCAGGTAGACCGTGCCGCGCTCGGCCAATCGATCCAGGTTCGGCGTGTCGGCGTACGCGTCACCGTAGGCCCCGAGGGCGGGCCCGTTGTCCTCGCTGCTCAGCCACAGGATGTTCGGCCGCTCCTGCGCGTGCGCCGCCCCGGCTCCGGCGACGACCGCAGCTCCCAGCACCAACGCCGCCACGATTGCCCTTGTGCGCACGATCGCCTCCAGTCGGCTCGAACGCGACCCGAGCCTGCCTGGCCTGCCGCAGGCATTCGGTGCAACTCGCCGGCATTCTACCGCGGTCGGGACGCTCGGACTTTCGGCCGATGAAACGCAACGGCCGGACCGATGGACGGCGTCAGCGCATAACCGCGCCTGATCAGCGTCTTCACCGGCGATGAGCGCAACCGATGGGCAGCGTCAGGGGGACGGAGTCGCTGCTCAGGAAGCCGTGCCGCTATGGCTTCGGCCCGGGCGGTTGCGGGATCGGCTTCGGCTCCGGTGGCGCCTTGGGTGGCCGCGGCGGCGGATGACCGATGCTCTGCTTGACTCTCACGAAGTCCGCTTCCGATCCCGTTCCGGCGCAATCACCGAGCCAACGCGTACGCCTCGGCCTGGTCGAAGCACTGCGTGAGGACTCTCGTGTTGACGCGATAGCTGATGGACTGCAGGTCGATGGGCTCGATGCGGCGCTGGATGGCACGCAGGGATGCGCGGACCTCGTCGTGCGACAGGCTGCCCCGCTCGCTCTCCGTCCAGAGATCGAGCGTCTCCTGATGAATCCGGCTCCAGTCCACGGCGAAGCCGGTGTGCTTCATCGCCACGGACCCGAGCTCGAGGGTGGACGACACGGCGGCCAGAATCGCCGTCGACAACGCGAAGAGGCCCGGGCCCAGCCCCAGGTCGCCGACGGCGGTGACGCCGGTCGCGCTCGACGTGAAGAAGATGGCCACCCGGAGGGCGCGATCCCGGACATGCGCGCGCTCGGCCATCCGCGAGAAATAGCGCTGGCGCATGTCGGCCTCGACGCGAGCGTTCCACAGCTCACGGCGCAACTCGGCGGACGCGGTTTCGCCGGCCATGGCCATGAATCAAGTATACGCGGATTGCCGATGGCCGCGCGGACCGCCGGCCGCCTCCTGCTCGGGCCACGGCAAGGGGCGGATCTGTGATTCGTCCGGGACCGTCCAGCCGTTCCGGACACGCTTCCGCACTCTCGGATAGCGGCGTCGGCGCGTGGAGAGTATCCTCTTGCCGCGGGTCACCGTGCGACCACGCTAGTCGAACCTCCCCTGCCGCACCCGTCATGGGCCGACTGGAGGAAACCGTCGTGGGCTTTGTCGAAACCGCCGCCGATCCGTGGGGACGCGAGGTGCTGACGCATGTCGCGTGGAACGCCCTGTGGGTGTCGATCTTCGTCTTCATCACCTTTCTCGTCGCGCACGCGTCCTACGTCATCCTGTCGGCGCACCGGGTCAGGGCGAAGGCGGAGACGGACGCCCTCGAAGAGAAGCACGCCGGACTGCCGAAGCGCGTCAAGCGGCACTCGTTCATGGCGCGGCTGTTCCACTGGGTGATGGCGGGGTCCATCTTCACGCTGCTGGGCACCGCGTTCTTCCCGATCATGGGGTGGCGGTTCGACTGGGTCGGCATCCACTACACGGCGGGGCTGGTGCTGACCGGGGCCATCGTCTTCCACATCTTCCACACCGTGTTCTTCCTCGACTTCTGGTCGATCTGGGTCGGCCCGAAGGACATCCCCGAGTTCAAGGCCGAGGTCATGCGCGAGGCGGGCCACGAGGTGCCGGGGCCGCACCCGGCCAAGTACCCCATCGGCAACCGCCTGTATCACCTGGTGCTGACGTTCGTGGGGTGCACGGTGGCCCTGACCGGGATGGTGATGCTGTGGCGCATGGGCACGCCGTTCATCACCCCCAACCCCTACATCCTCCCGGAGGGCGCGTGGGGATGGATCTACGTCTTCCACGGCATGACCGGCCTGTCCCTCGCCGGGCTGAGCCTCGCCCACATCATCTTCGGCGCCCGGCCGAAGAACTGGTGGCTGACGAAGTCGATGATCGTCGGCTCGGTCTCCCGGCGCGAGTACCTGGAACACCACGAGCCGTCACGCTGGCCGGTCAGGGCCCGCTCGGCCGGTGCGGCGGACGACTCGGTGCCGGAGACCGGCGACGCGTAGAGGCATCGGTAGCGCGTGGCGAAAGGCCCGGCCGCGTTTCGGAGCGACTCGCAATCGCCAAGGACTTGAAGGAAGCCTGCACCGCCCCCGCAGCCGAAGGCGTGCGGCAACCCCCGGCGGCGCGCTCGGACAGGGCTCAGGCCGTGGGTGACTACCTCCGGGGGCAGCGGCACGGAAAGAGAGCAGGCTGTCCGGTACCGAGGCCGGTGGCGCGCTGACGAGCACTCGTTCCGGCTCGCGAAGCTGCGCGATCAGGAAACAGGCGGGTGATACCGCCACTCACCGTCCGACTCCCGGACCGTCTGTCCGCCGTTGCCGTGCGTCCTCCAGGGTCGCCCGTCGAGCACGTCTTCCGCGATGCCGATCGCCGACAGGGTGGTCGGCGCGGCCAAGTCGGCCAGGTATTGCACGAAGCGGCGCAGGTCGCCGCCGTCGGCCCACTCCAGGTTCCTGATGTAGTCGTCGCGCTGTGCCGTCGAGATGACGGGAGGAAACTCCCCGGCACGGGCGAAGACGTAGGCCATCAGCAGCCGCGCCATGCGGCCGTTGCCGTCCTGGAAGGGATGGATGCGGACGAAGCGGTGGTGCAGCCATGCCGCCTCGACCTCGGCCGGCAGGCCGCGGTCCGCGTGACCGTGGTGCATCTCCAGCAGCCGATCCATCTCGCTGCGGGTCTGCTCGGGCGGGCAGTACTCGTGGACGACGCCGTCCGGCCGCCGGGGGTTGTTCGGCCACACCTTGTAGTCGCCGCGGCGCAGCTCGATCAGCACGCGCCGCCCGTCGCGCACACCGGCCGCGTGCTCCTGGTGGCGGGTCAGGAGCTGGTGCCAGCTCTTCATAGTGTGGTGGGACAGCCGGCGACGGCCGGCCGCGGCCTCGAAGACCAGATCGACGGCGGCGTGCTGGTCCTCCAGCAGGCCCTTCAAGGTCTGGTCCGACAGACCCGGCTCGAACGCGTGGGCGGCGCGCACTCCCTCGAAGCCCTCGGCGATCAGTTGCTCGGTCACTCCGCGCCGCAGCGTGTAGAGCCCCTCTATCTGGCCGGTCTCGATGGCGAACGCCCGCGCTCGCTCGCGCAGCCAGATGTCGAGCAGCGTGCGATCGACAGCCCGGTCCTGGAGCCGGCCGCGGACGTCATGCCAACGCCGGACGCGCTCCCGGTAGTCCGAAGATCCCCAGGAAGCGGCGTCGGCCGGCAGGTCCTCGACAGGCTTCCAGACAGCCTCGGGCGGCTTCCCGCTTCCCATGAGGCCAGCGTAGCACGACGGTCATGCCGCTACAACGCGGCCGGAGAATCGTCACTCGCGGCCGATCCGCGGTCGACCACAGGCATGAGCCCGAGGGCCGATCTTGCGGCCAACGCGGCGCGAACCACGACCCGCCGCACCGGCCCGGGAGCCGGCCATGAATCCGAGTGCCGGGTCTTGCGGCCAACGCGGCGGCGAACCAACCGGCCCGGGAACCGGCCATGAACCTAGTGGTGCGTCACGTCCCAATCTTCGGATACGGACATGGGTTTGGGGCCGGCAATCGTTGACGAATCACCGCCCACGCACCCGAGCATTCAGTCATGACGCAGCACTAGCCCCCGAGCTCACACCGCGCCATCGGGGGATCGGATCGGCCGCATCCGCGGTGAATCGACCATGAACCCGAACCCCGGGTTCGACGTAGGAACAGGGCAGGAGGAACCTTGATCACGGTCGACGCGCTGCGCAAGAGCTACGGCGAACTCGTCGCGGTTGACGGGGTCAGCTTCGTCGCCGGCGAGGGCGGCATCTTCGGGCTGCTCGGGCCCAACGGGGCGGGCAAGTCGACGACCATCGGCTGCATCTCGGGCCTGCTGCCGCCGTCGTCGGGCCGCATCCGCGTGCTCGGGCACGACGTGGTGCTCGACGGGCGCGCGGCGCGTTCGAGCATCGGGGTGGTGCCGCAGGAGCTGGCCCTCTACGAGGACCTGAGCGCGGCCGACAATCTCGGCTACTGGGGCGCCGCCTACGGCCTGCGGGGGCCGGAGCTGAAGCGGCGGATCGGCGAGGTGCTGGAGCTGACCGGGCTGCTCGACCGCGCGCGCGAGCCGGTCAAGCGGTACAGCGGGGGCATGAAGCGCCGCCTGAACTTCGGCTGCGGCATCGTCCACCGGCCGCGCGTCCTCCTGCTCGACGAGCCCACGGTGGGGGTGGACCCGCAGAGCCGGGTGCGGCTGCTCGACCTCGTGCGCGAGCAGGTGGCGGCGGGCACCTGCGTCCTCTACACGACGCACTACATGGAAGAGGCGCAGGCGCTGTGCGACCGGCTCGCGATCATGGACCACGGCCGCATCCTCGCGGCCGGAACGCTGGCCGAGCTGCGTGCCATGGTGGGCGAGCGCGACCTCCTGCGACTGACCGGCAGGTTCGACGCGGATCTCGTGCAGGGCGCGGTCGAGGCCCTCGGCGACGCGGAGATGGTGAGCGCGGATGCCGGCGCCCTCCTCATCGCGGCGGACGATGCCTCGCGCCGGCTGCCCGCCATCCTGGAGACGGTCGCCGGCGCGGGCGGAGAGGTCGCCGAGATCACGCTGAGCCAGCCGAGCCTCGAGAACCTCTTCATCACCCTCACGGGACGGGAGCTGCGCGAGTGACGGGGCGCTTCATCGCCGCGACCGCCCTCAAGGACGTGCGGCGGCAGCTCGCGGATCCGGTGGGCCTGCTCATCTGGATGGGTCTGCCCCTGGCCATCGGCGGCCTGCTGGTCCTCGTCACCGGCGGCGGAGGCTCGCCGCGGGGACGGCTGCTGGTGGCCGACGAGGACGGGTCGTTCCTGAGCGGCCTCGTCGGCGGCGCCGCGGCGCAGGGACCGATGGCCGAGCTCTTCGACGTCACGCCGGTGGGCCCCGACGAGGGCCGGCGCATCCTGGACGCCGGCGACGCCAGCGCCCTCGTCGTCCTGCCGGCCGGCCTCCAGGACGCCGTGCTCGGCGAGGGGACGGCGGAGATCCGGCTCGTCACCAACCCGGCCCAGCGCATCCTGCCCGGCATGGTGGAAGAGGCGCTGGAGATCGCGGTCGAGCTGGCCTTCTACGGCGAGCGCCTGCTCGGGGAGCCCGCGCGCCAGATTCTGGACGGGCCGGCCGACGGCGGCAGCTTCTTCTCCGACGACGCCGTCGCCGAGCTGACCATCGCCATCAACACGCGCCTGCGGGAGCTCGGCGACACGCTGTCGCCGCCCCTGCTCACCGTCGAGTTCGTCGACCCGCCCGACGCCGGCGAGACGGACGGGCCGCCCGGGGCCGTCGACCTCGGCATGATCTTCCTGCCCGGCATGATCTTCATGTCGATCCTGTTCACCGCGCAGGGCATGAGCGGCGACGTGTGGAACGAGAAGCGGCTCGGCACCCTGCGCCGCGCCGCGTCCGCGCCCCCGCCGATGGCCGCGATCCTCGCCGGCAAGCTGCTCGCGGGCGGGGCGGTCGTCGGCGCGGTCGCGGTGGTCGGGGTGGCGCTGGGCCTGGTCCTCCTCGAACTGCCGCCGCTCCACGCCCCGCTCGCGGTCCTCTGGATCACGTTCGCGGGCGCGGTGATGCTGAGCTTCTTCGTGCTGCTGCAGTTGCTCGCCTCGGGCCAGCAGGCCGGCGGCATGCTCTCGAACCTGGTGCTGTTCCCGATCGTGATGCTGGGCGGCTCGTTCTTCCCCTTCGAGGCGATGCCCGAGTGGATGGCCGCCGTCGGCCGGTGGACGCCGAACGGCCTCGCCCTCGTGCGCCTCGAGGAGATCGTCGCGGGCCAGCCGGACGCCGGCGGCCTGCTCGCGGCGGCCCTCGCCATCGGCCTTCCCGCCGCCGCCGCGTTCGCGCTCTCGGTACGGCGGCTGCGTGGCGGCTTCCTGGTGGGCTGACCATGCGGGGGAACGCCGGGCTCATCGCGGCCCGGCAGGCCAACATGGTGATCGAGGTGGTGAATTGACCTTGTGGCGGGACGCCCGGCTCATCGCGCGGCACGATCTGCGCCGCATGCTCCTGGCCCGCGAGACCCTGCTGGGGACCTTCGCGATGCCGGTGATCTTCTTCTATTTCCTCGGCACCGTGACCGGTGGGTTCGGGACCACCGACCCCGACCGGCCCGACCCCATCGCGCTGCAGGGGTCGAACGGGGGCGGCTTCCTCGTGGCCGAGCTGACCCGCCGGCTCGAGGAGCAGAACTTCGCGGTGGCGACGCCGGCGTCGGCCGACGAGGCGGAAAGGTACGCGCGGCGGCTGACCCTGCCCGAGCCGGCGGCCGGCCACGAGGACCTGACCACCTCGGTCCTCGCCGGGAACCAGGCCACCCTGACCTTCGACCGCCGCGGCGACGATCTCAACCGGCAGTACGACCAGCTTCGCGTGGGCCGCGCCGTCTACACGGTGCTGGCCGACCTCGCGGCCGCCTCGGTCCTCGACGGCGGCGCGTCGCCGGAGACGTTCGCGGCCCTCGCGGCGGCGCCGCGCACGGTGACCCTCGAGGTCAGCTCCGCGGGGCGGCGGGAGGACCCGCCGACCGGCTACGCGCAGGCCATTCCCGGCACCATGGTCATGTTCACGATGCTCGTGCTGATGACCACCGGCGGCATCACCCTCGTGATCGAGCGGAAGCAGGGCCTGCTGCGCCGGCTCGCGTCGACCCCGGTCCGGCCCGCCTCGGTCGTGGCCGGCAAGTGGGCGGCGCGCATCGCCCTGGGCATGGTGCAGATCGGCTTCGCCATGCTCATAGGCCGCGTCCTGTTCGGAATGGACTGGGGCGCCGCGGTGGGCATGGTGGGCCTCGTCCTGCTCGCGTGGGCGGGGCTCAACGCCTCGCTCGCCCTCCTGCTGGGCAACCTCGCGCGCAGCGAGGGGCAGATGGCGGGCATCGGGGTGCTGGGCACGATGGCGCTGGCCGCCCTGGGCGGCTGCTGGTGGCCCATCGAGATCACCCCCGCATGGATGCAGTCGCTCGCCGGCTTCCTGCCCACCGGGTGGACCATGGACGCGCTGCACAAGCTCGTGAGCTTCGGCTACGGCCCCACCGCCGCCCTGCCCCACGCGGCCGCCCTCGCCGCCGCCGCGCTGCTCTGCGCCGCCGCGGCAGCGCGGACGTTCCGCTACCAGTGAGTTTCAAGCGTCGATCACGGTCTGCGGTCGTATGCAACCAGGTCCCGATCGTGCGACCAGATGGTGACCCGGCGGGCGGGATGCTGCGCGCAGGTTCGTTCCCACGCCTTGACGATGGAGAGATCGCCCATGCCGGCGCCGCGCATGGCGGAATCCGGGAAATCGTCGAGCCAGCCCGCCAGCTCACGGTCATCGGGCAGCCGAATCGGCGTCCAGGGCGCCTGCCCTGCCAGTGCTTCACGTACCCGGTCCTTGAACGTCTCCGCATAACGCCGTCGCTGCCGCCCGTCGGCAAGCTGGGCGATGTGGTTGCCCGCCTCGAAGATGGCGGCGATCGGCAGCAGCAGATTCGCCCCCGCCTCGATGAAGTCGTTGAACCGCGAAAGATCGGCTTCGCGATCCTGATTGAACCCGGGAACGTCGAGCACGTTCAGGAAACACGCTGGTGTCGACGATGACGATGCCAGACATTCCGGTGGCGATTCTCGGAAGGGGGTCGTCAACCGGCCTGTGTCCGGATGTCGTCGAGCCAGGCGCGGGCTCGCTCTCTCCGCTGTTCCGGGCCAGGACGGTCCTGCACGAAACGTTCGAGGATTCCCCGTGTCATCAGATGACCGACCGACCCGCGTGCGATGAGCTCGGGGTAGTCCCGAAGGTCCATCAGGCGAATCAACTTACTCGATCCGTCGTCGTGGCTGCGGTAGCAGCAGACCACGTGAGGCGTGGCATCGTCCGGCAGCGCGTCCAGCAAGGCAGGATTGTGGCTGCTGATGAGGACCCGGAGGTTCCGCGACTTCGCGAGACGGGACATGTGGTCGAGCAGGCGTTCGGCACGGCTCGGATGGACGCCGTTGTCGATCTCTTCGATGACGACCAGACGGTCCTCCGCCGACAGGATCGCTGCCGCGATCGCCAGCACGCGGAGTGTTCCGTCCGACAACAGGGTGGCGTCGTAGGTTGTGCTCCGTCCGCCGAACGTCTCGGTCAGCGTGACCATGACTTCACCACGTGGGGTCTCGATGAAATCAATTGCCTTGATGTCCTGCTCCGGCAATGCCCGCACGAATTCGAGCAAGTCGTCCCTGGTTTCCTCGGTTTCGCAGAGGTTGTACAGCGCACCGGAGAGGTTCGCCCCACTGCCGGTCAAGCGCCGCTCGGTCTTGAAGCTGTACGCCCGCATGAGTGACGGGCGCGGATCAAGCCACGTAATGGTGGAGAGTTGCTGGTGAAATCGGCTGGTCGTGGCCGGAATCTCCTTCTGCGCCTTCTTGTGACCGCTATAGAATCTCGCCGAACTCATGAGTTGACAGAGCACGGCCATCTGGTCACTGCAAGCGATTTGCGGCTTCCTGCCGCCGCGCGCAAAGTTGTTGTAGGCGACGGACATATCGCCAAGGGCGCCCTGCGAAGGCGTCACGACCTCGAAGAGCGGGGCGAACGAGGCACGTCCGGTTCCCGTCAGCCGCTCGTCGGCGATGTGCAGTTCGTCGTCGTCCCGCACTTCCAGCTTGATCGAGTAGTTGTCCCAATCCGACGCGTCTGTACTGCAGGCGAGGGAAAAGGCACGCTCCGGCCGGAACCCGAGATCACTCACATTGCCGCGGATCGCGTGCTCCTTCCTCCTGCAGTGCATTGCGGATCGACGCGAGCCTGTTGCCCGCAGCGATCCAGGACAAGAGGCGCAGCCCCTCGACGACGTTGCTCTTGCCCGCCGCATTCGCGCCGATCAGGATCGTCAGCGGCGCCAGCTTCAGCGTTGCCTGCCGGTAGCTCTTGAAGTTCGCGATCGAGAAGCTGGACAGCATCCGAAGTTCCCCTTGGGCGGGTGCGGCACATCGCGCCCGCTCTCTCTACTCTACCCCGACGGCCACACGACGAGTAGACGCGATGTGCCGCCATCCCCGGAGTCGTTCGGCGATCGCGCCGAACGTATAGGATCTGGGGACCCATGTCGACCACTGACGCCCATCGCGAAGACTCTCAGCCCATGAGCCCGGCCGGATCGCCGCCCCGCGGGGACGGCCCGCTCGTGGCCCGGGCTCGCCGGACGGTCGGCGCCGGGTGGTTCCGGCACGGCGTCACCGCCGTCATCGTCGCCAACGCCGTCGTCATCGGCCTCGACACGTCGGTCGCCCTGGCCGCGCGCTTCGGCGGGGCGTTCGCGCTGGCCAGCCAGACGTTCCTCGCGATCTTCGTCGTCGAGGCCCTGATCAAGATGGCGGCGGTGTGGCCGCGGCTCCGGGACTACTTCGCGGACGGCTGGAACCTCTTCGACTTCACGGTCATCGCGGTCAGCCTGCTGCCGGCCACCGGCGAGCTGGCGACCCTCGCCCGGCTCGCCCGCCTGTTCCGGGTGCTGCGGCTCGTGTCGGCGCTGCCCGAGCTGCGGCTCATCGTCGCCACCCTGATCCGCTCCGTCCCCGGCATGTTCAACGTGCTCGCGCTGATGTCCATCGTCTTCTACGTCTACGGCGTGGCCGGCTACCACCTGTTCCGCGACATCGACCCGACGCACTGGCGCACCCTCGGCATCTCGCTCCTGTCGCTCTTCCGCATCGTCACCCTGGAGGACTGGACCGACATCATGTACGCGGCCCTCGACCACCACTGGTGGGCGTGGGCGTACTTCGTGAGCTTCGTGGTGGTGGGGACGTTCGTCGTCATCAACCTGTTCATCGCGGTGGTCATCAACAGCCTCGACGAGGCGAAGCAGGACCGGCTGCGCGAGCTCGCGGCGCCCCCGTCGCACAAGGAGCTGATGGCGGAGCTGTCCCGCACGCGGGACACGCTGGCCCGGCTGCAGGAGCGCCTGGAACGCGCGGGGCGCGGGTAGGCAGGCGGCGGAGCGCGCTCGGAAGCACAAGGCGCGCGTCTGCGCGCCCCGCCGGACGGGCTTTCGTCGGACTCGGGCCGGACGGAACTCCGGGCCTCAGGCCGGAGATCCCTCCTGCAGCCTGGACCGCCGCCGGCTACACGTCCGGTCGACACCGCAGTCGGCTACCGCGGCGCCGGGTAGTCCCGGCTGAACCCATTGCGGCTGTTGGTCACGGTGAACGACCCGTCCCGCCGCGCCGAGATGTGAATCCAGTGCGCGTCGCCCATGTGGACGGTCCGGCCGTCGGGCATCTCGACGCCCTCGTCGAGGTTGGCGATGAACGCCTCGGGCGCGTTGCCGTCGCCGGCGGGGATGGAGTAGTGGTTCTGCCAGATGTCGGGCGGCGACGGCGCCGCCTTCAGGATCTCGAACGTCTGGGCGGCGCCCCCCTTGCGGGGGCCGTTGTTCATCACCGCGGCCCGCGGAGCGATGGCGTGGGTCAGCGCCTCCGAGCCGGAAGTCTCCGAGCCGTGGTGCGACACCAGGTAGAGGTCGACGACGCCGATCCGGTCGTCCGGGCACATCAGCTCGTGCTCCCGGTTCCAGTTCAGGTCGCCCATGATGACGGTGCGGAACCGGCCGAAGCCGACGAAGGTGCTGATCGACTGGTCGTCTTCTGCGTTGCCGTAGCGGCTCGTGATGTCCTCGCCGTGGAAGGTGAAGCCCTCGCAGAACGGGTTGGCGCCCCCCGCCCCCGGCAGCGGCACGTCGAGCACGGCGCCGGCCGAGGCGATGATGCGGACGTCGAGGCCCTCCACCGGCACCCGGTCGCCCGGCGCGGCCACGACGTGCCGGGCGGTCTGCCGCAGGTCCACGTACCGCGCGAAGGCGGCGAGCGGGCGCTCGCCCTCGTCGACGGTGGTCCCGTGGTCGATGAACGTCCCGATAGGCAGCCGCTCCGCGAGCTGATGGGCGCCGCCCATGTGGTCGCCGTGGAAGTGGGTGACGATCAGGTGGTCGATCGCGTCGGCACCGGCATCCGCGGCGGCCGCGGCGATGCGGGCGGCGTCGCGCCCGTCGAAGCCCGGCCACCCCGTGTCGAAGAGCATCGACTCGCCCGACGGGGCGACGAAGAGGGTCGCCTCGCCCCCCTCGACGTCGACGACGTAGATGTCCAGCGTGTCGTCCGCCCCGTCCTGGGCCGCCGTGGGGACGGCCGCGAGACCGAAACCGAGCACGAGGACCGAGAGGGTGCCGGCAAGTCGCATGGCGTCGCTCCTGCAATCGAGATCCGGGTTCTCGACATTGACGCCGACAACGTCGCCTGCGGCCACGCTCGGCGCCCAACCAATTCCGAGGTCCGTCTCTCCGCGACCGCTCAGTGCGCTGGTCCACGCCGAACGGCCGTGCCGCCCGACCGCGACCTCCGGCGGAACGTCGCCGCCGCGCCGAACCGGACGCGCGGATTCCAGCCGATTATCCCCCATCTCCCGGGCTGCCGGCGGGGCACGCGATGGTATGGCAGAACGGAAACCGAAGCGATTCACCGGAGGTGACGATGCGATTCGTCCTCGCTCTCCTCGCCGTCCTGCTCGCGCCGTCCCCCTCCTTCGCCCAGTCCAACACGGTTCGGGGGTGCGTCGTAGAGGGCCCGGAGGGCATGCTTCTCCGGGCGAGCGGGGGCGCCCGCCAGACCTTCGACAGCTACAACCTCGTGAACGAGGGCGAGCGTTTCCTGCTGGTGGGCGACAATGAGCTGCTGGAAGAGATCGCCCGCCGCGGGGGTCAGGAAATCCAGGTGACCGGCCGCATCAACCCGGACCTGCCCGGGGCGGTCGCCGCGCCGCCCATCTTTCGGCCACCGGGCGGCGGCAACTTCCCGGGCACCGGGAGGCCGCCCGCCCCTCGGGGGCGGAGCCCGTTCAACCCTCGAGTGTCGGTCAGGCAGAGGGACTCGCGGCGCCCGATCACCAAGGACGTGATCCTGGTCGAGGAAATCAGGGCGGTCCGCCCCACGTGCCGCGACCTCGAGCGCGGCGCCGCTGAGATCCCGTTCCCGGAGCATCGGACGCAATGACCCGTTGCCGCGGGACAGGGTCCTACAGGGTCCCGCGTCCGGCTGCCACGCTGCTACAATGTCGATATGCGCTTCGCTCCCGGGAGGGTCGTCGGCGGCCGCGTCGAGTTCGTGGGAAACCTGCCGGAGGGCGCATCGGTAGCGGTGCTGGCGCTCGAGAGTGACGGGACCTTCTGAAGCCGACGTGGAGACCGAGGACATGCTCCTCCGAGCAATCGCCCAGTGCAACGAGGGCCGGACCACGCCGATGGCCAGCGTCCTGTCCGAGTTGCGCAACCGCGAGTGAGTCGTCCGCTCGACATCGAGGTCAGCGATCTCGCCAGGGTGCAGATCGTCGCGGCCGAGCGGTGGTGGCGTGTCAACCGCCCCGTGACGCCGAACGCCATTCGCGAGGAGCTCGAACGCGCCTCGCCTCTCATCTCCCTCCAACCAGGAATCGGCGCCCGCGCCCGGAACCTCTCGTTGGCGGGTGTTCGCCGTCTGCATCTCGCGCGCATCCGCTACGACCTCTACCCGCGTGGCCGGAGACCTGCCACGGGTCGAGATTCTCTCGTTCTGGCACGCGCATCGAGGCGGCCATCCCCCCCTGTAGGAAGCCCACCAAGACCGCGCTGCAGCCTGAGGCGATTCAGCCGCAACGTCAGCTTCCCCGCCCGTCGCCGGCAGCATCACCCGAAGCGCTACCGACGGCGGCGTCCCGCCACGAACAGGACCGCGCCGACCAGGCGGCGCCAGACGAAGAGGACGCTGGTCGAGACCAGGAACAGGATGGACGTGGTGAGGGCGTCGACGGTGACGAGCCAGCGGCTGAACCCGGACCAGAGCGGGACCACCGACAGCGCCCCGATGACGAATGCCGCCCACTCGACACGAGTCAGGACCAGCGGTGCGGGGTCCGCCACGGCGCTCAGCCCGAACATCGCCGCGAACATGACGCCGGCGTCGGGCAGCGTGTCGGCCCGGAACACGACCCACAGGCACAGCACCGTCAGCAGCACGTAGCCGTGGCGCAACGGGCGCGGCCAGCGGGCGAGCCCGGCGGCGAGGCCCGCGTGCTCCAGCACCACCACCCCGCCGTGCAGCAGCGCCCACGTCACGACGGTCCAGCCCGGACCGTGCCAGAGGCCGACCCCCAGGAACAACAGCAGGATGCGCCCGGCGCGGGCGAGCGGCCGGCCGGCGGCGGGGTCGAGCGACAGGCCCGGATAGTCGCGGAACCAGTCGAAGAGAGTGACGAACCAGCGGCGCCAGAACTCCGCCACCGAGTCGGCCCCGTACGGCCAGCGGAAGTTCTCGGCGAGCCGGAACCCGAACATGCGTGCGAACCCGATGGCCATGTCGGCGTAGCCGGACAGGCTGAAGTAGATCTGCAGCGCGAAGCACGCCGAGCCGAGCCACGCGTGCACGGCGCCGAGCGCACCGGCCGGCAGGGCGAACGCGGCGTCCGCCGGCCCGGCGAGGGCGGAGGCCAGGAACGCCACCTTCCAGAACCCCACCAGCCAGCGCCGCACCCCGTAGGCGAACGCGGCCATCGTGGCCCGCCGCTCGACGAGCTGCGCCGCGACGTCGCGGTACCGGGCCAGCGGGCCCGCGCACAGCAGGGGAAAGAAGAGCAGATACGACGCCGCGGTGACGGGGTTGGCCTGGGCCGGCGCCTCGCCCCGGTGGACGTCGACCACGTAGGAGACGGCGTGGCAGACCACGAACGACAGCCCCAGGGGCACCAGCAGTTGCGAGACCGCGAACCCCGGGTCGTCGAGGACCGGCGGCAGCGGCCTCGCGTACTTGAAGACCCCGAACAGCACCGCGCCGCCGGCCAGCGCCACCGTGAGCAGCGCCTCCGGGAGCAGGCGGAGCCCGCCGGACGCCCCTCCCGCCCGCCGCACCCGGGCCGTCGCGAGCCCCGTCAGCCACGCGAGCAGCGCCAGACCCCCGAGCCACCGCGCGAACGATCCCGCCCCGCAGTGGAGGAACGCCAGGCTTCCCGCCAGCAGGACGGGATTGGCGAGGACGAAGCGGCGTCCCCCCTCCTTCCATCGACGCGGCGTGACGGCCAGCGCGAGGAAGAACAGGGCCAGCAGCAGCGGGAGGAAGCGGAGCAGGAAGGTCGAGTCGGTGAACAGCACGGAGCGGCAGCAGGTGATGCCGATCGCCGACCGCTCGCGAACCCGCGGGCCACCGGACGACGGCCAAAACGCCGCATCCTATCAGGTTGGCCCCGAGGCGCCCGGAGCGAGCGGCGAGTCGTGGCGAAGAGGCCCGGCGCAGTCGACCGCCGTGCACCGGACGACGAAGACGGTGGCCGCCGAGCCGTGCCCTCTCCCGTCTCGCCGCAGGCTCGCCGCGAGGCCCCGCGCAGGTGCGCGAACAGCCCGGTCGTGGTAGTGTCCGGTCACACGGCACGAACGACGGAGGAGGCACCATGACACGACAGTATTTTTCGCGAGGACCCGCGGCCTGGCTGACGGTCGCACTGCTGATGGCCGCGGGCCCGGCCGCCGACAGCGCCGCCCAGGAGGGCCGCGAGGCGATGCTCGCCCGCGCCGCGGAAGCCGAGCTCGACACCGAGTACGAGGCCCCGCCCGGCGACCCCCTGTGGCACCACACCGCCGGCTTCGCCAAGACCCTGTGCTCGGCCGTTTTCGTGACCGGCCTCGACCCCGCGTTCGCGGCCGAGAACGTCGGCTTCTTCAGCAGCCCCTACGAGCAGCGCCGGCACGTGACGGGCATCGAGGTCGACCAGGACGAGCGCCGGGTGCGCCTGACCCTGCCCGACGGCGTGGTGCGCACCGCGAAGTTCAACGGCGACCACGGCTGCGTCGCGCTGCCCATCGACGCCGAGGACGTGTTCTTCGAGCCGGTGGACATCCCCAGCGCCCTGCCCGACCCCTGGACCCAGATGTGGCCGATGGGCGACGCGGTGCCGAACGCGCCACTCGCCGAGGGCGTCGACGCCGCGAAGGTGGCCGAGGCGGTGGACGCCGCCTTCGACCCGCCCGAGGGACTGACCGCGGCGTTCGTGGTGACCCACCGGGGCCGCATCATCGGCGAGCGCTACGGCGACGGCATCGACCTGCACACCCCGCTCGAGAGCTGGTCGATGGGCAAGAGCCTCACCGCCACCCTCATGGGCGTGCTGATTCAGCAGGGCGTCTACGACCTGTGGCAGCCCGCCCCGGTGCCCGAGTGGCAGACCGACGGCGACCCCCGCCAGGAAATCCGCATCGCCGACATCCTGCGCATGTCGAGCGGGGTGCGCTTCCGCGGCGTCGCCGACCCCGATCTCGACCCCGCCCTCGGCTACCCCGACCACCTCTACGTCTACACCGGCACCGTCAACTCGTTCGAGTGGGCGGCGACCCGCCCGCAGCAGTGGCCGCCCAACACCATCGGCCGCTACCGCAACTCGGACCCGGTCCTGACCAACTACCTCGTCCGACTCGGGGTCGAGGGCCGCGGCGACGACTACCTGTCGTTCCCGCAGCGCGAGCTGTTCGACAGGATCGGCATCCGCGGCATGGTGCTCGAGACCGACCCTTACGGCAACTACCTCCTCCAGGGCTACGAGCTCGCCCCCGCCCGCGACTGGGCCCGCCTCGGCAACCTCTACCTGCAGGACGGCGTGTGGAACGGCGAGCGCATCCTGCCCGAGGGCTACGCCGAGTTCGTCAGCACGATCGCCCCCGCGTGGGAGGCCGACGGCCGGCCCATCTACGGGGGCTTCTTCTGGATCAACACCACCGGCACGTTCCCGGTGCCGCGCGACGCCTACTACATGTCCGGGGCGGGCGGCCAGACGACGCTCATCGTCCCCTCGCACGACCTCGTCGTCGTGCGCCAGGGCCACTACGCCGGCGCCGGAGCCGGCGGCCGGGCCCTGCGCAACGCGCTGGCCCTGCTGATGGAGGCGATACCGGCGAGCGAGTAGAGGGGCGAGGGGCGCCAAACCCCGGGGAGAGGCCCAAAAGGGCCGTGGCGCGGGTCGAGATCTGAAAGCTGCCCCGTTCTCGACGCAGCCGTGAACCTGCGAAGCAGGCGCCCACGTGGCCCGGCGCGGTCGAGAACGGTCACGTCTCCGCCGCGTGCGACCCGTTCCGATCCGCCGTCTGCCGCGTCATGGGGCTTGCGCGCCCGCGTTGACGCGCCACTCTCCGGCGAGACTGGCGGCCATCAAGTCAGCGGCCAGGAGATCCGCACCGAGTACTGCGCAATCAGGCGGTCGGGTGTGAGCAGGGTCATGCCGTGCTCTATCGCTTGGCATACCAGCATCCGGTCGAACGGGTCCTTGTGAAGCGGGGGCAACCGGTGCAACTGCAGCACGCTCGCCTCGTCCATCGGCAGGCTCAGAAAGCCGTGGCGCTCCCGCTGCTCCGGCAGGAACAGCTCCGGGGGTTGCGGAAGGGGCAGCTTGCCGAGATGGTGCTTGACGGAGATCTCCCAGATCGAAGCGGCGCTCACGTAGACCTCGTGGGCCGGATCGGACACCGAGGCTCGGACCCCCATCGGGAGCCGCGGAGAGTCCTCGGCCCACCACAGGAAGGTGCAGGTGTCGAGAAGCAGTCTCATTTCCCAGGCAGAACCTCTCCCCCCTCGAACGACTCGATGACGTCGTCGGGCAACGGTTCGAAGAACGACTCTGGGACGGTGAACTGCCCGCGCGCCAACCCGATCGGCCTCCGCTCCTTCCGCGCCCGGGGCAGGGCCCGGATTTCCGCGACCGGCTCATTGCGACGGCAGAGCAGTATCGTCTCGCCGGCCCGAAGTCGAGCGACGTAACGCGACAGGTGGGTCTTGGCCTCGTGCATGTTGAGTCGGATCATGACTTGCATCCTAGTTTACTTCTGAACTGTATATCAACGCGGTCGTCTCTCGTCCAGCGAGCCTTCCGGGAATTGCAGGGTCGATTGGGCGGTGAGCGGAGCCCGCAAGGCGGGGCGAAGGCAATCGCAAAGCCGAGCGACTGGCTGTAGCAGAACTCGGGCGGGGAATCCGACGTGTGCGACTGATGCTCCGCTACGGGCGGCCCTCCGACTCCTGGCTCACCGCGCGGCTCCGCCAAGCCGCCGCCAGCTCCTGGTGGAGGGCGCGCGTCCGGTCGGCATGGGGATAGTTGACGATCACGAACGTGTCCGCGGTTCGCACCACGAGGTACGGCGGGAAGCCGTCGGTCGTGTACAGCCAGCCGTTCCCCATCTCCACGACCTCGAAGGGTCCGCGCCGCACGCCGTCCGACGAACGGCGGCCGTGCCGCCGCCGCACGCGGCTGACCGAATCGCTGGAGATACGCCGCCGAGCCCGCGGCGTCGTCATATCGAGGTAGATGTCCGTAATCCGGCTCAGCGGCACCTGGATGTCCGGGCCGTCGCGGCTCTCGGGTCTCCCCACCGTCAAGTGCTCGTTCGTCACGACGGCCTCGAACTCCCAACGCCCGGGGCACGCCCGTTGACCCAGCATCGCCAGGATGAACAGCAGCGTGACGGCCGCGAAGTAGAGCAGCATGGTGCCTTCCGGAACGCTGCCATAGGGCGACGGTTCCGAGCTTCCGGTCCGCCCGATGTCGAGACTCGTCACTTCTTGCCGACCCCTGGGGTACCGTCCCGCCACCGTCAGGCCGAGGAGACCGCGGCCGCTCGGTCCGCATCTCGGCCAGATCGCCCTCCCGGAGCCCCGAGCCCGCGAACTGCAGGATCCCTCACGTCAGGGTACTCGCGGCGCGGGCAATCGTGGATACCGTGAGATCCCAGCGACCGGCCTGTTCCACCAGGTATCGGCGGATCGCCGAGTCGACCTCGGCCGCCTCGCCCTCATCGAAGTACGCCAGGGCTTTCACCGCCTCCATGGGTGGAAAGCGGTTCCCGTAGAGCGCCGCGGCGGCGCCGAGTCCGTCTTCGAGGGGTACGCCCGCGCGCAGGATGGCCGCGAGGTCGAGGTAGTCTCTTGCGGCGACGCGCTGCAGGAGCACCTTGAGCTTGGTGCCGAACAGATCCAGCAACGACGCGACCAGGACGACGCCGTCGTCGGTCCGCTGGGGTTCTCCCACCCGGCCGGTGTCGATGCCGCCGAAGAACGAGACCTTGACAGGCGGCAAGCGGCCGGATGGCTTCGTGGAAACGGTCAGCGTGTCGGGCTGGCGTTGCAGGACCTCGGCGCCGGCGAGACAGGGCAGCTCGAACAACGCGTCGCCATCGAGCGGTTCCGACGAGAAGAAGTCGAAATCGACCGAGGACCGGTGCCCCAGCCTCAGCGCGAGCGCGGTGCCGCCGTACAGGACGAGCGAGTCCGGCAGGTCGCCGAGCGCCGGCCAGAGCGCGCGCTGCGCTTCCGGGAGCACGTCGAGCGCCGGCGTGAACGTCATCGCGGCAATCGCGGCGGCAGCCGCCGCGCCGGCGGACCCGCGGCCGGATCGAGGCCGAGCCGGCGGCGCCAGAAGCTCCAGGAGCGGCGGTTGAACACGCCCACCGGGGGATCGTGCAGCACGCGGCGCAAGTCGGCCTCGGACACCCACGCCAACAGCCAGCGGACGTCGTCGACGGTGCCGAGCGTCATCATCTGCGCGAGCAGGAGCCGCCGATCCTCCAGCGTGCGTGCCGCCGGCTGCCACCAGACGTACTTCGAGGCCATCGCCTCGCTGCGCTCATCGCCGGCGAGCCGGTCCCTGCCCGTCACCACTACCAGAATAACGTCTACCCGGGGGATCCGGTTCGACAGCAGCCGAGTCCGGGCATACCATGACGCAAAGACACGGAGCACTGCCGGGTGCATGGCCATTTGTGGCCATTAGATCCGGTCCGGGCAGTAGATCCGGTCCGGGCGGTGCCGGACCCGTTCGCGGAGACACAGAGATGACACGAGACCTGACGCTGCCGACCCGGCGGCGGTTCCTGCAGACGGCCGGCGGGTTCGCGGCGGCGGCCGCGGCCGTCGGAGGACGCACGACGGAAGCGGCGGCGGCCGCGGCCTTGGGAAGGCGCCCGACGGAAGCCGGGGCGGCCCGCGCGCAGGGGCCCGCCCTGCGGATACGCGCCGTCGACGCCTATCCCATCTACATCAACCAGCGCTCGGACGGGCTGCTCGACGCGCCGACGTTCTCGGGCGACGACGACCCCCGGCGCTGGCGCTGGGGCGGGCCGTTCGAGCAGTTGCCGTCGGCCATCATTGCGATCGTCAAGACAGACCAGGGGGTGACCGGCTTCGGCATGGGGGCCGGGGGCAGCGCCGCCGTCGAGATCATCGACGGGCACCTGAAGCACCTGCTGATGGGCGCCGACCCCCTGAACGTGGAGCAGCTCTGGGACCAGATGTACCAGTCGGCCATCTTCTACGGGCGGCGCGGGGTGTTCGCCATGGCCCTGAGCGCGGTGGACAACGCGCTGTGGGACATCGCGGGCAAGCACGCCGGTCGGCCCGTGCACGAGCTGCTCGGGGGCGCCTCGCGCGACCGCATTCCCCTCTACCAGACCGGGGGCGACGTGGCGGCGGGAGCCGCCGAGGGCGTGCGGAACTTCAAGCGCAGCCTGCCCGTGAACCCCCTGACCCCGCCGGACGTGCTCGACCGGGCCATCACCTCGGTGCTCGAGGCCCGCGACGTCCTGGGGCCGGACGGCAACCTCATGACCGACTGCGTCTCGCGCAACGGCACCGCCGACTGGGCGGTGGGCGTGGCGGAGCGGCTGCGGCCGGCCGGGCTCTACTTCATGGAGGAGATGCTGTCGCCCGACGACGTGTTCGGCTACGCCGAGCTGGTGCGCCGCATCGGGGGCGGCGGCCCGGGGTGGACCCGGGTCGCGTGCGGCGAGCACGAGTACACCGAGCACGGCTTCGAGGTGCTGGTGCGGCTCGGCTCGGCCGAGATCCTCCAGCCCGACATCACCTGGTGCGGCGGCACCACCGCGGGGCGGCGCATCTCGCGGCTCGTCGAGGCGGCGGGGCTCGAGATCATCCCCCACCGCGGCGCCAGCTCCTGGGGGCTCCCCATCGCCCTCATCTCGCCGAGCTGCACCATGGCCGAGAGCTTCCCCGCAGGGTCGGCGATTCTCGACGCGATGTCGCCGCCGGTGGAGAACGGCGCGGTCGTGGCCCCCACCGAGCCGGGCTTCGGGACCACCCTGACCGAGGAGCTGGTGCTCGACCACCGGCTGGCCGGGCGGACCGTTGTATAGTGGGGCGTCGTTTCCGGAACACGAATGAACGGAGGCTTTCGATGAGACGAATCACGGTTCTGGCCGCGGTGATCGCGATCGGCCTCGCGGCGGCCGTCAGCCGCCCCGTGGCGCAGGGCAACGTGGCCGAGATCGAGCACGTCAAGGACAACCTGTACATGATCACGGGCGGGGGCGGGAACACCGCGGCCCTCGTCACCGGCGAGGGGGTCGTGCTGGTCGACACCAAGAACCCCGGGTGGGGCGAGGCCATTCTCGACCAGGTGCGGACGGTGACCGACGAGCCGGTCACGATGATCATCAACACCCACACCCACGGCGACCACGTGGGGAGCAACATCGACTTCGCGCAGCCGGTCGAGGTGGTGGCCCACGCCAACACCCGGACGAACATGGAGCGCATGCCCGCGTTCCAGTCCGAGAGCGGCCAGGAGTACCTGCCGGGCACGACCTACGAGGACCGGCTGACGCTGCTCGACGGGGCCAACCGGATCGACCTCTACCACTTCGGCCCGGGCCACACGAGCGGCGACTCCATCGTGGTCTTCACCGGCCTCGGCGTCGCCCACACCGGCGACCTCTTCGCGTGGAAGGGCACGCCCTACATCGACGTGAACAACGGCGGCAGCGGGATCAACTACGGCAGGACGGTGCTCGCCGCGGCCGACGGCATCTCGGGCGTCGACACCGTGATTCCCGGGCACAGCCCGGTCATGGGCTGGGCCGACTTCCGCGAGTTCGGCGAGTTCAACCGCGACTTCCTCGCCGCCGTCGAGGCCGGCAGGGCCGAAGGCAAGTCGGCGGCGGAGACCGCGGCCTCGCTCGACCTCCCCGAGCGCTACGCGAACTACGCCATGAGCCGGGGCACCCTGACCAGCGCCGAGGACAACGCCGAGAAGATCTACGCCGAGCTCGAGTGACGCGCGCGGCGCCAGCCATCCGCCGGACGGAGCCGCCGGAAGCCTGTTTCCCGACGGGCTCGCGGCCCCGTCCGGCGCGACCGCGGGGATCCGGCGCCGAAACCCTCGAGCAGCCGGTCAGGCGTCTGCGCCGCAGGACGGCGCGGACTCCTCGAGGGTGGTTGGGCGCCAAGCGGGCCGAAGGCGACGACCGGCGGGCCTCGCAGCGTGCAACGCGGGTCGAATGGCGCGCGGCCGTTGGGGATTGGTCTGGCACCAGGCGGAGCCGAAGTTGACGGTGGGCCGGCCACCGTAGCGCGCAACGCGGGTCGGGTATCGCGTGGCCGTGGGCCGCGGGCTCCTGACCGAAGGGCTCGGGGGAACGACCGGCGGCGGCGCGCGAGCACGGACATCGTCGGTTCCATGGGCACTCAGGTCGCCGTCAACCACCGCACCCGCTACGACTACGACCGGCTCGTGACCCTGGCGCCGCACGTCGTCCGGCTGCGGCCGGCGCCGCACTGCCGCACCCCCGTCACCCACTACTCGCTCCGCATCGATCCGCCCGACCACTTCCTCAACTGGCAGCAGGACCCCCACGGCAACCACCTCGCCCGCGCGGTCTTCCGCACCCCGGCCCGCCGGCTCCGCATCGAGGTCGATCTGGTCGCCGAGCTGACGGCCATCAACCCGTTCGACTTCTTCCTCGAACCGTCGGCCGAACGCTTCCCCTTCGAGTACGAGCCGTGGCTGGCGAAAGACCTGCGCCCATGCCTCGAGACGGAGCCGCCCGGTCCCGAGCTGCGCCGGTTCCTGGCCGACATCGACACGCGGGCGCGCCCCACCGTGGACTTCCTGGTGACGTTGAACGGAGACCTCGAGCGGCGCATCGACTACGAGACCCGGATGGAGCCGGGCGTCCGGACCTGCGACGACACGCTGGCGCGGGGCCGCGGCTCGTGCCGGGACAGCGCCTGGCTGCTCACCCAGATCCTGCGGAACCTGGGGCTGGCCGCGCGGTTCGTGTCGGGCTACCTGATACAGCTCGTCCCCGACGTCAGGCCCCTCGAGGGGCCGGCAGGGCCGTCCCGCGACTCCGACGAACACGAACGCTTGGCGGCGGCGCGCCGGAACGAGGAGACGGAGAGACCGCCGGGGCCGTCCCGCGACTCCGCCGAGCTCCACGCCTGGGTCGAGACGTTCCTGCCGGGCGCGGGCTGGGTGGGGCTGGACCCGACCTCGGGGCTGCTCGCGGCCGAGGGGCACCTGCCGGTGGCGGCGACGGCGGAGCCGGCGACGGCCGCGCCCGTCAGCGGCAGCGTGTCGCCGGCGGAGGTCGAGTTCGACCATGCGGTGACGGTGACCCGCCTGGACGACGCCGCCTGCGCCGGGAAGGGCGGCCCCAGGTGAACCGGGCCCCGGGCGACCCGCGCCACGATCGACTCCGAAACCGCGAGGGCCGGGGGCGTGCGCCCGAGGGCGGGGTGTCGCCACACGGCGCCGCGACCGGGATACTGCCACACGACGCCGCGGCCGGGGTGTCACCACACGACGCCGCGACCGGGATGTCGCCACACGACGCCACCGCCGGGATGTCGCCACACGACGCCGCGGCCGGGGTGTCACCACACGACGCCGCGGCCGGGACGTCGCCACACGGCGCCACGGCCGGGACGTCGCCGGAGGCGGAGCCTTGACGCGGCCGCCCGCCTACGCCCCCCTCGCCGGCCACTACGACGAGATGGTGGAACGGGACGGCGCCCGCCGGCCGCACTGGGAGGCGGTGACCGACGCCCTCGCCGCGGCCGGGCGGCACGAGCTCAACCGCCGGACGCAGGAGGCCCGCCGCCTCATCCGCGACAACGGCATGACGTTCCACGTCCACCGGGGGGGCGGCACCCGGGAGCGCCCCTGGCCCCTCGACCTCATCCCGTGCGTGATCGACGGGGCCGAGTGGGCCCACCTGGAACGGGCGGTCGTCCAGCGCGCCCGGCTCTACGAGGCCGTCCTCGGCGACCTCTACGGCCCGCGGCGGCTCGTCCACGAGGGCGCCCTGCCCGCGGACTGGCTCCACGCCAACCCCGCCTTCCTGCGGGCATGCGACGGGCTGCAGCCGCCGGCGGGACGCTGGCTCCCCCTCTATGCCGCCGACCTCGTGCGGGCGCCGGACGGGAGCTGGTGGGTGCTCGGCGACCGCACCGAGGCGCCGGCGGGGCTCGCGTTCGCGCTCGAGAACCGCATCGTCGTCAACGCGGTGCTGCCGGACGTGCTGGTGGCGTCGAAGGTGCGGCGCCTCGCCGGCACGTTCGAGGCCCGCCGGATGTCGCTCGCGGCGAGCGCGCCGGGGCACCGGGAGAACCCCCGCATCGTCGTCCTGACCCCGGGGCCGGCGTCGGAGAACTACTTCGAGCACGCGTTCCTGGCCCGCTACATGGGCTACACCCTCGTCGAGGGCGCCGACCTGACCGTCCGCGACTACCGCGTCTACATCAAGACGCTGGGCGGCCTGCAGCCGGTCGACCTGATCCTGCGCAGCCAGCCGTCGGAGGCCTGCGATCCCCTCGAATTCGGGGGGCCGTCGCAGAGCGGCGTGCCCGGGCTCGTGGAAGCGGTGAGGCGCGGCAACGTGGCCGTCATCAACCCGCTGGGGGCCGGCGTCGCGCAGTCGCCGGCCCTGATGGCGTTCCTCCCCGGCCTGTGCCGCCGCCTCCTCGACGCCGACCTGCTGCTGCCGTCGGTGGCCACGTGGTGGTGCGGCGACGAGGCGGCCCGCACGCACGTGCTCGAGCGCCTCGACCGCCTCGTGATCAAGCCGGCCTATCCCAGCGTGCGGCGTGAGCGGACGTTCGGGCGGCGCCTCCCCGAGGGGCAGCGGGCCCGGCTAGCCGACCGCGTCGCGCGCCAGCCCCACCGCTACGTGGCCCAGGAGCAGGTCGCGTTGTCGACGACCCCGGTCCGGGTGGCCGGCGGCCTCTCCCCGCGCTTCCTCGTCATCCGCGTCTACGCCCTGTCGCAGGGCGACGGCTACGACGTGCTGCCGGGGGGGCTGGGCCGCGTGTCGTCGTCGACCGGCTCCCTCGACGTGACGCTGCTCGGCGGCGGCAGCAGCAAGGACGTCTGGGTGGTGGGCGAGACGGCCGAGCCCCACCGCTCGCTGATCCCGGCCAGCGTCTCCCCCATCGGCGTCAGCCGGGCCACGTTCGATCTGCCGAGCCGGGTCGCCGACAACCTCTTCTGGCTGGGCCGGTACTCGGAGCGGGTGGGGGCCGCGGTGCGGCTGCTGCGCGCGGCGATGCCGCTGCTCTCGGAGGAATCGTCTCGCCGGTCGACGGCGGCGCTGGCCGGCGCCCTGAGCTTCCTCACCGACCTCGACTACGTGCCGCAGGGAGCGGGCATCGCCAACCTCCCGCCCGTTCGCGCCCTGCAGGCCGCGGTCGGGGCCATGCTGTCCGAACCGGACCGGCGCGGCGGCCTGCGCTGGCAGGTGGAGCACCTGCGCAACGCGGCGTGGCTCTTGCGCGACCGCCTCTCGGCGGACTCGTGGCGCATCATCAGCCGCCTCGAGTCCGACCTCCGCTCGGGCCGGTCCGGCCGCCGGGAGCGCGGCGGCCTGCGCCGCACCCTGGACCAGATGGTCATGATGCTCGCGAGCTTCAGCGGCGCCGTCAGCGAGGGCATGACGCGGGGTCACGGGTGGCGCCTGCTCGACATCGGGCGTCGGCTCGAGCGCGCGCTGCAGGTGCTCCTGCTCCTGCGGCACGGGCTGACGACGGTGGCCGAGGACGAACGGGCGCGCATCGAGCTCCTGCTCGACGCCACCGACAGCGCCATCACCTACCGGTCGCGCTATCTCACCTCGCTGCGGGCCAATCTCGTCGTCGACCTCCTGCTGCTCGACGACGCGAACCCGCGGGGCGTGGCGTTCCAGCTCGATCGGCTGAAGCAGCACGTCGCGGAGCTGCCCGACCCGCCCACGCCGGGCCGCACGTCGCCGGAATCGAAGCTCGTCACCGCGGCCGTCGCGGCCGTCCAGCTCGCCGATCTCGACGAGCTGTGCGAGGTGCGCGAGGGCCGGCGCCCCGCGCTGACGGCGCTGCTCGACCGGGTCCGGGCCGATCTGGGCGGCCTCTCGGACGCGCTGACCCGCGACTACCTCACCCACGCGGTTCCGGTCCGGCACCTGGCCCGTCCATCGTCACCCGGCGACCGCGCCGAACGCCCGGCCAACCCTCCGGGAATTCGCACCGTTCTACGAGGCTGACCCCTCACGAGCCGATGATCACCGCACCGCCGCCCGGGCGCGAGTACCGTGTGAGGCACACCAGCCGCTACGCGTACGCCGAGCCGGTGTCGCTGTCCATGCACCAGGTGCGGCTGACCCCGCGGGCGAGGAGAACGCAGGCCGTGCGCGACACCCGGCTCGTGATCGATCCGCCGGCCAGCGGCTCGATCACGCGCGAGGATTACTTCGGCAACGCCACCACGACCTTCACGATCCAGGGCGCGCACCGCCACCTGCGGGTGACGGCGGAGAGCCTGGTGTCGGTGTCGGCGCCCGCCCCGGCCGGCCTCGACTCGCCGTCGCTGGCCGAGACCGTCGCCCGGCTGCGGGCGCGCGACGCGGCGGACGATCTGGCCGCCGTCGAGTACCAGGTGGAGTCGCCGCTCGCCCCGCGGGGCAGCCTCTACGCCCGCTACGCCGCCCCGCTGCTCGCCCCGCGCCGGCCCCTGCTCGAGGGCGTCGACGCGCTGATGAGGACCATCCACCTGGAGTTCCGGTACGACCCCGTGGCGACCACCGTGGCGACCCCCGTCTCCGAGGTCCTGGAGGGCCGCCACGGCGTCTGCCAGGACTTCGCGCACCTGATGATCGCCTGCCTGCGGTCGCACGGCGTCGCCGCCCGCTACGTCAGCGGATACCTGGTGCCGAAGCCCGGCGTCGTCGGCGCGCAGGCGTCCCACGCGTGGGTGTCGGTCTACTGCCCGGGCGTGGGGTGGGTGGACTTCGACCCCACCAACGACGTCCGGCCGGCCGGCGGGCACATCACCCTGGGGTGGGGGCGCGACTTCGACGACGTCAGCCCCCTGAAGGGGGTGACGGTCGGCGGGGGAAACCACGACGTGACGGTCGAGGTGCTGGTCACGCCGGCGGGGTGAGAGCGGGCGTCCGGCGCTGGCGGGCAAAGCCGCCGCCGGCAGGAAGGCGCCCGACTCCTGCGGAAAGGGTCGCGCGGCACGAGGTGTAGGCGAGGCGATGATCGCCGGGCCGCCGACCCGCGACAGGCAACGCCCCGCGGTCTTCACGCGGGGCGCCGGCAGAAAGACGCCGATTCCTCGGAGCGGTCCGGCGGCCGGGGAAGGGGG
Organism: Vicinamibacteria bacterium; assembly: GCA_022821235.1. Classification (GTDB taxonomy): domain Bacteria; phylum Acidobacteriota; class Vicinamibacteria; order Vicinamibacterales; family UBA8438; genus JAJEEA01. Next base: position 35,188 of record JAJEEA010000534.1, read on the forward strand.
GAGTCGAACTCTCGGCGGCCGCCGACCCGCGCCGGGCGGCGCCCCGCGCTCCTCACGCGGGACGCCGGCAGGCCGCGCGGAGAGCGGATCCGCAGGCCATGGTTCCCGCGCTACTGCTCCTGCTCGGCCGTGTCGAGCTCCGCGACCCTCGCGCCGGTCAGGATGTTGAGCAGCCCGTAGTTCCCCTCGTGGCACGCGTACTCGTACATGCCGTTGCCGCGCTTCATCGGCAGAGCGGCGGTGAACGGCGCGGTGAACGAGGTCGGGTCGTCCACGGTGTACTCGTAGAGCAGCGTGTCGTCGGCCACCCGGCTGAAGCGCTCGGTCAGGCGCAGGGTCGACCCGGTCCCGACCGCCGTCGCCACCGTGGGGTTGAAGCTCGCCGTCTTGTCGCTGAAGTTCCTGGTCTCGACGACGAGGGTGTCGCCGTCCCAGTAGCCGCGCGAGTCGCCCATCCACTGGGCGAGGCCCTCGGGCAGGTGCTCGCGCCCGTCGAGGGGCACGATGCGGGCGTCGTGCACCATCTCGTTCAGAATCGCCACGTGGTCCGGGGTCTGGAACACCTGGATGTTCTGGTTGTAGCCGGCGGGCACGATGGGCGGGCCCGAGTTGAACCCGAGGATGCACCGCTCGGCGAGCCCGCGGTCCTCGTAGCTGTCGGCCCCGATGCCCGCCGCCCGCGCCCGCACGGGGCGCGTGCCGGGCCGGTCCTCGCCCAGCGACAGCTCGATCAGCTCCACCCCGGGCTGGAGGGCCGGCAGTCGGCCCGTCGGCGGATCCACGATGAGCGACGTGCGCCCGTCGTCGACGACCGACGCGTCCTGGTCGACCCAGTAGCGGTTGTAGCCGCCGACGTTGCCGCCCACCGGCAGCGGCTCGTCGCGCACCTCGCTGGGGGCGTTGGCCGCGGCGTTGTTCTCGGCGGCTCTGGCCTCGATCTCGGCGATCTCCTCCGCCGACAGGACCGCCTTCTCCTGATCCGCGGGCCGCTGGAGCGGGGTCAGCGACTGGAAGTCCCACACCCCCTGCAGGTCGGGCTTGCCGTCGGGCAGCCGGGGGGGCTCGTAGGTCTGGGCGCCGGCCGAGGCCGCCGCCACCAGCAGCGCACCGACGATCGCAAGGCTTCGTACTCTCATCTCGACCATTCCTCCATCTGCGCGGTTCCGCATGCGTCATCCTGGGACCGGCGGCGCCCGGCGGCGCCGACTCCCGTCCCCGCGTTTCGTATCCGAGCGCCTTCGCTCGGGACGCTGCTCGATATCGACTTCGCCGACTTCAGCCGGGCGCAACCCCGCCACCGTGTTCCTGGAACCCGGAACACGACCAGGCAACTCTCGCCCGTGTACTCGACCGCTCTCCAGGCGTCCCGGCCCGCGAAGGCCGCTACTCGTCCTCGGCGCCGGCGAACTTCTGCACGCGGCCCGCGAGCTGCGCGACGAACACCTCGCCGTCCTCCGTCACCGTCATCCCATGCCCGCCGTTGCCGCCGGGCAGGGTCGCCACCGCCTCACCGTCGAGGCTGCGCAGCGTGCCCCCCGTCCACAGGTGCTGATCGTCGGTCATGAACAGGGCCGAGTTGCCGCCGATCTCGGGCCACTCGGCGAGGAACCCGCCGTCGGCGTCGAAGACCTGAACGCGACGGTTGTCGCGATCGCTGACGTAGACCCGCCCCTCCGCGTCGACCTGCAGGTTGTGGGGGAGGCCGAACTCGCCGGGGCCGGCGCCCCGGCTGCCCCACTCGAGCAGGTACTCGCCGTCGGCCGAGTACTTCACGACCCGGGCGTTGCCGTAGCCGTCGCTGACGTAGATCGACCCGTCGGGTCCGAAGGCGACGTCCGTGGGCAGGTTGAAGGTGTTGCGGCTGCGGCCCGCGACGCCCTTCGCCCCCAGCTCCATGAGCACGCGGCCCTGGAAGTCCATCTTGTAGACGACGTGGCCGGGCGCGTCGACCACCCAGATGTCGCCGGCGGGGTCGACCCGCACCGCGTGGGCGCCGCAGTTGTGGCAGCCCGCCGCCCCGTAGACGGCGGTGTAGCCCGACTGCCCGGGCTCGCGGTCGGCCGGCGCGATGCCCGCGACCTTGCCGTTGTCGAAGAGACCGTCGCCCCAGGCCCGCACGAAGCGGCCGCCGGGGTCGAACAGCATCAGCGGCTCGGCGCCCCGATGCAGCATCAGGACGTACCCATTGGCGGTGGTCGCGACCCCCGACACCTGCCCGAAGTTCCAGGCGGCCGGGGTGCCCGCGGCCGAGGTCGGCGCGTCGGGCCAGCCTTCGACCTCCGCGTACTTCTCCGTCTGCCCGTGCGCCGCCTGACCGATGGCCACCACCAGCAGGCAGCACGCCAGCAAGCTTGTCCACCTGACCGTCATTCGACCTGCTCCTGACATCACGAAACGGCCCCCCAAGGCGTCACTTGGTCACGAACGACGCCACCACCGCCTGCAACGCGTCCACACGGCCCGTCAGCGCATCTACGCGGCCCGTCAGCGTATCTACGCGGCCCGTCAGCCGATCCACCTTGGTGTTGACCAGCAGCACTCCCACCGCCGCCACGAGCGAAATCAACCCCGTGACGACTCCGATGATCAGCGTCAGCGTCTCCTTGTCCATGCCTCCTTCCCTTCTCCGACCTGGTCGCCCCTCAGACTACCACGGGCCGCGCGATGAGCCGCGGAGTCAGCGGCCTCGTTACTGCCGTCCAACGGCGCCGGCCGGCACCTCCGCGAAACCGCGGCCGCACCGCATCGATGACCGATTCCGACCCGAGCTCTCGGGTTTCCCCTGGATTCAGCCCTGAAGTCGTTTCCGCGACGCGCCATTGGCGGATCCGGTCGGATTCTGCGGGGCCGCGCCCTGTCACATCAGACGACCCCGTCGGCGCGAAACGTCCGGATCTCCGCGTCGCTGTAGCCGGCCGCGCGCAGCACCTCGTCGGTGTGCTCGCCGAGCAGGGGCGGGGCGCGGTCGATGCGGCCGGGGGTGTCGCTCAGCTCGATGGGCTGGCCGATCATCCGCAACTGCCCGGCCGTGGGGTGCGGGTGGTCGACGACCTTGCCGCGGTCGGTGAGCTGGGGGTTGGTGCAGACCTCGGCCACGTTGCGGATGCGGCCGCACGGCACGCCGGCGCGGCCGAGCACGTCCATCCACTCGGCGACGGTGCGCGAGGCGGTCAGCTCGACGATGATCGGCACCAGCACGCCGCGGTGCTTCACGCGGTCCGGCGCGGCCGCGAAGCGCGGGTCGTCGCGCAGGTCGGGGCGCCCCACGGCGTCGCAGTAGCGCGCCCACAGCGAGTCGTTGGCGATGCCCAGGTTGATCCAGCCGTCGCGGGCCCGCAGGGTCTGGTAGGGCACCACCGAGGGATGGTCGTTGCCGCGGCGGGTGGGGCTCTCGCCCGACGCGAAGTAGTTGCCGGCGTTGTAGGTCAGCAGCGACGCCACCGCGTCGAGCATCGCGACGTGCACGTGCTGCCCCCGGCCCGTCGACTGCCGCGCGTAGAGGGCGAGGAGGATGCCCTGGGCGGCCATCATCCCCGCCGTGAGGTCGGCGATGGAGGTGCCGACGCGCGACGGCGGCCCGTCGGCCTCGCCGGTCAGGTCCATCAGGCCCGACTCGCCCTGCACGATCAGGTCGTAGCCGGGGCGGCTCGCGTCGGGCCCGCCCTCGCCGAACCCCGAGATCGAGCAGTACACGACCCGCGGATGCCGCGCCGCCACCGCCTCGTAGTCGAGGCCGAGCCGGGCCACGGCGCCGGGGCGGAAGTTCTGGACGACGACGTCGGCGCCGGCGACGAGCCGCCACACGATGGCCCGGCCCGCCTCGTGCTTCAGGTTGACGGTGCAGCTCCGCTTGTTGCGGTTGACGGAGAGGAAGTAGGGCGCCTCGCCCCCGAGGAACGGGGGGCCGAACGCGCGTGACTCGTCGCCGCGGCCCGGCTCCTCGATCTTGACGACGTCGGCCCCCATGTCGCCGAGGGTCATCGTGCACCAGGGGCCGGACACGACCCGGCTCAGGTCGATGACCCGGATGCCGTCGAGGGGCGCGGGACGGTCCCGGTTCGCCCGCCAATGGTCGCCTGTCGGCTCCGTCCGGCGCCCAGCCAACCCGCCAGGCGGCGCCGTTCCACGGCGCGAACTCCTACCCGACATCCGGCCTTCCCGACCCCGTCACCGCCACCCTCTCCGGCCGGATGGCCACGGGGCGAATCGCCCGGCGCCGACCCCGGCCGTCACCGCCGCGGGGAATGGCACGCCCGGCAGGACTCGAACCTGCGACCCTCGCCTTAGAAGGCCGAATACCCGGCATGCAAGTCTTTTATTTGCAGGCAGTTACGGAGCATGCTAACTTTTCGCGCTAACTTTCTGCGCCGAACACTGCGCGCCTTTCCGCGGCGGCCGGTGCGCTCGAAGCGCCGAGGTGCTCCTCGAAACGGGCCGTCGCCAAGCGCATCGCCTCCGGCACATGGCCGAGAGTATAGCGCTCCGTCGTCCGCGTGTCGGAGTGGCCGAGCACATCCTTGACCAGCCGCGTGTCCCCCGCGGCTCGATACAGCGCCGTTCCGTAGCTGTGGCGGAGGTCGTAGGGGCGTACCCCGTGAATCCCGATCCGGGCTGCGGCCCGGACGAACGCGCGCCAGACTGTGGATGTCGAGAAGGGGCCAATCGCGCCCACGGCTTCCAGGTCGGCCAGCGCTTCGACCGCGGGGGCGCTGAGCGGAATCGTCCGCGTGCGTCCGCCCTTCCCCGTGTACACGACGAGCGTCTGCGCCGTCCGGTCCCAGTGCTCGGGCCGGTAGCGCATCAACTCGCTGGGCCGCAGCCCGGTGAAGGCCAGGACGCGGCACCGGACCTTCGCGGCCGATGCAGCGGCGCGGGGTTTTCCCTTGACCATCGCGCTGCCCCGATCCGACATGGCCGCGAGGATGCGGCGAACCGTGTCGTAGGGGAGTCCGCGCGCTTCCGGGGCCGGATTCGCGAAGGGCTTGACATCCCTCACCGGGTTCGGCGCGTCGCGACCATCGAGCGCTTGGTACAGCGAGAAGAGCGCTTGACGGTAGTGGTTGCACGTCGATGCCGCGTGCGTCTGCCGCAGTTCGGCGAGCGCGGTCCGCACTTCGCCCGGCTCGATGGCGTCGCGCCGGAGGTGGCCGAGGCGCGCCGACCACCATTCCAGTTGCTGGCGACGCTCGGCTACGAGCCGAGGCCGATCGGCAATCTGTCGCAGGAAGGGCTCGATGTCGGCGGCCAGAGTACCCGTGGGAGGCTGGGTCAGCTGCAGGGAGGCCCGGGTGTCGACGCGCCAGCGGCGAACGGTCTCCAGCGATGTACCGACCGGAAAGCGCTTGAAGCGCAACTGTCCGTCAACGCGGACGTAGGCATGGATCCGGCCGCCGGTGTCACGCCGGATGCCGCGTTCACGGTGAGGTCGCATGGGCGCTTCTTCCACGAATGTCCGCACGGTCCACTTGATCCCCCCCGATCACGGGCGCGTTGACGGGCCGTGGCGACCGTCGCCCCTGGGTGTGCTTGTTCGGATTGCCGCTGGCGAACTGCCAAGCCGGGCGCGATCCGGTTGCCGGCTGGCTCAGTAGACCGGGATCGACCAGGAGCGGTTGGGCTTTGCCTCCATGGACTCGGCGAGGACGTGTGTGCCCAACGGCTTCAGAACCGTCTCCGATGTCCTGCTCCACGCTCAGCCCCGGTTCCACTGGCTCAGTGTATCAGAGGGTCGCGACCGACGGCGGTCCTGCTCCGGCTGGCTGGTGACGATCGGCGAGGGCGGGCTCGTCGTGCGCACCCGGGGCCCGGGTCTGCTGAGGCCCAAGGACCGGGACCTGATCCCGGCCGAGCCGGACCCCCGCGCCGGCCGGCGCACCGGCGTCCGATAGCGGCCCGGCAACGGTCTCGGCACCGGCGAACACCCCGTTCCCGGACGACGACGCGGGCGGGACGGAGACCCCCGGCGGGAACCGGCCAGGCACCGGCCCGGCCGGCCGCGAACAGACCGGCGGCACCCCAACCGCCGGTCGCGCGCAACGACTACAACCCCGCCGACCTGCGAGACCTCCGTCGCGGCAGCGAATCCCGAGACGGCCGCCACGCACGACGCCGGCCTGAAGGTGAGGGTCGCCGACGAGCTGCGCGTCATCCGGACGTCGCTCGTGAAGGCGCAGTTGGCGGCGGACTTCGCCGACGCGTTCGACCTCGCGCCTACGAGTTGTCGCGGTCCGTCTTCGGACCGCCGCAGGCGGCCGACCGGCACTCGACGTCGCTGCGGATCACCGCGACCGCCGAAGCGCCGGCCGGCAGGCCGCCGCACCGAGACGGACGCGTTCACGGCGGCGGGCCTCGGCGCCGCGCTCATCGAGGCCAACGCGGGAAACCGCAATCTCGACTGGCTGAACGTAGACGACGACCGCGACGGTTCAACGCGTTCTGGCGGCTGAGCCTCGAGGCCCGCCGCAACCTGTTCGCCGCCGCGGTCGGCCGGAGCGTCGTGCCCCAACTGTCCTTCGACCCCCGGCGCCGGGGCCGAGATCGAGGCGCTGATCGAAGCGCCCGCCGGCGGAAGGCTCTCCCTTAACGAGCTCACGAGCACGCGCGCCGACCTGCCGCGGCTGGCATTCCGCAACCCCGGCGTCACCCGCCACAACGCGGAGACCATCAGCGACCTGCTGGCCGACCTGCGGCCGACCGTCTTCGTCATGAACCCCCGTTCTCGCGGGCCGCGTCGCGCACGACCCTGCAGACCGACATGGACCTGCGGCACGTGTCGGCCCCCTACCGAACGCTACGGCCGGGCGGCCGGCTGGTCGCCGTCCCGTCAACCGGCTGGGGCCTCTGGCCCCGCTGGGAATCGTGCAGAAGTCCGCCTACGTCAAGAACGTGCCGAGCGCGCCGATGCGGGTTCGTCGCCGAGGAGGGGTCTTGTACGGTCGCGTGAGGCGGCTTCGACGGTGCGACTGGAAGTCCCCCGCGCCTCCTCGATTGAAGCTGTCAGTCGGCGCTCGGCCCCAGCATCGAACGCGACTGCTCCGCCGAAGCCCCTCTCAGGGGCCCGTTGAACGCCAAGTCTGCATTGATGAACTCCATGAGCCGTTGGCCGCGTCGGGCTCAGCACGCGCGCCGTCCCGTCGCGTCCCCGGCCGGAACCGACTACAATAGGGACATCGTGACCACGAGAGATCACGGATACCGTCATGCCCGTCCTCAGCCAAAGCCAACTTCGCCCGGCTTCACCCTGTCACGGTGCCATCTCGTCAGAGATTCACCCGCAGTCCAAGCATGAACGCCACGACCAATGACGCTCACTCAGCCCTGGGTGCTTCCTCGCCGGCGGTCGCCGCGACTACGGCGCGCGTGTCCAGTCCAGCCTCCACCGGCGGGGCCGGCACCACGTTCGAGCAGCATGTCGGGGCCTACTGGCTAGCGCAGCTTCTGGTTGGCGCGATCCCGCCAATCGCGATCGACACCACAGTCGCGGTGGTGAGCTTCCAGACCGAGCGTCTGGGCTGGCACACCGACGACTTCTTGGTCGTCTCCACGGTCGGTGGCGTATCGCGCAATCTCGCCGGCCAGGTTAAACGCACCTTTACTGTCAGCGCGTCGGACCAGCAGTGCGTGAAGGCCGTCACTGACTTCTGGAAAGACTTCAACGCCCCTCATTTTTTCAGGGACCATGACCGTCTCGCGCTTGTCACACTGCGCGGTACGAATACGCTTCTTGAACACTTCCTCGGACTCCTCGATTGCGCACGCGCCGCGCCTAGCGCTGCCGAGTTCGAGCAGCGGCTCGCCACCGCTGGCTTCATCTCCGACACGGCTGTCCGCTATTGCGCCGAGCTCCGTAAAGTCATCGGCGACGTGGAAGCAAACCCGGTCACGGCAGCCGACATCTGGCCGTTCCTGCGCGCCCTCCACGTGCTGAGCCTCGACCTCCACAGCTCGACGCGACAGACGGAAGCGCACATCAAGAGCATGCTCGCCCTCACCGCCACGGACGGCGACCCCATAGCGAGCGCCGACGCTTCCTGGAACGAGCTGGTCGTAGAGGCGAGCACGGCGATGACTGCTAGTCGCAGCCTGCGCCGCGATGACCTGCCCGCCGCCACCCTGCAGCGCCACGGTGTGATCCCCACGAACGAACGCCGCGTGCTCCAGGCACTTCGCGATCACACCGACCCCGTCCTGCGGGCAATACGCTCGACGCTCGGGCCCAATCTTCATCTGCGGCGCGCCTCACTCGTGCAGAAGCTCCTCGACTCGATCGAGAACGCTCAGGTCACGCTCCTAACCGGACCCGCCGGCTGCGGCAAGTCGGCCGTGGCCAAGGACGCCCTCGGCCTGCTCGCCGAAAATCACTTCTTGTTTGCATTTCGCGTAGAGGAATTCGCGAAGACCCATCTCGACACCACGCTGGACGCCGCCCAGGTCCCTGCGAACTGGGCGCAACTTCACGCTATCCTTGGTGCGCAACACCGCACCGTCCTCCTTGTCGAAAGCGTCGAGCGCCTGCTTGAGAAAACAACCCGCGACGCGTTTACCGACCTCATGATGCTGATGGCCGACGACAGCGACTTGCGCATTGTGCTCACGTGTCGCGACTACTCACTCGAACAGGTGCGCACGAGCTTTCTGCAGCCGCATCGTATCAAACATACCGTTGTCCGCGTGCCGCCGCTCGACGACACTGAACTCGCAGAGGCCGAGGTCGCGTATCCGGCCCTCGCGATTCCCCTCAAGAGCCCGCCATTGCGTGACATCCTGCGCAACCCCTTCGTTCTCGACAAGGCCCTCGATATCCGGTGGTCCTCCGAGAAATCCCTTCCGCAGACCGAACGCGAATTTCGTACGCTCTTCTGGCGGGAAATCGTGCGCGGTGGCGATCGTGTGACCCCGGCCATGGGACGGCACCGTGAAGAGGTGCTCCAGATCATTGCGGTGCGCCGGGCGCGCGCTCTCTCTGCCCATGTTCCTGTGACCGCCCTCGATATTGACGTCGTCGAGTCGCTGCGCGGAGACTCTCTCATCACATCCGCTGACGACAATCCCTTGCTTGTGGCGACGGCCCACGACGTGCTTGAGGACTGGGCGATCCTGCAATGGCTCGAGGAGCAGCATCTTTCTGAAGCATCGTTCAAGACGCTATCCCAGACCATCGGAACGCACCCCGCCGTGCGGCGCTCGTATCGCGAATGGCTGGCGGAACTCGTCGAGCGCCATGCGGAGGCTGCGGACCGCCTGTTTCAAGCGGCTGTGTCGGAAACTGACATCAGCGTTCAGTTTCGCGACGACACGCTGGTGTCGCTGCTTAAGGCACCGTCGGCCCCCCGCTTTCTCGCGCGCCACGAGGCTCAACTGCTCGCAAACGACCGCACGCTTCTGAAGCGTGTCATTCATCTGTTGCGTGTGGCCTGCGTGAAGCCCCCAGACTGGCTCCCCGGCTCCGTCGAGCAGGCATCGATCCTCAACGTGCCGGACAGCTCCGCGTGGCCTGCCGTGCTACGCCTCGTTCATCGCAATCTCGCGGCCTTCACGGCCAACGAGCGACCGCTCCTGCTCGGCCTTGTGGAGGACGCGGTCCGCGGTGTGAGCTGGTGGGCACCCGAGCTCCATGGCGCGCAAGATGTCACTAGCGTCGCCCACTGGCTCCTTAACGGCCTGCACAGCTACGGACGCGACGACTCGCGCAAACGCGTGCTCAAGGTCATCGCCAAGATCCCCAAGGCCGACGCCAACCGCTTCGAGGCCGCACTGCGCAACCACATTGAGGCACCAACAGACGGCGATGTCGTCGCCGAGGACTTCCAAGAGCTCATTTACGCGGGAATCGAAGGCATGCCCGCTGCGCGCGACTTGCCGGACGTCGTGATCTCCGTGGGTGCCGACTATCTGCTCGCTTCAAAGGAGGACATCGACGACGAGCGCCGTTATGGGCTCAGTCCTCTCGACATCGACCTGTACTTTGGGATCAAGAAGGGATTGCGCCACGACTCGTTCCCGCCGAGCGCAGCGCGCGGTCCGTGGGGCTGCTTGCTGCGCTACCACGCGGAGAAGGCGCTCGATTTCTACATCAAGGTTTTCAACCATAGCGCCGACTGGTACGTCCGTCCCCGTTTACCTCGCCGTCTCGAGAAGGCATGGGAGGTCGAACTCACCTTCGCAGACGGTACCACACGCAAGCAGTGGACGAACGGCCGCTTGTGGGGCCTTTACCGCGGCATGACGGTCGGGCCCTATCCACTTATGTCGATGCTGATGGCGCTCGAGAGCTGGCTGATCGAGGTCGCACAGAAAAAACCGGAACGGCTGGACAGCATTCTCGTCGACATCCTGCGCCGCAGCGACAACGGAGCGCTCGCCGCTGTCGTCGCGAGCGTCTCGACCGCCTATCCCCACGCGTCCGGCGAAGCGTTGCTGGTGCTCCTTGGCGTTCCTGAGTACGTCACCGCCGATCGCAGCCGACTCGTAGGTGAGCTGCAGATGGCGGGGATGACTGGCATGATCTCGACGATGCGCGCTGACCATCAAGTTTACAAGATGGAACGCAAGCACGCGGACACCTTGCCGCACCGACGGTACGATCTGGAGAGGGCGGTTGTTAAAGTCCAGCTCGGGCCGTTTGCGCCCCGCGTCCACGGGATCCTCGACAATCATCTCGCGACGTTGCCGCCGAAGAATCAACAAGACAAAGACGACCGCTTGTGGCGCCTCGCCATCCATCGCATGGATCTCCGTCATTACACTGTTTCCGACACATCTGGCCCCGAAATTCCCGAAACACGAGCAAAGGCGAGCGATTCGTCGCGACGCTACGTTCGTCTCGAGCCGACGCCGCCCGAGGCGGACGTGCAGGCCATGGTGGATGAAGACGCCTCCCGTCTGGCCGCGATGAACGCCCGGCTTGGCGTGCTGATGTGGGGTATCCAAGTCTTCGACCGTGAAGCCGGCCAGTACGACCAGTACGACCCCGCACAGTGGGCGGCGAAGCTCGCCGAAGCGCAGGCCATGGACCGCCGAGCGGAAGACGACGAACACCAGGCCGAGGACAGCAGTCGGCGCGCGCCTGGTTTTGTGGCGGCTGTGTGTGTTCGTGACCGATGGGACGACATGACGTCGGCGCAAAGAGGCTGGTGCGTCGATAAGGTCTGCGCGGAAGTCATGAGACACGCCGACGACGACGTTCACACGGCTCGCGTCCAGGACAACCCCATGGCCGCCGGCCGGGCCTGCGCCTTCATGCTAGCGACATTGCTCCGCAAACCACTCGAGCCAACGCGCGCCGAACGGGTGAGGATCGCGTTTGCCGCCGCCTTCACGCATCCGGTGGAGCAGGTGCGGTCGTACGCGACATCAAGCATCGACGACACCGTGTGGGCCGCCGACCGCGCGCTCGCCTTGCGCTGCGTCAACGCGATCGCGGCCGAAGCCGTCCTTGTCCACAACGCGCAAGACGCCGAGGAAGCGCGTCCCTATGCTAAGCGTCGCGATTTGGGCGAGATCACGGCGGAGGCCAGCGCGAACATTCGGGCGCGGTTCTGGAAAGACGGGGGGATTGCCGAGTCCGCGCACGTCACGCTCGACATCTCGGACGGCTTCGGCGCACATGCACTCAAGCAGATGCTGGTGATCCTGGGGCGCGTGCCGCAGGACCCGATCGCTATTGCGGCGTTCGGCCGGGCGAGCCGTACGCTCGCGGGCTGGTGGACATCCGATGACGAGCGGCGAGGCGGAAGCCGGAGGAATTTCCATACCGAATCCGACGTATCCCAATGCATTCAGAGATTTTTGATGCGCACGTCGCCGGAGGCTGCGCAACGGGTATTGGCGCCTCTGCTCACGACCGTTGACCGCCACCCTAGCGAGCTTAAGTCTGTTATGCAGGGATTGACCGGCCTCCAGGACGCCGACCCGAACACGCCCCAGTATTGGTTCCTGTGGAGACTGATCGCTGACGTAGTCAAGAGCGCGGATTGGATTGACCGTCTGGACACGGACCGGCACCCAGATGGCATCGACCTATTGTCTGCGATTTTTCTGACGTTGTATTGGAAGGACGACGTTCGGCACTGGCGGTTCCTTGATGGCTACGCGCATCTCGTGCACGCGCTTTTCGATGCTCTGCCGGCAACATCCGTGGTTCTCGACGACTACGCCCGATTTCTCTTCCACATCGGGGAACGCTCGCTACCCGGTGCGTTTGTACGAGTCGGCGGTGCTCTGCAGCGCGGAAACACGCGGAAGATGCTCGCCAAGTCGAACACGGTCTTCATGCTCGAGGTATTGCTGCAACGGTACGTCTATGGACAACCGCTCGAACTCAAGCGCGACAAACGTATCCGTGACGCGGTACTTTTCATCCTCGACTGCCTTGTGGAGGCGGGGTCGTCTGCCGCGTTTCGGATGCGCGATGACTTCGTCACGCCAGCGGCATAGTCGCTACGTTGCTCAAACCTGAGATATTAAGTGGTCAGACGGACGCCAAGCCGGTCAACTAGGACTTACGATGGTTCAGGCGCGACTATCCTTGCGGGTTGCAGCGCGCCGACGGAACGCGTTGTGTTCCTCTTGGCGAAACTGTGGCAACGGCGTGACGGGGCTGGTTCGAGAGGGATCCGTCCTGCATCCGCGGTTCTGTGCGATCTCTTGGATCTCCTCGCCTCATGTTGTCGGCGCGCTTGATTTTCCAATAGCTCGCCTAGTGTCCTTTCTGCCAGCAAAGCGTCGTCCTTCACCTCGACGATGAACTCCGGCGACGTGAAGAGCGGATTGCCCGGCGACCAGAGCTCGACGCTCTCCGAGTGCTCCTCGTAATAGGCGGGGTCGGTGGTCACGCGCAGGCGTTCGCGCATTCCCGGCGACAGCAGACCGTACTCGCGGCGGCCGAGGGGCTGGATGTCGGTTCCCGGCGGCATTAGATCGGGCGAGGCGATCACCCGGTCGAGGTCCTTCATGGCCACCGGCGACGGCGCCCGCGCCGGCATCGCGACCTCCGTGTCCACCGTCGCGTCGATGTCGAACCCCCCGGTCCGGGCGTCCCTGACCTGACGCTCAATGGCGTCGACCACGTCGCCCCGCCCGCCGGCCTGCGACATGGACGCCAGCTCGCCCGCCGGCCGGCCGGGGCCCTGGTCCCGGCGCGCACCGCCCGCAAGGGCCGCGCCGGCGATGGTGCTCGGAAGCCGGGCGAGGATCGGTTGCAGAGGACCGACTGCGCATTCCGGTGAGACCGACCACCGACTCGAACAGGTTGATGCGCGTGCGCAGGGCGCGGTAGACGTCGGTCTCGACGGTGCCGGCGTAGTGCAGGTTGACGATGCGGATCGCCGGATGCGCCTGCCCGAGGCGGTCGATACGGCCGATCCGCTGCTCGACCCGCATGGGGTTCCACGGCATGTCGTAGTTGATCAGGGCGCCGCAGAACTGGAAGTTCAGCCCTTCGGCGGCGGCGTCGGTGCACAGCAGCAGGTCGGCCTCGCCCTCCCGAAAGCGCCGCTTGACCTCGTCGCGGCCGATCGTGCTCCACGCCCCGTCGGCGGACCGGACCTCGCCGCCCCTGCCCGAGAAGCACATCAGACGCAAGGTGCCCCCGCGGCGGGCCGCGGGCTGCGACCCGTTCTCTTCCGGCTCCGGCCCCGGCCGGTCGGCTCCCCCGGGGTCCGGAGCCCGCCAATCGCCCGCGGCCTGTCGTGCTCACCACCCGAGGCGCCTTCTTGCGAGCACGTCGCAATCAACCCGCTCCCCGTCGCGGTCGTACATCCTAGCGATGCCCTCGAGGATCGTCGCCACGTACGGGTAATCGATAACCCGCTGCGCGGCCCAAGCACGATACCGCACCGCCAGCTCCCGCTCCTGTACGCCACCCTCGTCCACGCCACGCCAGCAGGCACCGCGGGCGTTGTACACTCCGATCTGAAAGCCCTCGGCGACATCCTGGGAGGCCACGCTCTCCAGAACCTCGCAGACCGGCCGGCACGGCCAGGAACCGTCTTCATCCGCAGGCGCCGTGGAAAGCAATTCACCGACCCGACTGTCACCGATTCCCGCTCGCCCATGCTCTCTACACAGGCGTCGTACCTCCGTGACCCATTCACTGAGCACCCCCGCGTCCACCCTTCCCTCCGGGTCCACGCCCGGCATGCGTCTGACGTTCTTGAGCAATCGATACGCCGCCGCGCTCAGGACGTTCCGTCGCTCAGGGTCGTCAACCCGCCATTGAGGCGGATCCTGTCCATTATCGTCGCGCTTCGCGAGGAGAGCAAGAGCTTCAACAAAGACAACGGGCGACTCCGAGATCCTCCGTTCGAGATTCGGAATGGCCTTCTTGATGCGGCTCAGTTCCTGGATGAACGCGAACTCGAGTCGCGCCATCTCTGCCACGGTCACTTGCGGCCTGCCACCGAGAGAACTAAGCGCCATCGAAAGCCGGCATATCTCGCCGTCATGGCCAAACTCCATGCCGGTCTCCGCGACGGCCCACAGGACTCGCTTTAGTCGTGACGTCTCGACCTGATCCCAATCGTGTTGAACCGCCGAATAGGCCACTCCCGGACGCCCAACCTTTAGGAGGTTGTCAACCAGTTCCGTTGCCTCGGACTCCGCAAAACGCGCCACTTTCGGAGTGACGACCTGCCAGTACTGCTCCCTTATGTGTTCCGGCTGCCCGTCCAGGAGACGCCAAGTCTGGTCACGGAACGGTGCCGACGTGAAGACGCGAACGATCTGTTCGACGTTACCGACCTTCCCGATGTTCGAAAGGAACACCGAACGCACGTCTTCGTTCACGAACCAGAGGAAGCCACCCATGAAGCCGTCGATCTTCTCGCAAGAAACCGCATCCACGGACAGACAGGATCGAAGAACGCGCAACGCCGCCGAGGTTTCGCCTGCACAGTACGCCGTGTAGCGCCCTATGGTCCACGCGTCGCCGCTCGCCAGCAGCCCAAGCGGACCGTCGAGTCCACGCGCCGACCAGATGCCGGTCATCGCCGCCTTGCGAAGTTCGTCCAACCGTTTTTCCTGTTCCTCGAAGTCGACATCTTCTCCATCACGCTCGTCAACGGGACCGGGCACCCACTCGTGGGCAAAGAGCCACGAATGGCGACGAACCGGATCGCGCGGCGTGAGTTTCTCACAGATGGTCCGTGCTCGGTCGCGCTGATCGGCTCCCAGGGCACGGTGAAACCCGCCGCGGGTAAGAAACATGATGCGGACTTTTTCCCGCAACGCAGCCTTGGCTTCTTCGTCGGCATCGCTCTGCGCCCATTCGGCGATGCGCCGCCATACTGACGACCGATCCTCGTTCGACATGGCTCCGAGACGATCGAGCAGGTGCCCGAGCGTCGTTCCGTTGTGGGTCGGCCACTGGATGGCGAGGTCCAGTGCCTTGCGGACAAACTGGGACCGTTCTCCGCTCAGTAGCGGTTCGCCGGCCCCGGCAGCATCGTTTCGCCAACGTGGGCGGTCGTTGGGAGAGGCGATCTGTTGACCAGTTTCGAACTGCTGGACGCAGAGTTGCCATCCGATTTCGGGGAAGCGCCGACACAGCGTCTCGATCGCACGGAGTCTGTCATTGAGGGGCGCGGCGGTCTGAGGCATCCACCAACGAAGTATGGCGGACAGGCTGTTCAGGGGACTATTGAGCCAGTTGTCATTCACTCTCGTTTGCGAGAGTTCGGCGAGAATAGCGACGACTCGCACGAACGTGCGCGGATTCCAGGCCAAACGCTCCAGCGCCCAGAGGACGCCAGTACGCCAGGGCTGCTGCAGCATGCTGGGGCCGGCCGACTTCAGGAGTTCCTGCAGACACGGATTGGGCTGCGCGATATCGGCTTCCAGCAAGGCGAGGAACGCCTCCGGGGCGGCCTCGGCGTACCCCGGAAGGTCACGGTCGTGTGATTTCAATCTGTCGCTCGTGAAGGGTGTAAGAAGACGCGTGACGAGCGCCGCGATGTAATCCGCGACGTCGATGCCGAGACGCGCCCGGAACCAGTCGTTCCCGTGAACCGACAGCATTGCGAGGCTGTCGCAAACTCCTATGCGCAACGCGTCCGAATGTTCACGCACCCTGCCGTAGAGACCGGCAGCCCATCGTTGGTCGTCCGGGAGTGCCAATGACGGGTCGGACTCGGAGAGGACGTACTCGGCGAAATCCACAAAGTCGACAATGTCCTTCCGGGTCATCCATCGACGGATTGCGGACAGGGCGTCGATCTTGGAGACGACTCCGCGGTACCGATCGACGCACCAGACCGGGCTGTCGTCTCGCTGCAGCAGACCGACGACGTGCTTCTCGACATCGTCGTAGTCGCAACGGCCAATCGCCGCCAGGACCTCCCGGTCCGCCCTGGATGCTGCGTGCCATGCGCCAACGAGAACCATCGGCAGAAGACGCCGCGCAACGGACTCCGTGGCGGCCCATGACGGTTCGCTGATGGCGGGAATCGGGGACAGCCGTCGACGCAGCACCGTCGGCGAACGCCCCGAAGCACTGGCCAGCCGGTCGATCCGCGCGCGCTCGGTGAATCCCATGTGCGCGAGCGCCTTCCGGAACGGCTCGTGGCCGAGCAGCTCGACGGCGATGTCGGGTCGCCGATCGACCGCGTTGCGGGGCCGAACGACGATGCAGCGGCGTTGGCGATAGTGCGAGGCGAGCTCGCGCTCAGCGTCTTCACCATACACGATCGGTATGAACGGCGACGGGGAGCCGGACAGTGTTCTCAACGTCTGCGCTGACTCGAAGACGACCGGATGGTCTCGATCGGGCGGCGGCGTGTCGCCGTGTCGGAACAGGCAGGCGAGAAACGCCACGGCCTCCCCCCGGGAGTCAGCGGCCACGGTGAGTGGACCGTCGCCGGGTCTCTTCGTCAGCCACGTCTTGAACCGCTCCCGGTGCGCGGCCACCGACGGTGCGAAGATCTCGTCGGTCATCGGCGGATCGCTGGCGTAGGCCCAGCGATCCCAGAAGCGGTCGAGCGGCTCGAAGCCCTCGGTGGGAATCCGCAGCTCACCGGCGAGCCATATCCGTGGGGCGATCGTGTTCTCCAGCCACTGCTCCAGGTCGCTGGCATCAAGCGCCCTTACGGCCTTCCAGTCCCGGGCCGCCTCCTTGCTCCGGGCCCATTCGTCCTTGCCCGGCCAGTGGCGCGGTGTCACGAACACGAAGGTGCTCTTAGCCCGCTCGTCTCGCGCCAGCACCCCGAGACGGGCTCGATAGTCGCGCTCGGCCTTGGCCCTCGGGCGGTGGTCGGTGCCGCACTCCCAGAACGACCGGCCCTCCGGCACCCAGACCGTGGCGGCGTTGGCTTCAACCCGGCCGTCCCAGCCGTGCCGCTGGGCGTTGTCGAAGCCGGGGAAGTCCACGCGGCGCAGCTCGCGTCCCGTTGCGTGGACCAGCCGCCGCAGCAGTACCGGCAGACGGTCGCGGGCCTGGATGTTCCCGGTCCCCCATTCCTCGATCTGCCGCGCCTTGATCGTGAGAAAGCTCGGCGCGTACGTCCGCACGGCCACGGCCCGATCCTCGACATTTCGGCGATCCTGATCCCTGGCGGCCTGAAGCTCCAGCAACCGCGTGCGGTCGGCCCCGAACGTCGCCTCCAGTCGAAGCGCCATGTTCTGCGACAGCGCCGCCCGGCCGTTCAGGAGATTCGACAACGCCGGCCGGCCCACGCCCAGGCGCCGAGCCGCCTCCGTGACCGACATGCTGACCGGAATGACCTGCTGCCTGATGAAGCGGCCCACATCATCCGTGGAACGATTCTCTGATCTTGCCACGGCAGTATTGTATTGCGTAGCGCGACAGTGATCAATAGCTCATGCACAGCGGTTTCCCATCATTGCAGGCTGCCGTGGCCGTTTCGTCGCTTGGTAGTGCGAGATCTAGGCGAACGAGAAGTCCATGAGCGCTCGTAGCCGCGTGAATACCAACGCGAACATCAGCCGGAACACCGTGATCGGCGCGGTCGGTCTGGACTTGGACATTGCATCAGAGCTTGGCGGTTCGACTTCATGACCGCTGTTCCCGCCTCCGCGGGCGAGGCTCAGTCAGCAGCATCCGCAGCGCCGTCAGCACCCGGCGGGGACGGGGGCGATGCATCGCCATCCCGAGCCAGTAGGCGGCCTCCTCGCGGCCCATCGCCTCGATGCCCTCGACCACCGCCCGCATGTTGTCGCGGCTCCGCATCGGGGCGAGGGCGCGGAACAGCAGGCCGAGGGTCAGGGCGAGGTCCTCGGTGAGCGTGTAGCCGCGGGTCGTCCGGCGGGCCGGCGAGCCGAGCTTGACGCCGGCGCGGGCGAGGCGCTTCAGCACGCGGTGCTCGACGAGCTGCAGGTTGCGGCCCGCGAGGCCGGCGACGCGGGTCGGCGCGGCGACGTGGGGCGTAACGGCGGCGGGCAGTTGCCAGATGGCGTACTCGGCGTCGGCCCGACCGCGCCGGCGCAGCCGCAGCTCGTAGCGCGGCAGGGAGGCCGGCGTCTCGACCGAGGCCGCGCGTTCGATCCGCCCCATCACGATTCGGCCGCGTGCACCGTCGCCGACACGTAGGCGGCCCCTCCCGCGAAACGGGACAGACGTTCGGTGAAGGCCTCGGCCGCGTCGCCGGCCGTCGGCAGGCCGTCGGCGAAGGTCAGCTCGAAGCCGGCCTCCAGGTTCCGGGCGGTCGCGTCGCGCAACTGCGGCTCGAGGAACTCGCGCACGGGCTGGGCGTCGGTCACCGGCCCGCGGAATTCGATCTGGAACGAGCCGCCGTCGCGGGTCTCGTA
Organism: Vicinamibacteria bacterium; assembly: GCA_022821235.1. GTDB lineage: Bacteria > Acidobacteriota > Vicinamibacteria > Vicinamibacterales > UBA8438 > JAJEEA01. The sequence continues at coordinate 53,947 of JAJEEA010000534.1, forward strand.
CCCGCCGGTGAAGGTGACGACCTTCTCCGCCCGCTGCACGCCGCCGACGCTGCCGAGGAGCCGAAAGGCGTCGCCGGCCTCGAACATGCGAATCGTCAGCATGCCGACGCGCTCGATGCCCCTGCCGCGCGCCTGCTCCCAGAGCTGCGTCAGCGCGTCCCTGAGCACGCCCTCCGCCGTCAACGCATCGGGCGGCGGCGGGGGTGGAACAGGCGGGTCGGGTCCCGGAAGCACGGGCGGGTCCGGCTTCGGGGGCACGGGCGGGTCCGGTTCCGGCGCATCCGGCGCCGGCCTCGGCCAGATGCCACGGTTCTTCGCGAACGCCATCGTGAACACGAGCGACTGCTCGTCGATCACGATCTCCGCGAACGGGTCCCCGGGGCCGAGCAGCAGGTCGCCCCGCCGGTAGACGTACTCGCCCTGCTCGACCCCCAGCCGGACCCCGCGGACGAACACGTCGTCGCCGACGAGCATCGGCAGGCCGGGGTCGCGCCGGAACTCGTTGCGCAGCGCCGCGGTCGTGATCTCCCCCTTCTTCAGGGGCGTGCGGTCGCGCACGTAGGCCGGCGAGTCGGGCTCGTCCTCGGGGTGGCGCAGCTTGTTGAGGTCGGCGAGCGCCCGCGCGACGTGCCGCTGGCCGGCGCCCGGCTGGTCCGACGTCGAGTGGATGTCGATGGCCGAATGCGCCAAGTCGACGTCGGCCGACTCCACACGGTGGCGCGACGGGTAGAAGACGTGGCGGTAGCACTGCTGGACGGCGAGCGCGAGCTCCTGCCTCCGACCGCGCCTCCAGCTCGCACACCTTGTCCCCGCTGGTGCTCGGCCAGGTGGGCGAGCCGGCTCGGGCTTCCTCAACTCGCGCAGGGCCAACCGGCGCGACGCGTGCCGGCGCATATCGGCCTTGCGGGCGTCGTCGGCCACCACGAAGACGACGTTGTTGCGCAGGAGCCGCAGCGCCGACCCGTCCGAGCCCTTGCGCAGATAGAGGCGCCGCACCAGCTCCGGGACATCCTCGGCCGCCCCGACGCTCACCGCGTCGTAGGCGAGCACGACGAGCTTCGGCCGCCCGTGGCCCACGTCGTCGGGCACGTCGAGGGGCCGCCGGGGAACCGGATCGCGTCGAACGCGCCGCCAAGGAAGACCTGCCCGATGCGGTCGTTCAGCTCGGCGCGGGCCTCGCCGGAATCGGACATTCTTCTCCTCGCGGCGGATGATCTGGGTGAGGTTGGCCTCGGCGAGGAACCGCATCGGCGCGCCGGGCCGGTCGTCGAGGTAGGCCGACTCCTGGACGAACTTCTTCCGCGCCTTCCTCGATGAAGCTGACCTCGGACGTCGGCCCCAGCATCGAATAGCGCAACTGCTCGGGCGACAGCCCCTTCAGCGGCTCGTTGAACGCCAGGGTGTGCATGAAGATGGTGCGCGCCACGTACGCGGCGTAGGGCGGCAGGCCCCCGTGGTGCTTCGCGTCGATCTCCTCGGCCAGGGCGCGGCCGCCGCCCGAGCCGGCCACGTCGTTGGCGATGGCCGGCACGTAGGCGGACTGCTGCAGCCGGGTGACGATCTCCTGCCGGACGGACTCGCGGCCGGGGTCGACGTGGTGCAGATGAATGGCGGTGGCGTCGGCGGGCCGGGTCTCCCAGAGATGCGCGATGGTCCGCGCCAGCAGCCGCAGCATGCCGCGGACGCGCTGGAACGTGTCGAGCGTCGCCGTCTTCGACGTCAGCGTCTGCAGGACCTCGGGGTGCAGCGGATAGCCCGCCCGGAAGGCCTCGGCCGTCTCCGGCCGGGCGGCGTCGTCGGCGATGGCCTCGCGCTTCGCGGACCACGCCGCCTGATAGGCGGCCACCGCGTCCCGCGCGGCGTCTTCGTCGATGAATTCGAAGAGGCGCCGGCGCAGCACCTGGGCGGTCTCGTCCTCCTCGGTCGGGTTGAGCAGCGTCGCCTTCCGCGCCGAGACGCTCTCGGCCTCGGCCATCCGGTCGGCGATGAACTGGTTCTCCGCCGAGTACGCGTCCACCGCCCGGCCCTCCTTGCCGATGGCCAGCCGTGTAGACCAGGGCCGCGCGCGGCGTCCCCTCCACCGCCTTGAAGAGCGACGTCAGGAACGCGGTCAACTGGTCGCGCGCCGCGCCGTTCCGCTGCACCTTGCGGAGGTACACCGAGAGCTCGTCGAGGAGGATGAGCGTCGGCTCGCCGCCGAACAGCTCGCGCAGCGTGTCGGCCCCCGGCGCGACGCCGCCGGCGTCGCTGTTCCTCACCCGGTCGTAGCCCGCCGCCCCGGCGAGGGCGTAGGCCAGCTCGCCCCACGGCGTGTGCGCGCGGACGCCCTCCCCCATCGTCCGTCCGTTGGCCGGGTCGGCGTTCTCGCCGTCGAAGGCCGCGAGGCGCACCGGCCCCTCGGGCAGGAGCGACGCGTCGATGAACTCGTCCACCCCGGCCACCCGCGGCAGCCCCCGCGCCGCGTGCGCCAGGGCGATCAGACCGTGCGTCTTGCCGCCGCCGTACGAGGTGTCGAGTCGGAATGGCGGCCCCTTCGCCCCCGGCGCCGCTCAGGCGCCGGCAGACATTGGCGAGCAGGTTCTTCAGGCCGCGGGTCGGATAGGTGTTGGCGAAGAACCGGACGGGATCGACGTACTCGGGGCTTCCGCCGCCCGTGACCACCTGGGCGAGGTCGGCCGCGAAGTCCGCCTCCGCCACCGTCCCGCGCATGACGTCGCCGCGGGGACGGCACGTGTCGAAGATCGTCGGAATGCTCACGGATGCCTCGGCCCGGCGCCGATGCAGCCCGCACGTGCCGGGGAAACGCAACGTGCCGACTCGTTCATCGGCCCCGCGATATCACGCGCATCGCGGCTTCGCGGCGCCGTCAGCCCGACGACGACGAGGCGGTGGAGCGGTCCTTCGGAAGCAGCCGCCTCGGCGTGCAACAAGCCGCCCGCCGTGTGCCAGGAGCAACATTCCCGCGCCGGACGGCCCGGGCGGGCACGCCGCCGACCTCCACCCGGCAGTCCCCGCACGACCCTGGCCGAGAGCACCTCCGACGAGGCTTGCGACCGCCGGAACCGCGCCTGAGTTCCTGCCCCCAAGCGCCTGAGTTCCTGCCACCAGACCGGAAACGCCCGAAGACCGACGTACGCCGTACCCCGGACCCCGAATCGCTAGGGAACGAGAGACACCAAGTCCAATCTTCACAGTAGCTTGGCGCGAAACCCAGGCAGCCCGGGGGCTAACCCCGAGAGGCGGTTGAAGTACCCTGAGCGACCCCGGTCCGGGCCGTAAGACTCCCTGCCCCCACAAGAACAGGGGCAGCGCGTCTCACGCCCGAACCGACCGGGGTCGCTCAGGGTTCATTCTTCCCTGCGGGAAGGCTCCACGGGCGTCGGCTCCGAGGCCCGCCGCGCGGCCGGTCTCGCGGCCGGCGGCGGACCGGCCGTCCCGCCCGTCCTCCACCGCCGCGCCGTCCACCTCGACAGCTTCACGAACGCCGGCCTCCGGGCCGCGGGTGCGGACCCCGCCCGAAGGGCCGCCGCCAAAAGGCCGGACACTCTGGCCCTTCGACACGACGGGGATCGCCCCCGGCACCGGAGGGCCGGGCCTGTCAATGGCAACCGAAACCGCACACTTCAGGGGAGAACGTCTGGGGCGGGATCCGTACGTGCTCCTGTCAAGTTCCCCATGACGACACCGAACTGACCTCGACGAAGCGGCCCGCCGACCGCCGCCACTACCTCCGGAGACCCGGCCCGTAGGGGAGCACAGGTGGGGGGCGGGGGCGGAGGTACGATCGGCCCATCATGTGACCCCGACCCCTCGCCCCACGCCCCCGGTCTACCCGGCCGCCCGTCTTCGACAGGCGGCCGAACGGGAGAAATTCGCGCGCGCTATGCGCGCTTTTTTTTGCCGCGCGGTGCGCGGCAACGACGAGGAGCCCGGCCGGCAGGGGGCCGCCACGAACCTCCCCCAGGTAAAGGAGAACGCGATGAACGAGGTGACACTCGACCCGCAGCAGGTGCCGGCGCGCGCCGAGCTGCTGCTGGCCGCCGGCTTCGGGCAGGAGGCCCGGGGCCGCCCGATCTACGGCCGGCTCGAGAGCGAGGACGGCGGCGACGGCGAGCCCGGGCCGTGGCTGAAGCTCGGCGCCGTCCTGACGCGGCGGCTCGCGGCGAGCGAAGGCACCGCCAGGCCCTCGGCCAGCGCGTACGGCAACCCGCTCCGCGGCACGCGGGACGCCGCCCCGGCCGTCCCCGTCGGCGCGGCCGTGATCGCGAGAACCGACGTCCCCGACGCCCAGGGATGGCGCGTCTACCGGGCGGCGCCGAACGGGGCCGTCATCTACGACGGGTGGATCGAGCACGACCCGGCCAACGCGGAGCTGACGCTCAGCGAGCTGCGGGCGGCCGCGGCGGAGAGCCCCGCGGCGGCGCTGCGGCGCGCCGTCGAGAGGCAGCCCGGCCACGCGAGCGGGGAGGCGATCACGCGGTGGCTCGCCGCCCAGGAGACCGAACGCCCGAGCACCCCGGCGAAGCCCCGGTCGCGGGCGGCACGGCGGCGGTGGCGGCGCGCCCTCGCGCGGAAAGGCGGCCGCGCATGACGCTTCTCACCGGAACCAACCGGCGCACCGCGGGCCTCGTCGCCCGGGAACGCCTCGAGCGGCACGGCGTGAGCGCGCTCAGCGACGCCGAGCTGCTGACGATCCTCGCCGGCCCCAACGGCGGCCGGACCGCCGACGCGGTGCTCGGCGAGTGCGGGGCGGTGCAGTCCCTGCCCCACGAGAGCGCCGACGACCTCGCGCGCCTCGACGGCGTGACGCCCAGGACCGCCGCCGTCATCACGGCCGCGGTCGAGCTCGGCCGCCGGACCCTGACGCGCCCCGCGCCGCGGGGGATGCGCCTCGGCTCGCCGCGCGAGGTCGCCGAGTACCTCCTGCCGGAGCACGGGACGCACCCGGTCGAGAAGTTCGGCATCGTGAGCCTGAACACCAAGCACCGGCTCCTGCGGACCGCCATCCTGTCGACCGGCGTCATCGACGCCAGCCTCGTCCACCCGGCGCTGGTCTTCCGCGCGGCGGCCACCCACCGCGCGTCCGCCATCGTCTGCTTCCACAACCATCCCTCCGGCGACCCGACGCCCAGCCGGGACGACGTCGCGCTCACCGCCCGGCTCGTCGAGGCCGGGACCCTGATGGGGATCGAGGTCGTCGACCACATGGTCCTCGCCGGGACGGACTACTGCAGCTTCAAGGAGTTGGGACGCCTGTGACCGCGGCACGGACACGGCCCTCCGCCGGGCGCATCCCCGGCCCCGGTCCCGCAGCCCGCGACGCACGCCTCCGCGGGGTCGGCTCCGACCGGCCCGGGAAACCCCGCCGCCGCCCCGAAACACGAGACCCTCAAGGCCCCCGACCGGACGATCGCCGGCGCGACCAGCACCGCGATCCGGGCCGGAACCGGCACGGCCGGCCGATGACCCGCGCCCGCACCGTCCGCTGAAGCTCCCACCCGCCGCCGGCATCCCCCGCACGACCGAATCCGGGAAAGACCCGCGTGGGCACCGCCCGCAACCCCTACCAGTGCGCCCAGGAGGGCGTCCGGTTCCTCCTGCACGTCTCCGGCGGCCGGACATCGGGCCTCCTCCTGTACCGCGTGCTCGACGCCCACGGCGGCCGGCTGCCGCCGAACGTCCGCGCCGTCTTCGCCAACACCGGCAAGGAGCACGAGAAGACGCTGCTGTTCGTCCGCGAGATGGAGCGGCGCTGGCAGGTGCCGATCGCGTGGGTCGAGTACGTCTACCGGAAGGAGGCCCGCGGGGGCATGGCCGACCCGAAGAACACCTTCCGCGTGGTCGGCTACGAGACCGCGTCGAGGCGCGGGGAGCCGTTCGAGATGCTCATCCGAGCGCACCAAATGCTCCCCAACGCCCACAAGCGCATGTGCACCGCGGACCTCAAGGTCGAGACCGCCGCGCGCTTCGCCCGCGTGAAGCTCGGATGGTGGCGGCCGCGGCCGCACTCGATCCTCGGCATCCGGTACGACGAGCCCGCGCGCTGGGCGAAGGCGATCTGGGAGCAGTGCCGGACCGTGTACCCGCTCGTCCTGGACCGCGTCACCGAGGACGACGTGAAGCGCTTCTGGGCCGGGCAGCCGTTCGACCTCGGCATCAGCCGCGACCTCGGCAACTGCGACCTCTGCTTCATGAAGGGGCGGTGGAAGCTGATGCGCCTCATCACCCAGTACCCCGAGCGGGCCGACTGGTGGATCGAGCAGGAGCGGTACCGCCGGTCGGTCGCCCGGACCGTCCGCAAGCCCGAGCTGACGCGCTTCCTGCTGCGCTACACCTACGAGGACCTGCGCGCGATGCGGATGATCCCCTTCGAAGAGCTCGAGCGGGACCGCGACGCGAACGAGGGCGTGTCCTGCTTCTGCGGAGACTGATAGCATGACCGAAAACCGCCGGCCGCACCCGCCGCGCACGCGCAAGGCGCCGGCCGATCCCCGGCCACCCATGACCTGGTTCCAGCCGTCCCCGCGGCCGCCGTTCCACGCCGCGCGCGGCCGCCCCCCCGCGGGCCGAAGCCTCGAGATATCGAGCCGCAGCCGCGACCCGCTCGGCCGCGACCTCAGCGCCATGAACCTGCCCGCCGCGGGCGACCCGCGCCGACGGCCGGTCGAGGCCGTGTACCAGGCCGCGAAGTGCTACGGCGGCGGCGGGCCCGACGCGCCCGGGTGCGACTCCGGGTACGCCGCGAAACGCCGCGACCGGGAGCGCCGGCGGGACGGGCCGCTGGCCGCCTTCGAGCACGAGGGGCGCCGCTGGCCGACCGGGACCGGCTCGGCGTTCTACGACTGGCTCTGGACCCGGAGCGCGATCGAGCGGTGGGGGATCGGGGTCGTCGACCGCCTGCGGGAGTACGGCGCCTTCAGCGACCAGTTCCACCACGCCGGGGCGCTGGCGTGCCAGGCGAAGACCGCCGCCGTGGTCGCGGGCATGGGACGGACGATGGCGCAGGCCGCGATCGAGAGCCCCGAGGCCTGGCTGCGCGAGACGCGGGGAGCGGCCGACCGGCGGCCGCCGGCCCCGCGCGCGGCGGCG
>JAJEEA010000152.1 GCA_022821235.1 Vicinamibacteria bacterium
CGCCGCCGCGCCTGCGGGCGTCGCGGCCCCGGACGACGCGCTCCCGGACGTCCCCCTGCCGGCGGTGAGCCGTCCCCCCCAGCCGGCGCACGTCGACTCGGTGCGCCGGCCGCTGATCCGGGCCACGCTCGGGCGGCCCGACCCCGCCGTGGCGTCCCGGCCGGCGCCGGTGTTCACGATGCGCGAGAACGAGGGGCGCGCCGGCAACGCCGATCGGGGGAACGCGTCGCGCCGGCGCCGCAACGGGGCGCGGCCCGGCGGCGAGCCGAACGGGAACCGGGCCGAGGGCTATCCGGGCCAGTTCACCCGGTCCGGCTACGGCAAGAACGAGTCGAAGTCGGCCCGCCGCAACGGGAACGGGCGCCCGGAGCGGTTCAACAAGGCCTCGTCCAGGAGCCGCGGCAAGAGCCGGTCGCGATGACCGCGGCCGCGGCGGCGGGATGACCAACGCGGCCGGAATCCGGAATTTACGGCCGAATACGGAATACCGGAACAGAGGTGACCGAGAGGCCCGCGGCGAGCCCCCCGCGAGGGCGGTCCCGGTGGGCGGTCCGGACCCGACGCCTGCGGGGCGGCGTGCTGCGGTTGGCGCGCAGCCGCATGACGGCGTTCGCGGCCGGGGCGGCCCTGCTCGCGCCCGCGATTGCGTTGATGGCCGCCGACTACCCCTGGGAGAGCTGGCTCACCGACGGGCTCGGCCTCGCCGGCCTCGCGACCGGGGCGGCGCTGATCCTGACCGCGCTCGGGGGTCGTCGTCCCGACTGGATCGACCCGGCCTAGTGGTGCGTCACGTCCCAATCTTCGGACACGGACATGCGTTTATGGCACGCAACCGTTGACGAAGTACGGCACTCACGCCCGCACGTTCAGCCATGACGCAGCACTACCGAGGCTCCGCCTCAGACCGACGAGGCATGTCGGTTGAACTGATCGCTGACCAGAGGCGAACGAAAAGCGATCAAAACTTGACTCAACTGTAAAGACCACGGCCGATCAAGGAGTCTAGTGGTATGCGCCGCAGGGTGGCAGACTCCTGCAGGGTCGGTTGGACGGCAATCGGAGCTCGACGACCATGATGCCGGGCACCAGCATCGGTCGTCCGCCGGAGCGGGTTGCGGCGACGACTCGGCGCGCCTGCAACCGGTCGCCAGCCCCGCATCGCTCCGCTCGCAAGGGCGGCAGGGCTCTCGGCCTGGGCGCATGTTTCGGAACCGCGGTCTCCCGAAAGCAAGCCGTGCCCCATCGTTCCGTACCTCCCTCCGCCCCCTCCGAGGCCAGTCGCCACCTCACCGGCGAGCCCATCCGGTACTACCGGCCCCGCGGCGGCCCTGAGACGCGGCGCCTCGTCGACGAGGGGTTCCAGGCGTTCAACGCCGGCCGCCTGCGCGAGGCCTGTCACGTCTTCGTCGACAGGATGCTCGACCCGGCGAACGACACCACCATCGGCCTCACCGTGGCCGGGGCGCTGACCCCGGCCGGCCTCGGCGGCTGCATCATCGAGCTGATGGAGCGGGGCCTCGTCGACTTCGTCGTCAGTACCGGGGCCAACCTCTACCACGACCTGCACTACGCGTTGAACTTCACGCTGCACCGCGGCTCGCCGTTCCTCGACGACGTCGAGCTGCACGACGACGGCGTCATCCGCATCTACGACGTGCTGTTCCCGGCCCGGGTGCTGCTCGAGACCGACGCGTACCTGCGCGACTTCCTCGCCCGCCGGTCCTTCGACGGCCCGGTGTCGTCGGCCGCGCTCCACCACGCCATCGGCCGCGACCTGATGGCCCGCACCCCAGGGTGCGAGGCCCACTCGGTGGTAGCCGCCGCGGCGGCGGCGGGGGTCCCCGTCTACACGTCGTCGCCGGGGGACAGCTCGATCGGCATGAACCTCGCGTCGCACCAGCTCCTGCGCGGCGGCGGCTGCCTGATCGACCCCGGGCGCGACGTCAACGAGGTGGCGGCCATCATCCTCGGCGGCGCCACCAACGGCTGCCTGATCCTGGGCGGCGGGTCGCCCAAGAACTTCTACCTGCAGGGCCAGCCGACGCTGTGGGAGATATACGGCATCCCCAAGGGCGGCACCGACTACTTCGTCCAGATCACCACCGACCAGGTCGTCTGGGGAGGGCTGTCGGGGGCGACGCCGTCCGAGGCGGTGAGCTGGGGCAAGGTCAAGCCCGGCCGGCTGCCCGACGCGGTGGTCGCGTACTGCGACTCGACCATCGCCTTTCCGATCCTGTGCGAGTACGTCGTCGGCTCGGAGCGCGGCCGGCGCCCGCCGCGGCGGCTGTTCGACCGGCGCGAGGCGCTGCTGGCCGAGCTCGAGGCGCAGGCCCGGTCGACCGCCGGTCCCGGAGAGGAGTGACGGCCATGTCCGACCGCGCCGGGCTTGCTTTGCCAGCCGGCGGAGGACCCGCCGCCGGTCCCGGAGAGGAGTGACGGGCATGTCCGATCGCGCCTGGTCCGTCGCCGTCCGCATCGAGTTCTGCTACGGGCACCGCCTGCTCGACCACCCCGGGCGGTGCCGGCACGCCCACGGCCACAACGCGGTGGCCGAGGTCGAGGTGCGCTCGGCGTCGCTCGACGGGCGCGACATGGTGTGCGACTTCGCCGACGTCCGGCGGGCCGTCGAAGCCTGGGTGGATCGGGAGCTCGACCACAAGATGATCCTGAAGCGCGGCGACCCGCTGGTCGAGGCCCTGCAGTCGCTCGGCGAGCCGGTGTACGTGATCGACACGAACCCGACCGCCGAACGGATCGCCCGCCTCATCCACGACGTCGCCGCCGACGCCGGCCTCTCCGTCGTGCGGGTGACGCTGTGGGAGACGCCCTCGTCGTTCGCGACCTACGGCGAGGCCGGCGGTTAGCCCTCCTGTCGCAACTCCGACGGCTCTATCGGAGAATCGCTGAGCTCCCCGGCCATTGCCGCCAGGCCGCTCTCGGGGCCGATTCGGCCCCTCGCCGAATCTCCGCTACCGTTCCTTCCTCACCTGGAGGAACAGGCGCGTGTCGCGCCGCTGCACCAGGATGAACGCGGTCGCGCGGCGAGCACCCGCGCCTCGTAGCGCTCGTCGTCGCCGAAGAACTGGACCTCGATGCCGGTCGCGTTCTCGACGACGTGGTTGTTGGTGAGGATGAGGCCGTCGCCGTCGACGACGAAGCCGGTGCCGGTCGCGGCCAGCGGCGTGCTCCGCTCGCCCCGGTCCTCGCCGCCCTCGCCCGACCCGTCGCGGTCGAAGCCCGGCGGCCCGCCGAAGAAGCGGCGGAAGAACTCGTCGCCGCCGAAGAGCTCGTCGCCGCGGAAGAAGTCGTTCACGTCGACCCGTGATCGGATGAGGTGAGGGGAACACAACCGCTCGGGCTCGACGATCGCTACGTTCGCGCGATCGGCGACGCCGGCAGCATCCGCTGGACGGCCGCGTACCACGACTTCAGCGCCGCGACCGGGCCGCGGCATATGGACGGGAGCTCGATCTGGAGCAGGTCTACAGTACGCCCTGGCGGCAGCAGATCGCGGTCACCATGGCGCATTACGACGCCGGCGCGCACTCGACCGATACGACCAGGGTCATGCTGTGGACGACGTTCGGTTTCCGAGGGGCGGGAACGTCGTCAGAAACTGATCACCGGCGCGGTCCGGAAGACGGCGTCCAGCCCCGCCTTGCGAATCCGGCCCGTTCCGAAGTCGAGCAGCACGCCGCCGTCCGCGACCGTTTCGAACAGCTCGTCCCCGCTGCCGGGCGCACCGTCGGGGTCGATCAGCATGCCCGCGGAGCTGGGCGCGGTGCCCGAGTTCTCTCCCTGGAGCCGGTGCTACCTGCTCGGCCTGTCGGCGCCCTTCGACTCGACCCGCAACGTAATCGGCGAGAACAACGAGACCACGTTCGGCACGGATCTGTTCTTCGACACCTACGTCACCTACCAGCGCGACCGCGACCTGTTCAGCAGCGTCCTCGAGCTGGAGTCGGGCTTCGAGAAGATCAAGCCGGAGGCGTCGGCCGCGACACCCTGGCGGAAGACCCACGACCGGCTCCGGATCGACGTGCTGTACTTCCGGTTCATCAATGCGCGGGTGGGGCCTGGTGGGGCCCTACGCCCGCTTCGGGTTGCGGACCACCCTCTTCGAGTCGAACATGCTGGTGACCGAGGACACGCTGATCTCCCGGCGGTTCAGGGACGGGCGGCGGGAGACGGTCGTCGTGCCGGCCAACTCGACCTTCCCGACCGGCGACGCGTTCAGCCCGCCGGAGTATCGCGAGGGCGTGGGCCTGAACACCCGGCTGCTGCAGGGGCGCGCGGCGCGGCTCGACTGGCGGGTCGGGGCCGGCCTGCGGCAGAACCGGTTCGCGGGCGCCTTCTTCCTGGACGACGACGAGGCGACTTCCGCGATCGAGTACGTGGAAGGCGACAACTTCAACGAGATCGGGTTGGAGACGACGCTCGTCGCGACCGTTCGGTACCGGTCTCTGATCTACAACGCGAACCTCGACCTGTTCAGCGGGCTGGCGGCGTCGGATCCGTCGATCGACTGGCGCAGCACGTTGAGCTGGCGGTTGACCCGCGAGCTGTCGCTCGACTACAAGGTCGACCTGTTGCGGCTGCCCGGGTGAGCGACACGATTCAGGCGGCCCAGCGGGTTCTGTTCCGCTACGCCATCGGCTCGTGAATGAGACTCGCCGCGCGCGACGGCCGTTCGAACGGAGGCGACCCGCAGAAGAGGTGGAATGCCGAGGACACCGACGGTGCGCAGCCCGGGTGCTTGGTCGGACTTCAAGGCCGCGGCAACGCAAGGCCGCGGCCCGTGGTGAGGTCGGTAGCCACGAACGGGCGGCGGTCGCACCTGTTGACCACAGGCCTCGAGCCCCGCGAAGTCTGCCTCCTGCGCCACGCGCAACAGCGGGGGCTGGCCGTGGATCCGGAACTCCCGCAGCGCCTGCTCCTCCTCGTCCGGGTCGGGCGGGCGCTGTCCGCGTTCGTCCGGGGCGCGGAACCCGCAGGTCGGTGATTGGACTCGCTAGGGTGCACGTCAGATTCGTGAGATGACAGTCAGGCGGCCTTTGCGGCTCGTCGTTCCCAGAAATCCTCGAAGCGACCGCTGAGCACGCAGCACCGCAGGGCGATGATGGCGTTGGCGCCGGCCACCGTCCAGTGCATGCCG
>JAJEEA010000148.1 GCA_022821235.1 Vicinamibacteria bacterium
CATGACCCCGTCGTCGGCGCCGTGGTAGCGGCGCAGCAGCGACCCGTAGAGGCCGGTCATCTTCTCGCCCGACAGCGCCTCGCCCCTCTCGACGGTCTCGTGGATGGCGAGCTCGAACTCGGCGAACATCACCTGCCGGAAGAAGGTGCCGCGGATGCCCTCGAGCACCGTGCCCAGGTAGAAGAGGCGCTCGTCGTCGCCGATGTCCTGGGCCAGCAGGTGCTCCTGCAGCAGGATCTCGTTGGTGATGGAGGCGATCTCGGCCGTGAACGTGGGATAGCCGCACGTCTCCCAGGGCTGCCGCTCGTTGGCGAGCCGGGTGTGGACGGCGTGCCCCCACTCGTGGGTGAAGGTCGAGAGGTCGGTGAACCGGCCGTTGTGGTTGAGCAGCACGTACGGGTGCACGTCGTAGACGTCGCCGAACATGTACGCGCCCGGCGCCTTGCCGGCCTGCGGGTAGACGTGCATCCAGCGGCCCTCCAGCCCCTCGCGCAGCAGCGCCTGGTAGTGGGGGCCGAGGGGCGCGGTCGACTCGAGGGCGAGGGCCGCCGACTCGTCGATGCCGAACTCGCGGTCGAGCGCGGCCAGCGGCGGGTAGATGTCGTAGTAGTGGAGGTCGTCGAGGCCGAGCATGCGCCGGCGGATGCGGAAGTAGCGGTGCAACGACGGCAGGTGTCGGCCGGCCGCCTCGAGCAGGGTGCGGTAGACGGCGGCGGGGATGTTGGGGCCGGCCAGCGCCGCCTCCAGCGCGCTGCCGTGACGCCGCACCTTGGCGTGGAAGGCGTGGGCCTTCACCTGCGTGTCGAGAAGCTGCCCGAAGGTCGCCTCGTAGGTCTTCCAGGCGCCCCAGAAGCGGTCGAACACGAGCTTGCGGTCGTCGCGGTCGGGCGACGCCCGGTGCAGGGTGTAGGCGGCCTGGTCGAGGGTGACCTCCTCGCCCGTGGACAGGGTGACGGTGGGGAACGCCATGTCCGAGCTGGTCAGCAGGGCGTAGATGCGCTCGGGGCCCAGCACGACGGGGCCGGTGGCCGCGATGACCTGCTCGGACTCGTCCGACAGGGTGTGCGGGGCGTGCCGCAGGGTGTCGCGCAGGCTGAACGCGTGCGGGGCGAGGCCCGGCTCCTCGGCGATGAAGCGCTCAATGGTCTCGGCGCCGACGCGCAGCAGCTCGGGCGAGACGAACGCGATGGTCTCGCTGAACCGCGAGCGGAGGTCGGCGGCGAGGCCGCGGCGCTCCTGCGCCGCCGCCACCCGGCGGTCCTCGTCGGCCTTGAGGAACGCGTGGACGAAGAGCCGCGAGAGCTCCTTGTCGGTGGCGGAGACGGCGTCGAGGGCCTCGCGCAGGGTCGCCGCGCTCTCGCCGAGGCGCCCCTGGTAGCCGGCGAGCGACTCGACCCGCGTCTCGAGGGCGGTGCGGGCCGCGTTCCAGGCTTCGATGTCGGGGTAGATCTCGCCGAGGTCCCACTCGATCTGCTCGGGCGGGGTGGGCTCGACGTCGGGGGCGGTAGCGGTAGCTGTCGTCATGGTTCGCGGTTCCACCGGCATGCGGTCAATGCGGGTCAGAGGTCGAACCCGCCCGCGGCCCGCGAGGCACGTCCGCGGAACGCGCTCAGGTCCGGGAACGTCGACGTGATGGACCATCGTGGCGGCCACTCGATGCCCCGTTCTCTCGCCCGTCGTACACCGGGAACCGCCTGCCTGGAAGCGGTCACGGGTCTGCGGTTGCGGCCCGCACGAGTATCCAGACGACGGCGAGCGTGATCAGCGCCAAGAAGCACAAGAGAAGCACACCGTCGAAGAGGAAGGCGAAGAGAGTCGTGCGATCGGTGATGGGCAGTCGATCCGGATCGAGAACGTAACCCCACGAACAACCTCGCAACGGCGGCGATGAAGACGGCGCCGGAGAACCAGCTCAAGGCCACCGGCGGGGCCTGTTGCTGCGTATCGGCCCGAAGCTGCCAAGACAGGAGCGAGAACACGAGGAACGAGAGGGTCGCAAGCGAGTACGGTCCGGCCTCAGGCAACCGCAGCCTCCACGTCGGGAAACCGGGCCTTCATCGCGCGGATGTGGTGTCCCAGGGCGGCGTCGCGTACGGACGCGGGAACCCGAGAGCAGTCGTAGAGCCGATACCGGCGCTCGGCCGCGCCGATCGGGTGCGACGAGACGTAGCCCTTGCGGCCGCCGTCGATGATCTTGAAGTGGATGTCGCGGCGGGGCTGCACGCCCCTCTTCAGGGTGACCCGGGCGTGACCGTCGAGCCTGCGGGTGAAGGCCGTGTCGTCGCTCGAGAAGAACAGGCACGCTATTCGCACGCGGGGGTTCGCCTGCAGGCGGTCGAGGACCTGGGCGACGACATCCTCGCGGTCGTAGATCGAATCGGCCATGCTGTTCCCGTCGTCGCAGATCAACATCGTGCGCTCGGCATCTTTCAGGAACTCGACGAAGGTCTCGGCCGCGAAGCCGCTGTCGTTCATGCCGACCTGCAGGCCGAGCCGGAGGAGTCCTGCCGTTCTGTAGACGTAGTACAGAAGCGGAAGGGCGATTGCGATGATCGCCAGCCAAGCGGTCATGGTCGACCTCCCCAGGGTACGTGCGGGCACACGAAGCGGTGCGTTTCCGCGCAACCGCCATCAGCGCCTCGTTCGGGTGGATGTCAACCGCTCGAGAGGGGGCTGGGAGACACCCTCTTGGCTGGGAGACGCCCTCTTGATCGTAGGCGGGAAGAAAGGGCCGAACAAGCCCTACAGACTGTAGACCTGATCGGATCGAGCGCAACATCTGGTGCCGCTCTGCCATTCACCCAGCCTCAAGGATGCCCCCCGTCGCCCGCGAGCTGCCGCAGCACGTACTTCAGGATGCCGCCGTGCCGGTAGTAGGCGAGCTCGTCCGGCGTGTCGATGCGCACCCGCGCCGTGAACTCGCGGGACGCGCCGTCGGGGGCGGTGGCGCGCACCCGCACCTCGCCGCGCGGGGCGAGGCCGTCGGCGATGCCGGTGATGTCGAACGCCTCCCGCCCGGTCAGCCCGAGGCCGGCCGCGCTGTCGCCGTCCCGGAACTCGAGCGGCAGGACCCCCATGAACACGAGGTTGCTGCGGTGGATGCGCTCGAAGCTCGCGGCCAGCACCGCGCGCACCCCGAGCAGCCGGGTGCCCTTGGCGGCCCAGTCGCGCGACGAGCCCGAGCCGTACTCGCGGCCCGCGAGGACGACCAGCGGCACGCCCGCCGCCTGGTAGCGCATGGCCGCGTCGTAGATGCTCAGTTGCTCGTCGTCGGGCTGGTAGCGCGTCCACCCGCCCTCGGTGCCCGGCGCGAGCTGGTTGCGGAGGCGGATGTTGCCGAAGGTGCCCCGCATCATCACCTCGTGGTTGCCGCGGCGGCTGCCGAACGAGTTGAAGTCCTTGGGCTCGACCCCCTGCGAGACGAGGTACGCCCCGGCCGGGCCGTCGGCGGGAATGGCCCCGGCCGGCGAGATGTGGTCGGTGGTGACGCTGTCGCCGAGCAGCGCGAGCACCCGCGCCCCCCGCACGTCCTCGGGCGGGGCCGGCTCGGGGGCGAGGTCGTCGAAGAACGGCGGGTTGCGCACGTAGGTCGACGCGTCGTCCCATTCGAAGCGCTGGCCGCCGGGCGCCGGCAGCCCCCGCCAGCGCTCGTCGCCGTCGAAGACGCCGCGGTACTTGTCGGTGAACTGCTCGGTGCGGACGGCGGCGGTCATCGCGGCCTGGACCTCGGCCGCCGACGGCCAGAGGTCGCGGAGGAAGACGTCGTTGCCGTCGCGGTCCTGCCCGAGGGGGGCGCTCGTCAGGTCGACGGTCATCGAGCCCGCGAGCGCGTAGGCGACGACGAGGGGCGGCGACGCCAGGTAGTTGGCCCGCACCTGGGGCTGTACGCGGCCCTCGAAGTTGCGGTTGCCGCTGAGCACCGAGGTGACCACGAGGTCGCGCGACCGCACCTCGGCCGAGACGGCCTCGGGCAGGGGCCCGCTGTTGCCGATGCACGTGGTGCAGCCGTAGCCGACGAGGTTGAAGCCGAGCTCGGCCAGCGGCGCCAGCAGTCCCGCCGCCTCGAGGTACTCGGTGACCACCATCGACCCCGGGGCGAGGCTGGTCTTCACCCACGGCTTGGGCTTCAGCCCCCGCGCCGCCGCCTTCTGCGCGAGCAGGCCGGCCGCGATCATCACGCTGGGGTTCGACGTGTTGGTGCAGCTCGTGATGGCCGCCACCACCACCGCGCCGTGGTCGAGGCCGGCCCCTTCGCCGGCGGGACGGACGGTGGCGCCGGGCAGCAGCGTGTCGAGGGCCCGGGTGAAGGCGGTCGCCGCCTGCCCCAGCGGCACGCGGTCCTGGGGCCGCTTGGGCCCCGCGATGCTCGGCTCGACGTCGCCGAGGTCGAACTCGACGACGTCGGCGTAGACGGGGTCGTCGGCCGGCGCCCCGAACATGCCCTGGGCCCGGGCGTAGGCGTCGACCAGCGCCACCTGCCCGTCGTCGCGCCCGCTCAGCCGGAGGTAGTCGAGGGTCATCTGGTCGATGGGGCAGACGGCCACCGTCGAACCGTACTCGGGCGACATGTTGCCGAGGGTCGCGCGGTCGGCGAGGGTCAGCGACGCGAGCCCGGGGCCGAAGAACTCGACGAACTTGCCGACGACGCCGTGCCGCCGCAGCCGCTCGGTGATGGTCAGGACGAGATCGGTGGCCGTCGTCCCCTCGGGCAGCCGGCCCACGAGCTTGAACCCGACCACCTCGGGAATCAGCATCGAGATGGGCTGCCCCAGCATCGCCGCCTCGGCCTCGATGCCGCCCACGCCCCAGCCGACGACGCCGAGGCCGTTCACCATGGTGGTGTGCGAGTCGGTCCCCACGAGGGTGTCGGGATAGGCCATGGGCGGGCCGCCGCCGTTTCCGCCCACGCACACCGCCCGGGCCAGGTACTCCAGGTTCACCTGGTGCACGATGCCGGTGTCGGGGGGCACCACCCGGAAGTTGTCGAACGCCTGCTGGCCCCACTTGAGGAACGCGTAGCGCTCGCGGTTGCGCGAGAACTCGAGCCGCGCGTTCAGGTCGAACGCGTCGGCGCCCCGGAAGTGGTCGACCTGCACCGAGTGGTCGATGACGAGCTCGGCCGGCTGCAGGGGGTTGATGCGCGCGGGGTCGCCGCCGAGGCGGGCCACGCCGTCGCGCATCGCCGCCAGGTCCACCACCGCGGGCACCCCGGTGAAGTCCTGCAGCAGGACCCGGGCCGGCATGAACGCGATCTCCTTCGTGGCGCCGGCCGCGGGGTCCCACTCGGCGAGGGCCCGGACGTCGTCGGCGGTGACGCGGCGCCCGTCCTCGCGACGCAGGAGGTTCTCGAGCAGGACCTTCAGCGAGTACGGCAGCCGCGCGACCCGGGGGAACCCGGCGCGCTCGAGCGCCTCGAGGCTGTGGTACGAGACCGTGGCGTCGCCGGCCGACAGGGTGGAGAGGGTGCCGAACGTATTGCTCATGAGCGTCTTTCTTCAGGATGTTCAAGTGGGTCTACAGAGGCCGTTCGGCGGGCCTGAAGCCGCCGACGCACGCCGAGTAGCCTCTCATTTTCGTCCACTGTCTCGATGGCGCGCAACCCGGCCGGCAGGCGGGTAGTGCTCCTGTTCGACCCCGCCCCCGAGAGGCAGGAACCCGATTCGGCGTGGGGTATAGTCGATTGCAGGCCACATTGGCCTCCCGGAGGAGGTGCCGTCGGTGATCTACTGCGTCATCGGAGAGAGGCTGGGGCCGCTCGTCGAGCAGACATTCTCGGAGGACGACCGGATCGCCCTCGGAGACGGCGAGTGGCTGGTGAGTGCAGACGCCTCGACCACCAAGCGGGTCTGGGAACTCCTCGTCAGCCACCTGAGCGGTGCCGAGGGCACACCGCAGCCGTCCGGCATCGTGCTCTCCGTACACGGCTACTACGGCATGCGCCCGTCGTCGATCTGGGAGTGGATCGCGGCGAAGCGCAGGAGGAACGATGACCTCCTCTTCTGAGCCGCGCACCGAGCCGCGCACGCACGGGGCTCCGGTTGACGGCGCACCGGACACGGACCAGGCGCCGCCGCCCGGCCTGCAGGCCGACCAGCACAGTTGGGTCCTGCAGACGGTCATGGAGCTGCAGAAGACCGTGGGGAAGCTGACTGGGACCGTCGAGAGCCTGACCCGCACGGTGGAGAAACAGTCCACGAAGATCGACGCCCTTCGCGACGACCTGACCAAGGTACTCGCCTCGATGAGGACTGCGTACGTGATTCTCGGCGTCGTCGGTTCGTTGATCGCGTTCGCACTGTACCGATTGCCGACGGTCATCGAGAGGCTGCCGGCGATCATGGAGGCCCTCCGCGCGGGAGCGCCGGGAGGCAGCCCTTGAAACAGGCCCCGGCGGCGTACCCGAGCGCCACGTCGGGGGCATTGCGTCAGTTCGCGCCGGCAGGGTCGAACGGCGGCGCCTCCTCGAACACCTGCGCCTCGAACGTGTGGATGGCGGCGCCGGTCCGCCACGCGTCGGCCGGCAGGCCGGCCTTGACGCAGGCCTGCGAGAGGAAGGTATCGAGGTCCCAGCCCCACTCCGGCGCCACCTGCGGCAGCAGCAGAGCGCGGTGCGGCCCCTGCTCGACCATCACCCCGTGCCGGCCCACCTCGGTCTCGGCCGGATCCGACACCCGGCGGAACGGGGTGAGCACGGAGATCTCCAGGCGCGCGTCCGGCAGGTCCGCCGGCGGCAGGGGCGGAAAACGCGGATCGCGGGTCGCGGCATCGCCCGCGCAGCGCGCCACCACCTCGTGGAGGGGCTCGTCGTCCTCGACGGAGCCGATGCAGCCCCGCAGCCGGCGGCCGAGCCGGATGGTCACGAACGCCGCGGCCGGCTCGTCGAGGGCCCCAGGGGACCCGAGTGGTTCGAGCGGACGTTCTTCGAGCCTCGCCGCGATGGCGCGGCGGGCGTGGCGCAGCAACCGCTGCTGGTCGTGCGGCGACAGCATCACCTGACACCCTCGTGCGTCGCGGGGACCTGACCCGGATTCGACGCGTTGCCGGAGACTCACCGTGACCCACCCCCGCGTGTCGCGGGGACCTGACCGTACAACGTGGGACCGAGTGATCGCGATGACCCGCGCCGAACCTCGTCAGCCGCGTCGCAGGGCAGTACTCGACGGTCGGCCGGCGCTCTCGCTGGCATGCGTGCAACGGAGCCCTACGCCGGACCGACGGGCGGTCCGTCCGGGGACCGCGCGCCGCCGTCGCCGCCCCGCTCGAACGTCGCCGCGAGGTAGCCGACCACGGAGGACTTGTCGCCCGAGACGTCGCCCGAGTCGGCGCGGCGCAGCACCCGCGCGCGGTCGGCGCCGAGCCGGGCCGCGGCGAGCATGACGGCGATGGCCGCGCCGCCGCCGCAGGCCACGTAGCGGCCGCGGTCGTTGAGCGGATAGCGCTCGTACTCGGCCAGCAGGCCGGCGGCGTCGAAGCGGGCGACGTGGTCGACGACGACCTGATCGAGGGCGGCGGCGCGGGCCGCGTCGAAGTAGTGCGACAGATCGGTGCTCGCCACCAGCAGCGGCTTGAGCCCCGCGCACGCCTCGGCGAGGGCCTCGGCCAGGGCCTCGATGGTCGGGCGCTCCTGGTAGCCGAGAAGCAGGGGCACGATGGGAACGTCGGGCAGCACCTCCTGCAGGAACGGGAGCTGCATCTCCAGCGCGTGCTCGCGGTCGTGGGCGGTCGGATGGGTGCCGACGACCGGCGAGGCGAGCAGCCGGTCGGCGACGCCGGCCTCGACCTCGACCCGCCCCAGCGGCGTCTCGAACGCGCCGGCCGGCCAGATCGCCACCCCCTCGAAGCCGTGGTAGTGGGACGGGCCGACGAGGAGAACGACGTCGCAGGGACGGCCCGCCACGGCGCGGTAGGCGTGGGCCGCGACGGGACCGGAGTAGGCCAGCCCGGCGTGCGGGGCGATGACAGCGACCACGTCGACCGCCGGGGCCGGCCCGACCTCGGCCAGGTGCCCGTCGACCGCCGCCCGCAACGCCCCCGGGTCGCCCGGATACCAGGTCCCCGCTACCGCGGACGGGCGGACCGCATCGGAAGACTGCATACCCATCGGAACATCGAACCTGCGGGTTGGCTGCCGTCGCCCGACGGCTCTACACCCTGCCTGCGGAGCCGCCCCTCATGGCCACGCTTCGAGCGACCGCACCCGAACGCGGGAAGCCTCCTCCTGGACCGAGCTTCGCGCCCTTCCCCCGGGCACCGCGGCGCAGTCAGGGCTCGGGCGCGTCCCGCGGCGCGCTGCCCCCCTCCGGCGGAAGCGGGGGGACCGCCCCCGCGGGATCGCTCGGCGGCACCCCGAAGCCGAGCGACAGCGCGATGCGCACGCCGACGTAGACGAACAGCGTGAGAATCGCCGGCGCCCCCATGACGAGCCAGAACGGGTCGAGGGTGAGCCCCACGAAGAGCGACATCGCGCCGAGAATCAGCATGATGCCCACCATCCACGGCGGGTGCTTGAACAGTGGTCGCTCGTCGCTCATGGCGCCGACCGATTGTCGCACACCGCCGGCCCGAGGCGCGCGCCGCCGGGGCGGGGTAGCGAGGGGCGACCACCGCGGCGGCGCGATCTCGCGGGTGCGTCGCGGAAACGCGGGCGACGACACGCCACGCGCCTCGCGGCCGGCGGGCAATCGCCGGCGTTTCGGAAAACGCCGGTGCTACACTTGTCGTCGCTACGCGAAGAAGGTGTCCCGACCGTCGTTCACCATGCTGCCCGGGAACGCCCGAAATGGGCCAAGTAGGGGCGGCGCTTCGCGGCGAGACGGATCGAGAATCGGGAGAACCGCCATGAGAGCGCGCACGGGATGGTTGCTGATGATGGCGGCGGTGACGGGCATCGGAATCATCGGGAGCGGTGTCGCCACGAGCGCCGGCGCCGCCAACGACTACGCCGAGGAGATCGAGGCGTGGCGGGCCGACCGCGAGGCGCGGCTGAAGGCCGACGACGGCTGGCTCACGGTGTCGGCGCTGTTCTTCCTGCCCGAGGGCGAGAGCCGCTTCGGGTCGAGCCCGCGCAACGACCTCGTTCTGCCCGCCGCGTTCCCGGCCGAGGCCGGGGTGCTGGAGCGGCGCGGCCGCACGGTGTCGGTGCGGGCGTCGGGAGACCGGACGCTGACCGTCGACGGTGAACCGGTCACCGCCGCCCAGCTCTATCCCGCCGAGGGGCGCGTCACCCTGACCGCGGGGCCGGTGTCGTTCTGGGTGCACGAGAGCGGCGAGCGGCTCGCGATTCGCGTGCGGGACACCGAGTCGGCCATCCGCCGCAACTTCACCCGCCTGGAGTGGTACCCGGTCGACGAGAGCTACCGGGTGCGCGGGAAGTTCACGCCGCACGCCGAGCCGCTGACCGTGAGGACCATGAACATCCTCGGCGACATCGAGACCTACCAGAGCACCGGCCACGTCACCCTGACGGTGGCGGGCCGCGAGGTGCGGATGCTGCCGGTGAACTCGGGCGACCAGCTCTGGTTCATCCTGCGCGACGCGACCAGCGGCGACGAGACCTACCCGGCGGCGCGGTTCCTCTACGCCGACGCCCCCGACGCCGACGGGTGGACGACGGTCGACTTCAACAAGGCCTACAACCCACCGTGCGCGTTCAACCCGCACACGACGTGCCCCCTGCCCCCGCCCGACAACCGGCTCGAGGTCCGGGTCGAGGCGGGAGAGAAGAACTACCGCGGCCCCGGCGCGCACTGACCTTCGCGGGCCTCGACCGGCGCGTGCGGCAGCGGCGGGGAACGCCTCTCTGGGAAGCACCGCACACGACGCCCCTGCGTGCGTGGCCGGCACGGCCGCCTCGCCCCGGCCATCAGGGTAGCCATCCACCCGCGGGCGCCAGGGTGCGATCCCGGCCATCCGGCACGTCGGCCGCGGGGCGGCGCGCAAAGGCCGCGGCCCTGACCCGGCCGATCCCGGCGAACGGCGCCTGAACATCCCGGACGGTCGGTTGTCCTTCACCGGCTGAAAGCTGCCGGTAACGGTCGGTTATCCTTCACCGATTGGAGGCTGCCCGTACATGTTTCAGAACATCGCATCGCACCATTCCATGGGTCACGCCGGCGGATGCCTGCTGGCCGTGCTCGTCGCCGCCGGCGCCGGCGCTCAGACAGGTCAGTCGGACGACCCGTGGCAGAGCTACGGCACCGACGACGGCGAGTGGCGGAGCTATGCCGGCGACATCGCCGGCACGAAGTACTCGCCGCTCGACCAGGTCGACGCCGGCAACTTCGGGCAGCTCGAGGTCGCCTGGGAGTGGACGACGGCCGACGCCGTGCTCAGCCGGTCGACCCCGGGCGGCGGCGAGTGGCGGGCGCCGCGCGAGACCATCGTCGAGTCGCTGGTGGCGGACACGCCCGACCTGTACCGGGAGGGCCAGTCGCCGAACCCGTCGCGGCTGCAGGCGACGCCGCTGATGGTGGACGGCGTGCTCTACTTCAACACGCCGCTCTCGCAGGGGGTGGCGGTGGACGCGGCGACGGGCGAGACCCTCTGGGTGTTCAACCCGAAGAGCTACGAGGAGGGCACGCCCTCGATGAGCGGCCCGTGGACGCAGCGGGGCGTCGCCTACTGGACCGACGGCGAGGGCGACGAGCGCATCTACTGGGGCACCGGCAACGGCCGCCTCGTCTGCGTGCGGGCCGGGTCGGGGCGGCCCTGCCCCGACTTCGGGCCGGACGGCAGCGGCCTGGTGGACGCGACCGTCGGCATCCCGCGGGTCGACCGCGAGGCGCGCGACTACCTGAACGCCATGCTCTACGCCATCAACTCGCCGCCCATCGTGGTGCGCGACCGGGTGATCCACGGCTCGCAGATCGCCGACGTCCGCATCACGAAGGAGGCGCCGCCGGGGTGGGTGCGGGCCTGGAACGTGCGGACCGGCGAGCACGAGTGGGACTTCCATACGGTGCCGAACAGCCCCGACGAGTACGGCGCCGACACCTGGCTGAACGAGTCGTGGCGCTACTCGGGCAACGCCAACGTGTGGTCGATGCTGGCCGGCGACGACGAGCTGGGCTACGTGTACCTGCCCACCGGCGCCCCGACCAACGACTACTACGGGGCCGACCGGCCCGGCGACAACCTGTTCTCGCAGTCGATCGTCGCCGTCGACGTCGAGACCGGGCAGCGGGCCTGGCACTTCCAGGCCGTCCACCACGGGCTGTGGGACTACGACTTCCCGACCCACCCCAACCTGGTGGACGTCACCGTCGACGGCCGCGCCGTCCGGGCGCTGGCGCAGGTGAGCAAGCAGGGGTTCGTCTACGTCTTCGACCGCGTGACCGGCGAGCCCGTCTGGCCCATCGAGGAACGGCCGGTGCCGCAGCACACGAACCTGCCGGGCGAGGTGCTGGCGCCCACCCAGCCGTTCCCCACCCGGCCGCCGCCGTTCGAGTACCAGGGGGTCACCGTCGACGACCTCGTCGACTTCACGCCCGAGATCCGGGCGATGGCGATTGAGGCGGTGGCCGACTTCCAGCTCGGCCCGCTGTTCACGCCGCCGCTGCACAGCGTCGACGGCGGCGTCCAGGGCACCATCCAGCGCCCCGCCATCGACGGCGGCGCCAACTGGGGCGGGGCCGGCGTCGACCCCGAGACGGGCCTGCTCTACGTGCCGTCGCAGAACCGGTTCTCGGTGCTGCACTTCTACACGCCGGACCCCGCCGCCGGCGGCACCATGCGGTTCACCCAGGGCCCGTTCGGCGGCGGCCGGCAGCCGCGGATGCCCCATGGGCTGCCGCTG
>JAJEEA010000012.1 GCA_022821235.1 Vicinamibacteria bacterium
CCCCTTTTTTGGGCCGCGTGATCGAGCGGTTCAGTCAACTCCGCCTCGGGCATGGTTGGAGTCCTCCTACCCGAAGAATCGGTCGATCAGTGCTCGCGCAATACCCCAACGGTAAATCCCCAACTTTCTTGACGTGCACCCGCCGCCGCCGCCATCGTCACGTATACTCGTGTCGATCGCCGGCGGGCGCCCGCCGGCGACGAAGCATGCTCGGTGGGTGCGTCGCCGGTTCGCGCCGCGGGTCGTCGCGCGGCGGCGCGTCAAGGAGGTCAGTCGTGGGGGTCAGTCGCGGCGTCCGGTTCATCGTGGTCTTTCTGTCGCTGGCGATCGTCGTTTCGATGGCCGGCGTCGCCGTCCTCTACCTCATGGTGTCGGGGGCCCCGTCGGTGGCCTCCGACTCGGTGCTGGTTCTGCCGGTCCCGGCGGGGTTGACCGAGCACCGCCAGAACGCGCTGCTGACGTCGTTCGGCCCCGGGGGGCCGACGGTGCGGTCGGTGACCGACAGCCTGCGCAAGGCGAAGGTGGACGACCGCATCAGCGGGGTGATCCTGAAGCCGCGGATCGGACCCCGGCCCGTGTGGGGGAAGCTGCAGGAGATCCGGGACGCGGTCGTCGACTACCGGGAGTCCGGCAAGCCGATTGCGGCGTTCATCGAGTACGGGGGGGCGGAGGACTACTACCTGGCGTCGGCCGCGGACAAGGTCTACCTGATGCCGGGGAGCCCGCTGGAGATCGTGGGCCGCGCGCAGTACGAGGTGTTCTTCCGCAACGCGTTCGACAAGGTCGGGACCTATCCCGACGTGCTCGCGGCCGGCGACTACAAGACCGCCGCCAACCAGTACACCCACACCACGATGACCCAGGCGCATCGCGAGATGGCCGAATCGCTCAACCGGGACCTCTACGACCAGATGGTCGAGGGCATCGCGGAGTCGCGGGGCCTCACGGGTGACGAGGTGCGCCGGCTCGTGGACGAGGGGCCGTTCCTGCCCGAGGAGGCGCTTGCCGCGGGGCTGGTCGACGGGCTGGCCTACGCCGACGAGGTGAAGCACCGGGAACCCCTCGACGCGGCCGACAGTCGGGAGATCGCGGACAGCGACTACCGGCAGGTCGGTCTGCGGTCGCTGGGCCTGAACCAGGGCGAGCGCATCGCCCTCATCTACGCCGTCGGCGCCATCAGCTCTGGTTCCAGCAGCTTCGACGTCCTGAACGGGGAGGTGCTGGGCTCCGACACCCTGACGAGCGCCATTCGCAGCGCCCGGGAGGACGACTCGGTTCGCGCCATCGTGCTGCGCATCGACAGTCCGGGGGGCTCGGCCGTCGCCTCCGACGTCATCTGGCGCGAGGTGGGCCTGGTCCGCGAGAGCGGCAAGCCGATCGTCGCCTCGATGTCCGACCTCGGGGCCTCCGGGGGCTACTACATCGCCATGGGCGCCGACGCCATCGTGGCGCAGCCGGCCACGCTGACCGGGTCCATCGGCGTCGTGTTCGGCAAGTTCACGACGGGGGGCACCTACGAGAAGCTCGGGATCGGGATCGAGCCGGTGAGCGAGGGCCGGTTCGCCGAGATCTACTCGCCGGTGACCCGGTTCTCGGACGCGGAGCGGGCCAAGGTGCAGGCGCACGTGGACGCCATCTACGAGCAGTTCGTCACCAAGGCGGCCGAGGGGCGGCAGACGACGCGGGACCGCCTCCACGAGGTGGCCCAGGGCCGGGTGTGGACCGGGCGGCAGGCGCTCGATCACGGCCTGATCGACGAGGTCGGTGGGCTCGGCCGGGCCATCGCGCTGGCCAAGGAGAAGGCCGGCATGAACCCCGCCGACGAGGTCGAGCTGGTCATCTACCCGCGCGCGAAGAGCTTCTTCGAGCTGCTCGACGAGGGGTTCCCGATGGCGCGGGCCGCCGCGGCGTGGGCCGGGCTGGCGGCCCCCGAGGCGGCGCTGATGGCTCGCGCGGCCGCGCCGGCGCGGTTGTTCCGCCCCGGCGAGCCGCTGGCCATCATGCCCGGCGCGTTCGTGCGCTGAGCGTCGTCAGGGAGCCCCGGCGGTCATGCGGTGGCCAGGGCGAAGGCCCCCATGTCGATGCTGATCGGGATGCGGGCCTTGGCGTTGTCCATGTACGCGCCGTAGAACCGGTTCTGCCGCTCCAGGATCATCTCGCTCCGCAAGCGCTCGCGGTTGGCCTGCAGGTCGGCCGGATCGGCGTCCTCGCGCTCGTGGACGTGGATGACGACGGCGGAGTTGCCGGTCAGGACCGGAGCGCTGGTCTCGCCCGGAGTCAGCGAGAAGGCCACCGCCTCGACCTGGGCGTTGACGCCGACCCCCGGGACGGCGGCGCCGCGGGCGATCAGGCCGCTCTCGCTCACGACGAGCTCCTCGGCCTCCGCCGCGGCCCCGAAGTCGTCGGCGTCCTGCAGGATGGCGGCCATGGCGTCGGCGCGCTCCTGGGCCAGGACGAAGGCCTTGCGGCGGATCACGTCGTCGCGGACCCGCGCCTCGACCTCCTCGATGGGCGGCACGTAGGGCGCCTGGATGCCGGTGACGGTCACGAAGGCCGGCCCCGTCGGGGTCGGAATCGGGCCCGCCACCTCGCCCTCGGCGAGCTGGAAGGCCTGCGTGGTCACCTCGGACGAGAAGCCCAGCCCGAGAATCGGCTCGCCGAGGGCGGCGAATCCGCTCTCCTGCGCCTCGAGGCCGCGGCGCGCCGCCGCCGCCTCGAGGTCGGCGGCCTCGTCGATCTCCAGCGACATCGCTTCGGCCAGCGCGGCGGCCCGCGCGTCGGCGCTCTCCTGCTGGAGGATGTCGACGATGCTGTCCCGCACCTCGTCCAGGGTCTGGGTCGAGCCGCCGGTCTTCTCCGTCGCCTTGATGACGTGCACGCCGAACATGCTCGTCACCGGGTCGCTGACCTCGTCCTGATCGAGGGCGAACGCGGCGCCTTCGAACTCGGGCACCATCTGGCCGCGGGTGATCCGTCCGAGGTCGCCGCCCGCGTCGCGGGTGCCCTCGTCCTCCGAGTGCTCGCGGGCCAGCTCCGCGAAGTCGGCGCCGCCCCGGGCCTCGGCCGCGATCGACTCCGCCCGCGCCTGAACGTCGGCCAGCTCCTGGTCCTGCGTCCGGAGCAGGATGTGGCTGACGCGCAGGTCGACCTCTTCGGTGTAGCGGTCGAGGTTGTTGTCGTAGTACGCCTGGACGTCGGCGTCGCTCGGGGTGAACGAGGCCTTCAGGGCGGGCACGTCGATGAGCACGAAGCGGAGCCGGCGCTTCTCGGGCACCAGGTAGTCGTTGGCGTTCTGGTCGAACAGCGCGGTCACGTCCTCGTCCGTCGCGTCCAGCCCCTCGCGGAAGTCGTCGGCCCGGAACGAGACCGCGCTCAGGCGGACGCGCTCGTTGCGCCGGACGTGCTCGCGCTCGACGTCGTCGTCGCTGACCGTGATCCAGTCGGTGAGCGCCGCCTGCAGCCGCTGGAGCATCAGCGACCGACGCACGTTCTCCTCGAACTCGGCCGGCGCCACCGGCGGCTGCTGCATCCGCAGCATCTGGAGATAGGCGGCCTCGCCGATGAACTCGCCGTCCTGCTGGAAGGCGGGGAGCGACACGATGGCCTCCCGCACCTCCGCGTCGCTGACCGTCACGCCGAGGCGCGCGGCTTCCTGCAGGGCCGCGTACTCGTCGATCACCTGTTGCAGCAACTGCCGGTCGATGCCCATCGATCGCAGGAGGTCGGCCGTGATCTCGCCGCCCGACTGGACCTGGTAGCTCTGGAGCTGGCGCCGGAAGAGCATCTGGAACTCGCCGACGGTGATCTCCTGGTCCCCGACCTGGGCCAGGACGTCGGTCAGCGTGCCGGGGGTCTCGGGGGGAGGCTGGATCAGGGGGAACCCGAGGACCAGCAGGGCGAAACCGGCAAGGGCGAGGGTCCACTTGAGCCACGCCTTGTGGCGTCGCATGCGATCCAGCATCGTCATCTTCTGCTCAACTCCTGGTACTGCCGCACACCTCGGTTCGCGGGGCATCCCGCCGGCCGGCGCCCGGCGGCGGGCTCGCCGCCCGTGCCGGTCCGCCGGCGCGCGGATCGCTACATTCTATGGTACGAACGTGACACGGCGCGTTCGGCGCCTTCCGGCGGGGCGGTCGGCTGCGCCTCCGGCCACTACCGGTTGGGTCGGATCGCCCAGGGCCACTACCTGTTGGGTAGGCCGGCGCAAACGACCGCCGGATATGCTATAGTCTCTCCAAACCGGCGGGCATGTCTGGAGGTGTTCCGATGTCAGGGGAATCCGTGTTGCCTGGCTGGAGGGGCGGCGCCGCTTCGGATGTTCCTCTCATGGTCGATCGGATCGGCAACCGGCCCCCGCACCACTCCGGACGGCCTCGGCTCCGTCCTCCGCGCCCACCGGCAGCTTCGTCCCGGGGCGCCGCCGGCCCGGCCGGATTCTCCACGGTCCCTGCGGAGCGCCGCCGGAGGCTGATCTTCGGCGGGCGCCGCCGAATCCGTACCGCCGAGCTCGTCGACACCGTTCGGCGCCGTCCGCTCGTGCGCTCCTCACGAGCCGGTGGTGCGTGAGATGGTCGCGACGGTCGGGCGGCGTCGCGAAGCGTATCCTCCCGACCGGCGGACATCGGCGTCTCGGGCCGCCGGGACGGCCCGGGCCGTGAAGACGAACGGCTCGACCGTGCGCCGGGGCCGGCTCCGTTCGCCCCAGATGCCGGAGGAGTTTCCCTCTTGAGTGTCAGCTCCCTGTTCTCGCTGTTCTCCAGTGACCTCGCCATCGATCTCGGCACCGCCAACACGTGCGTCTATGCCCGGGGCAAGGGGATCGTGCTCAACGAACCGTCGATCGTGGCCATCAACAAGGTCACCGGACGCACCGAGGCGGTGGGGCGCGAGGCGAAGGAGATGCTCGGACGCACCCCCGGCAACATCGTCGCCATCCGGCCGATGCGGGACGGGGTGATCGCCGACTTCGAGATCGCCGAGAAGATGTTGACGTACTTCATCAAGAAGGCGCACAACCGGACCGTCTGGGTGCGGCCCCGCATCGTGATCGGCGTGCCGTCGGAGATCACCCAGGTCGAGAAGCGGGCCGTCAAGGACAGCGCCTACCGGGCCAAGGCCAGCGAGGTGCATCTCGTCGAGGAGGCGATGGCGGCGGCCATCGGGGCGGGGATGCCGGTGACCGAGCCGTCCGCCAACATGATCGTCGACATCGGCGGCGGCACCACCGACATCGCGGTGATATCGCTCGCCGGCATCGTCTACAGCAAGGCGGTCCGCGTCGCCGGCAACGAGATGGACGAGGCGATCATCCAGTACATCAAGAAGACCTACAACCTGCTGATAGGAGAGCGGACGTCGGAGACGATCAAGATGAGGATGGGGTCCGCGAGCGGGCTCGACGGCCGCATCACGATGGAGATCAAGGGCCGTCACCTCGTCGAGGGCGTGCCGAAGACGATCACCATCACCGACGAGGAGATACGCGAGGCGCTGGCGGACACCGTGCGCGTGATCGTCGACGCGGTTCGGGTCGCGCTGGAGCGGACGCCGCCCGAGCTGTCGGCGGACATCGTCGATCGCGGGATCGTGCTCACCGGCGGCGGATCCCTGCTGAAGAACCTGGACAAGCGGCTGCGGGAGGAGACCGGGCTCCCCCTGGCCCTGGCCGAGGACCCGCTGACGTCGGTCGTCCTCGGGGCGGGCCGGATGCTGTCGGACTTCGGGCTGCTGCGGAAGATCTCCATTGATTGACCTCACGCGCCGCACCGGCGTCTCGCTGCTGGCGGTGGTCGTGGGCCACCTCGTGCTCTTGTCGACGCAGGCCAACACCGCGGCCGGCGTGCCGGTGCTGCAGGCCGTCACCTTCGGCGTGTTCTCGGAGGTGCAGCGCGTGGTGACGGGGACGGCGGGAGCGGTCGGCGGGTTGTGGACCGCGTACGTCGAGCTGCAGGCGGTGCGGGACGAGAACGAATCGTTGCGCCGGGAGCTCGACGCGGTCAGGCTGCAGTGGCAGATGGACCGGGCCGGCGCCCAGAGGGTCCGGGGCCTGGAAGCCCTGCTCGGGTTGCGGGACACCGCCGGCCTGACCACGGTCGGCGCCCGGATCATCGGCGGCGACGCCACGCCCTACTTCCGGACCGTGAACATCGACCGGGGACGGCGTGACGGCGTCCGCCCCGACGCGGCGGTCCTGTCCGCGGCCGGCGTCGTGGGGCGCGTCGTCGACGAGCCCGGCCCCCGGGCGTCGCGGGTCCAATTGCTGATCGACCGGAACGCGGCGGCGGGAGCGCTCATCGAGAGGAGCCGGGTGGCCGGACTGGTGATGGGCGACGCCGACGATCGGCTGCTGCGGATGGAGTACGTGTCGAACCTGGAGGACGTCGAGGTGGGCGACACCGTCGTGACGTCCGGCAGCGACGGCATCTATCCGAAGGGGTTCGTCATCGGAGACGTCACCCTCGTGCTGCGGGGTCCCGGGCTGTATCGGACCATTCGCGTGCGTCCCCGCATCCGGTTCGGCGACCTCGACGAGGTGCTGGTCGTCCTGCCCGATTCGCCGCCTCCGGCGCCTCTGGCGGCGGCGGGCGGTGGTGGATGAGGGTCGCGTGGGTCTCCTTCGCCCTCGCCGCGGCGCTGGCGGTGCAGACGACGCTGGTGCGGATGGTCGCGGGCACCGGAGCGCCCCTCGACCTCGTGCTCATGGTGGTCATCGTCGTGGCCATCGTGAACGGCCCCCGGGCCGGCCTGTGGACGGGGACCTGCGGCGGGCTGCTCCAGGACGCGCTGTCCGGCGGCGTCATCGGGATGGGCGGCCTGGCGAAGACGGTGGTGGGCTATCTGGGCGGTCAGTTCGCCGCCCAGTTCATGGTGACGCGCCTGTGGCACAAGGCGCTGGTGTTCGTCGGCGGCTCGCTGCTGCACGCCGCCCTGTTCATCGGCGGCTACGGCCTGCTGTTCGATGACCGCGTGGTCGTCAGCCGGCGCGATCTGCTGATGCAGGCGGCCGCAAACACCGTCGTCGGCCTGGTGGTGGCGGTGGGGCTGCAGAGGATTCCCGGAAAGGTCGAAAGGCAGCGCCTGCGCGGGCGGTGGCCGGGCGGCCGTCACGCCGAGTAGAGGCCGGAGACGGAGGAGATGAAAACGTCCAGCCGGTTTGCGCCGGGCGCATTGGAACGGCCGCGCGACAGCCTCGCGGTCCTCCTGGCGGTGTGGCGGTGGGGCATGGTGCTGGTCTTCGCCGGCCTCGCGGCCGGGTTCTGGTGGCTCCAGGTCGTCGAGTACGACAAGTACCGCCAGCACGCGGAGGACAATCATCAGCGCACCCTGGTCCTCAGCGCGCCGCGCGGCGCGGTGCTGGACCGCGACGGCCGCGTGCTGGCCGAGAACCGCGACTCGCTCAACATCACGTTGTCCCGCGAGCAGGCCGAGGACCTCGAGGGCACCGTGGCCCTCCTCGCCGACCTGTCCGGCGTGCCGTTGTCGGAGCTCCGGGCCATCGTGGAACGGCACCGGCGGGACCCGCCCTTCCGGCCGGTGGTCCTGATTCGCGACGCCGCGTTCGACCAGGTGGCGGCGGTCGCCGCCCACAAGCGGGAGTTGCCGGGCATCTACGTGCAGCAGCTTCCCGTCCGGTTCTATCCGGCCGGCGACGTGGCCGCGCACATCCTGGGCTACGTGGGCGAGGTCAGCGAAGCCGAGATGGCGACGCCGGAGTTCGAGGGCGTGCGCCGCGGCGCGATCGTCGGCAAGTCCGGCATCGAACGCAGCTACAACCGGCTGCTGATGGGCCGCGACGGCGCGCGGCGGGTCGTCGTCGACAACGTCGGCCGCGAGATCCGGGTCCTCGACGAGCGGTTGCCCCGCGAGGGCCGGCAGATCCAGCTCACCCTCGATTACGACCTGCAGGAGGCGGCGGAGGACGCATTCGCCGACGCCGGGTTCAACGGCTCGGCGGTGTTCCTGGATCCCCGTTCGGGCGAGATCCTCGCCCTCGTCAGCCGTCCCGCCTACGACCCGAACGTCTTCGCCCGCGGCATCGACGGCGAGACCTGGGGCCGGCTCAACCGCGACCGGCTTCGCCCGCTGAACCACCGCGCTCTGCAGGGGCGGTACTCGCCGGGGTCGACCTTCAAGGTGGCGATGGCGGTCGCGGCGCTCGAGGAGGGGGTGGTCACTCCCGACTTCCGCGTGGCGTGCCCCGGGGGGCGCCGGGTGCACGGGCGCTTCTTCCGGTGCCATTCGACGCACGGCTCGGTCGACATGCGCGAGGCCCTCGAGAAGTCGTGCAATTCCTACTTCTATGCGCTCGGTGAGAAAATGGAGATCGACCAGATCCACAAGTGGGCGACGGCCCTGGGTCTGGGCGAGCTCTCCGGCGTCGATCTGCCGCACGAGGTCCGGGGGCTGATGCCGTCCACGGCCTGGAAGCGGGAGCGGCGCGGCGAGCGCTGGTACCCCGGCGAGACCATTTCCGTCGCCATCGGCCAGGGGGCGGTGTCGGTGACGCCGATCTCGCTCGCGGTGATGATGGCGACGGTCGCCAACGGCGGCACCCGCGTCACCCCGCACCTGCTCGCGGCCGTCAACGAGGGGCAGGGGTTCGAGCGTGTGCGCCGGCCCGTGCCCCGTTCGCGGGTGGCCATCAGCCCGACGACGTTGGAAGTGGTCACCGAAGGGCTCTGGTTCGTGGTCAACCGGGCCGGGACCGGCCGGCGCGGGCGAATCTACGGGCGCGACGTGATGGGCAAGACCGGCACCGCCCAGGTGGTCTCGCTGCAGGGCCGGGCCGCCGCGGCGGGCAGCTCGGACCAGGACTTTCGGGACCACGGGTGGTTCGTCTTCGCGGTTCCCGCCGGAGCACCGGAGATTGCGGGCGCCGTCTTCGGTGAGCACAACGAGCACGGCTACCTCTCGGCCCCGATCGCGAGGCACGTCCTCGAGACGTACTTCGCCAAGAAAGACGGGCTGCCGCGGCCGACGGTGCCGGTCCCGCCGTTCGGAAGGAGGGCGTGGGCCGCTGCGCCCGCCGAGGCGGCGGACCAGTAGGAGCCGTCGGCGAGACAGGGGCCGGGGACCGCGCCGCGGTCCCGGCCTCGTCCGGAACACCGGATTGGCGGATGCTGGAGCAACGACTCTATCGCCACATCGACTGGCTGCTGCTGGGATCGCTGTTCCTCCTGGCCGCCATCGGCGTGGCGATGATCTACAGCACGACGTACGATCCGACGACGGGCGGCGCGAGCCCCCTCGTCTCGATACAGTTGTGGGCGCTCGCCCTCGGCTTCCTGGCCCTCGTCATCACCCTCTCGATCGACTACCGGTGGTTCGCCGACCTGTCACCCGTCTTCTTCATGGGCCTCGTCGGCCTCGTCGCCTATGCCCTCCTGTTCGGGACCACGGGCGGCGGCGCCCGACGGTGGATCGATCTGGGGGCCTTCAATCTTCAACCCTCGGAGTTCGCGCGCATGGTGGTGGCGCTGGGGCTGGCGACGCTGTTCACGCGCTACTGGCAGGGGCGCACTCCCTTCGGCTGGCTGATGGCCGTGACCGTCGTCGCCATCCCGTTCGTGCTGATCGCGCAGCAGCCCGACCTCGGCACCGCCGTGACCCTGTTGCCGGTCGCGTTGGTCATCTTCGTCTTCGCCGGGCTTCCGTTGCGGTACGTGGGCCTGCTGATCGTGGTCGGCACCCTGAGCGCGCCGGCGGTGTGGGCCTACGGTCTGGAGGACTATCAGCGCGAGCGCATCCTGAGCTTCCTGGACCCCGAGAAGGACCCCCGCGGGGCGGGGTACCAGCAGCTCCAGGCCAAGATCACCGCGGGGTCGGGGGGGGCGACGGGCAAGGGGTTCCTCCGGGGGACCCAGAGCCAGTACAACTTCCTGCCGGTCGCGCACAACGATTTCGTTTTCTCGGTACTTGCGGAAGAACAAGGGTTTCTGGGCGTGGTGGTTGCGCTCGGCTTGTATCTGTTCGTCATCCTGCGCGGGATGGATGCCGCTCGACTGGCCAAGGACCGTCTGGGCATGTATCTCGTCGTCGGTATCATGGCCGGCTTCACGTTTCAGGTGATCTACAACATCGCCATGTCGGCCGGACTGGCGCCGGTGAAGGGGCTCACGCTGCCCCTGATGAGCTACGGCGGCTCATCGGTGATCGCCACGCTGGCGGCCTTCGGGTTCGTGCTCAACGTGCGAATGCGAAGGTTCACGAACTGAGCGCGGTTGTCCCACCGTCCTGCGACGATTCGGAAACCCGCCTTGCGCGGCTCGTGGTTCTTGCCGCGGGCCGTCGACCGGCCGGGCAGGCTCGCCCGGTCCACGCGAATCCGGTAGTCACGCCGGTCGGACGTCGCCCGAAGCCGGGCGGCCAGCCGGGCGGCAGGTACGCCGCCGAGACCGATGCGGACTGCCCGCGGCCGGCCGCTCGTCGGCGCCCGCGCATCCTTCCGGGGATGCCCGCGCGTCCGGGCACGGCTCGGGGCCGGGCGGCGTCACCCCATCTGGAGTGGTAGTGATGAACAAGGAGATGATCATCTCCGCTAGCGGCCACGAGACGATGGCCGCCATTCTCGAGGACGACGAGGTCGTCGAGATATCCGTCGAGCGCGACAAGTCCCGCGGCGTCGCCGGCAACATCTACAAGGGGCGCGTGTCGAAGGTGCTGCCGGGCATGCAGGCCGCCTTCGTCGATCTCGGGCTCGAGCGCGACGGCTTCCTCTACGTGTCCGACGTCATCGATCCCATGGCGTCGATCGACGGCATCGAGGCGGACGCGGAGGGCGCGGCGGGAGAGCCGCCGGCCGCGCCCGAAGGCCAGGGCAACGGGGGCGCCCGCGGGCGCGGGCGCGACCGCGACCGCAACGCCGCCGACCAGCCGATCGACAAGCTGCTGACCGCCGGTCAGGAGATCGTGGTCCAGGTCGTCAAGGAGCCGCTGGGGACGAAGGGGGCGCGCATCACCTCGCACGTCACCATTCCCGGCCGCTTCCTCGTGTTCATGCCGACGGTCGAGCACATCGGCGTGTCGCGCAAGATCGTCTCGCGCGAGCAGCGGAGCCGCCTGCGGCGGATCGTCCGCGATTTCCGGGCCGAGCACGAGATGCCCGGCGGGGTGATCATCCGGACCGCGGCCGCGGATCGGCCCGAGGAGGACATCGTCAGCGACCTCACCTACTTCCACGAGCTGTGGTCGGACACCCTCAAGAAGAGCGAGTCGCGCCGGGCGCCCGCCGTCGTCCACCGGGAGGAGAGCCTCGTCGCCAAGCTGCTGCGCGACCTGCTGACCGACGACTTCTCGGCCATCCGCATCGACCACCGCGGCGAGTACCGCAAGGCGGTGAAGCTGGTGCAGCGGATCATGCCGGACCTCGTGTCCCGGGTGCACCACTACGACAAGAACTTCCCGATCTTCGAGGAGTACGGCGTGCAGTCGGAGATCGACAAGGCGCTCCGGAGCAAGGTCTGGCTCAAGTCCGGCGGCTATCTCGTCATCAACCAGACCGAGGCCCTGGTGGCGATCGACGTCAACACCGGGCGCTACGTCGGCAAGCGGACCGGGCGGCTGGAGGACACCATCGTCAAGACCAACCTCGAGGCGGCGAAGGAGATCGTGCGCCAGATCCGCCTCCGCGACCTCGGCGGCATCATCGTGCTCGACTTCATCGACATGGAGGAGCGGAAGAACCGCCAGAAGGTGTACCAGTTGTTCGAGCAGGAGATCCGCCGCGACCGGTCGCCGTCCAAGGCGGTGCAGGTCTCCGAGTTCGGTCTCATCATCACCACCCGCAAGCGCGTCAAGCAGAGTCTGGAGCGACAGTTGACCGAGCCCTGCCCGTACTGCTCCGGGAGCGCCGTGGTCAAGTCCACCTCGACCATCTGCTTCGAGATTCTCGCCGAGCTGCGGAAGGTCAGCGGCGACCTGAACGGCCATCGCGTCCAGTTGCGGGTCAACCCGGACGTGGCGCGGGCGCTGAAGTCGGAGGAGCGCGGGGTGCTGAAGGAGATCGAGCGCACCCTCGATCGCGAGGTCACGCTGCGCCCCGACGCGATCCTGCATCACGAGCAGTTCGACGTGACGGCGATGTAGCCGGGGCGCGCGGGTTCACCGGCCCATGGAGCGGCTCGCCGTCCAGCGGACCGCGTCGAACTGCCGGATCGTGCCGCGTCCCACCACGATTCCCTCTTCCTGGAGGAGCCGCCGCTTTCGCAGCGGGTCGCTGTAGCCTCCCAGTCGGCCGCCGGCCCCCACGACGCGATGACAGGGGACGCTGGGCAGGCGGCAGGTGCGCATGATCGTACCGACCGCGCGCCAGGCCCGGGGGCGGCCGGCGAGGGCCGCCACGTCGCCGTAGGTGGCCACCCGGCCCCGGGGGATCCGCCGGACCACCGCGATCACGCGCGCCTGAAACGAACCGTCCGGGGAGCGCGTCGAGGCGGCCACGGTTCCTGAGGGACGGTCCGCGCCCGACGGACGCTACTCCGCCGGCGTCGTCTTCCACACCTCGTCGATCAGGCCGACCTGGATCAGCTTCGTCGCGAAGACGATCTGCCCGGCGTGGGTCGTGAAGTGGAGCACCTGGTTCAGGATGAGCTCGCCGAACGTGAGGGTCTTGCCGTTCAGCTCCGTCGTCTCCGTGAGCCGCTCGGCGTCGAACTCGGCGAGGGCCCGGTCCGCCTCGGCCATCGCGAAGTCGAGCCTGGCCAGCAGGTCCTCCTTCGGCAGCGGGCCCGGCTCCGCGAACTCGGCGTCGCGGTCGCGGCGGTAGGCGTTCCCGCCCACCCCGTGGCCGATGTAGAGGCGGGTCGAGCCGCACAGGTGCAGCACGAGGTTGCCGACGGCGTTCGAGCCCTCGTTGGCGCGCCACCAGATCTGACCGTCGTTGAGGGCCTCGATGCAGGTCCGCACCTGACCGGCCTGGTGAACCACGAGGCGCTTGCGGGCGGTGTTCAGCAGCAACCGGTTTCCAGCGTCGCTCATCGTCGGAATCCTCGTTCCGGAAGTCGCTGCCGCGCGACCCGGGGCCACGCGGCCCCCTCGGCGTCCGCGTCGCGCCGGCTCATCGGTACACCCTCGGGGAGTAGCAGACGCCGGCGACCCCGACATCGTACACGGCGCAGGCCGTCGCATACCAGGAGGGCATCGAATCCGCCGGCAGGATGCCCGCGCCGTGGAGCAGGGCGACCCCGGCATGGGCCGCGAACGCCAGGGCCAGCAGGGTCAGCGCCGCCCCGGGGTCGCGGGTCACGGCGATGGACGCGACCATGAGGAAGCCGACCGCGAGGGCGACGTCGAGCCCGCTGCCGGTGGTCGATTCCTGGGCCAGCGCGAACCCGACGTAGACCCCGGCCGCGAGGGTCAGCATCATCGCCGCGAACTGGGCCAGACGGAGCTCGGCGACGAGGCGGGCCGGCGAGCTCGGGTCGGCCCTCACCGCGATGAGGGCCAGCCTGACCAGGATGATCGCGAGGGCCGCCCCCGCGACGAGGAGGGCGAGCGCGCTGTCGGTCATGCACGGGTCCACGTCCCCGACGAGGTGGTCGCCGGCGCGCCGTCGGGGTCCGGCGGCGCCGGCGGAAGCCTCGATCATGATACCCGCCGGGCCGACCGCGGCGGGATGCCGCGGCGCGCCGCACTCGCCCCCGGGGCGGCGCCGGGGCTCGCCGCGAC
>JAJEEA010000190.1 GCA_022821235.1 Vicinamibacteria bacterium
CCCCTTTTTTGGGCCGCGTGATCGAGCGGTTCAGTCAACTCCGCCTCGGGCATGGTTGGAGTCCTCCTACCCGAAGAATCGGTCGATCAGTGCTCGCGCAATACCCCAACGGTAAATCCCCAACTTTCTTGACGTGCACCCCAGGCGGCTCTCCGGCCCCGGATTCGTGCCGGGGCCTTGCTCAGGAGCTCTTGGCGCTGCGCCGCTCGATGTACGTCAGGGCCGCCTGCGTGAGGAAGCCGGACCTGGAGGTCTCGGCGAGCTTCGCGGCGCGGTCGATGAGCACGAGCGCCCGCTGCGGAATCGTCACGCTCAGCCGGACGGTCTTGTTCGAGATCGCCAGCTTGTCGAGATCGACCTGGATGCCCACGAGGAACGCCCCCGGCTCGACCGCGGCCGGGACGGTGGAGGCGGGGTCCGGAATGGGCTCGCCGTCCGCGATCATGCCGTCGAGATGACACAGGATCGCCTCTTCGGCATTGCGGATGGCCTCGGCCAGATTGTCGCCCTCGGTGAAGCACCCCGGCAGGTCGGCGATCTCGACGCTGTAACCACCGTCGGCCTCGGCGTGGAGCTTCGCCAGATAGAGCATCATCGGTCTCTCCAGTCCCAGCCGGCCTGGCGGTAGATGTTGCGGAGCGTCCTGACGTACAGGTCCTTTCGCGGATGCGGCACGGTCACGCGGCCCGGCTTCGTGGGATGCGTGAAGTTCCGGTGGCTGCCGCGCCCGCGTGCCGCCATCCATCGCGCTCCAACCGCTTGATGATCGCCGCGCTGTTCAATATGCAGTCAGTATACATGCGCATGTGGTATGCACAGCAATCGACGACCCCGACTCGGCGTCGCCATGCTCCACTTGCTAGGATCGGGACATGATCTCGGACACCGCGCCGCGGAAGCAGACCGTCGAGGTGCTCGGCAAGCGCATGGCGTACGTCGAGGCGGGCCGGGGCGACCCCGTCGTCTTCCTGCACGGCAACCCGACCTCGTCGTATCTCTGGCGCAACGTCATGCCCCACGTGGCCCCGCTGGGCCGCTGCATCGCCCTCGACCTGATCGGCATGGGCGACTCCGACAAGCTGGACGACCCGGGGCCGGGGCGGTACCGCTTCGTCGAGCACCGCGAGTTCCTCGACGGCGCCCTCGCCGCCCTCGGCGTCGCGTCGAACGTCGTCTGGGTAGTGCACGACTGGGGGTCCGCCCTCGGGTTCGACTGGGCGAACCGCCACCGGGGCGCGACCCGGGGCATCGCCTACATGGAGGCGCTGGTCCGCCCGGTGACGTGGGCGGAGTGGCCCGAGGCGGCGCGGCGCGTCTTCCAGGGGTTCCGCTCGGACGCCGGCGAGGGGATGGTGCTCGACAACAACCTCTTCGTCGAGCGGGTTCTGCCCGGCTCGATCCTGCGGCGGCTCACCGAGGCGGAGATGGCGGTCTACCGGGCCCCCTACACGGAGCCCGGCGAGTCGCGGCGGCCCACCCTGACGTGGCCGCGCGAGATCCCCATCGACGGCGAGCCCCCCGACGTGACCGGCATCGTCCGGGACTACGCGGCGTGGATGGCCGAGAACGACCTCCCCAAGCTGTTCGTCAACGCCGACCCCGGGGCGATCCTGACCGGGCCGCAACGCGAGTTCTGCCGCGGCTGGAAGAACCAGGAAGAAGTGACGGTGCGCGGGCGCCACTTCATCCAGGAGGACTCGCCCGACGAGATCGGACAGGCGGTGGCCGCTTTCGTGCGGCGCCTCGGCGGCTGAGGATTACTCGACCCTCGGAGGTGCGGCCGAGACATCGAGCGGCCACGGGATCAGCCGGCCGTCCGTGCGCTGCTGGGGAAGTCACCCACCCCGACGGGCTTCACGTCGAACGTCCACGAGATCTTCCGGACCCCCGGCAGGTGAGGCCGTCGGCCTCACACCTGCCGGCGGGTCGACCATTCATCGCGCGTCCGGCTCGCGCGAGATGTCCGGGGGACTGGGCTCGGCCCCCAGCTTGCGCAGCAGCGCGGCGGTGGTGTCCGACTTGATGAAGTTGCCGCCGGTGTGGATGCCCTCGGCGATGACCAGCGGGGTCCAGCCGCGGTGGTTCTTCGCGTTGACGTCGGCGCCGCGGTCGACCAGGAACTGCACGATCGAGTCGGCCCGCTCGCGCCAGGCGGCGCCGTGCAGGGCGGTGTCGCCGGCCTCGTTGACGGCGTTGACGTCGGCGCCCAGCTCCACCAGCAGGTGGACCGCCTCGAGGGCCTCGGGCTCGGGCGAGCGGGTGATACCCGGCTCGTGCCCGACGCCGGCCGCCATCATGAGCGGGGTGGTGCCGTTGCGGGTGGGAATGAAGGGGTCGGCGCCGTGCTCGAGGAGCAGGCGCATGACCGCGGTGTCGTTCGCGCGCGCCGCGATCAGGAACGGCGTCCCCTCGGTGAGGTTGCCCAGGTGGCCCTTCACCTTGATGCCGAAGCCGGGGGTGCCGTTCGTGCGGGCGTCGGGGTCGGCCCCGTGGTCGAGCAGGGCGCGGACGGTGCGCAGCCGGTCGGGGGCGTGCATGCCGCCAAAGATGCTCCACTGGTTGCCCTCGGCCACCCCGTTCGAGAGGTCGTTCAGCTCGGTGTCCCACTCGCCCGCCGCCCAGTGCAGGGGGGTGTACCCCGGACCGACGTTGGGGTCGGCGCCGCGGCTCAGGAGGAGCTCGACGTAGTCGACGTGGCCGCGAATGGTGGCGACGACGAGGGCGCTGGTCCAGTCGGCGGACACCGCGTTCACGTCCGCCCCGGCGTCGAGGAGGGCCCGGGTCACGGCCTCGTGGGCGTCACGCGCCGCGAGGAGGAGGGCGGTGTAGCCGGTGGTGGTCCGGGCGTCGACGTCGGCGCCGTGCTCGATCAGCGCCTCGACGACGTCGACGTGCCCCTCCCAGGCCGCCCACATGAGCGCGGTCTGGCGGTGGTAGTGCTCGCTGGCGTTCACGTCGGCCCCGGCCGCCACGAGACGGTCGACGGTGTCGCGGATGCCGCTGCGCGCGCAGGTCATCAGCACCGTCTCGCCGTTCGCCTGCGTGGCGCCGGCGTCGGCGCCGGCCGCGAGCAGCCGCCCGACCATCTTCGAGCTGGCGTTCGTGCAGGCGAGGGTGAGCGGGGTCACGCCGTACTGGTCGGCGCGGTCCACGTCGGCGCCGGCCGCGATGAGCAGATCGGCGACCTCCGCGTCGTCCCACTGGGCCGCCCAGTGCAGGGCGGTGACGCCGTCCGGCCGGCTCGCGTCCACCGAGGCGCCGTCGGCCAGCAGTGTACGCACGGCCGCCGTGTGCTGCTGCCGGGCCGCCTCGACGAGCGAGAGGTCGTCGGCGGGAGCGGCGGCGACAGGGGCCGCGACGAGCAGGCCGAGCCCGACGCCGATAACCGATCTGCTGTTGATGCGCATCGTCACTTCCTCCGGCGGTTTACGCCCGACGCGCGCGTCGGAGCCGTCCCGCCGCTCTCCGTCCTCCCGCCGCTGCCCGTGAACCGCCGCCAGCGGCAGGATCCACCCGTGGCCACG
The DNA here is from genome assembly GCA_022821235.1 of Vicinamibacteria bacterium. GTDB lineage: Bacteria > Acidobacteriota > Vicinamibacteria > Vicinamibacterales > UBA8438 > JAJEEA01. The sequence continues at coordinate 3,525 of JAJEEA010000190.1, forward strand.
GCGCCGAGCCTCGCCCGCACGTCGTCCGCCAGCGGCCCGGCGGGCCGCCCGGGAGCCTGCCCCGTCCCGTCGGGCAGACTCCCGGCAGCTCCCTACACGCCCGACACGATCGGCAGGTCGCCGGTCGCGTCGCCGAGCCGCTCGGCCGGGATCCCCATCTTGCCGAGGACCGTCAGGTGCATGTTGGCCAGCGGCGTCCCCTCCGGCAGCCGCACGTGCCGCCCGCCCTTGATGGTGCCGCCCCCGCCGCCGGCGAGGACGATGGGCAGGTCGAGCGGATCGTGCGCGTTGCTGTTCCCCATGCCGGCGCCGTAGATCACCGCCGAGTGGTCGAGCAGCGAGCCGTCTCCGTCCTGGGTCGCGGCCATCTTCTCGAGGAAGCGCCCGAAGATCTGCATGTGGAAGGTGTTGATCTTCGACAGCTTCGCGAGCTGCTCGGGCCGCTGGCGGTGGTGCGAGGTCGGGTGGTGCGGGTCGGCGACCCCGATCTCGGGGAACGTGCGCACGCTCTTCTCGCGGCCCACCAGGAAGCTCGAGACCCGCGTCAGGTCGGCCTGGAACGCCACCAGCATCAGGTCGAACATGAGGTCGGCGTACTCCTCGAAGACGGCGGGGACGCCGGCCGGCTGCACCACGTCCGGAAGCTCGCGGTCGCTCTGGCTCTCGGCGATCTGGATGCGGCGCTCGATGTCGCGCACCGAGTCGAGGTAGCCGGCGAGCTTCGAGCGGTCGCCGCGGCCGAGCTGCCGCTGCAGGTCGGTGATCTCGGCGCTGACCGAGTCGAGGATGCTGCGGTCGCGCCGCAGGGCCCGCAGCCGCGCCTCGGTCTCGGTGGTGCCGACGGCCCCGAACAGGTGCTCGAACACCGCGCGGGGGTTGGTCTCCATCGGCAGCGGGGTGTTCTTGTCGCTCCACGCGAGGGTGGCGCTGTAGGCGCAGCCGTAGCCGTCCTCGCACTGCCCGGCGAGGTCGTTGGCCTCGAGCGACAGCTCGAGCGAGGCGAGCTGGGTGTCCTCGCGCAGGTCGCGGGCCGCGAGCTGGTCCATCGACACGCCGACCTCGAGGGTCGCGTTCGTGGTGCCCGACGCCTTCATGGCGTGCGCCCCGGTGAGGAACGCGGCCTGGCAGCGCGAGTGGTCGCCGTCACCCTCGTCCAGCCACTGCTTGGCCTCCTCGTTGGCCATGCCGCTGAGGACCAGCACCTGGTCCTGCACCGGGGCCAGGGGGGTCAGGATGGGGGTGAGCTCCAGCCTGCCCTCGGCCGCGGGCACCCAGTAGGGCATGCTCATGCCGTTGGGCACGTACACTGCCCCCATGCGCTTCACCGGACGCGCCGCGGTGAGCCGCGTGGCCTGGAGGGCCGGCACCATCCCGTCGAGCAGCGGCAGCGCCACGCTCGCCCCGAGTCCCCGCAACACGGTCCGGCGGGACAGACATCTCTTGGTGATGAACATCAGACACTCCTCATCGCATGCTTTGCGGCCGGCCGTCCTTCCAGCTCCCGCGCCGTTGTCGCACGATTCCGCCAAAGAACCGCCTACTGTCTGAACACGACCAGTCCAAGTGCTCCTCTGGTCAGACCCACGCCGAACGGGCGACGAAGCTGCGCATGGTCACTCCTGCAACCCACCCTCGGGAGCACTCGCGTCACGGCGCAACCGCGGTCGTCGCGGCGTCTTGCGCCCTCCTCATCTGGAACGGCCGGCTCTCCACGATGCCGAGAACCAGCGACGACCACCGGTGGTCGTCGGGCGCGGACTCGCTCAGGATCCGCCGCACCGCGGGCATGTCGTGGGCGCCGACGGCGCGGCCGAGCGCATAGGTCAGGAGCTTCTCCGTGACCGTGCGCACGAACTCGCCGCGGCGCTCCAGCAGCGCCTCGCGGAAGTCGGCGGGCCCGGTGAACGCGGTGCCGTCGGGCAGCAGTCCCGAGGCGTCTATCGGCGCCCCGCCGTCTTCGTCGCGCCACTGCCCGATGCCGTCGAAGTTCTCGAGGGCGAAGCCCAGCGGATCCATCCGCTGGTGGCACGAGGCGCAGGCCGGGCTCCGCCGGTGCTGCTCCATCTGCTCGCGGATGGACGCCCCGTGGCCGGCCGCGGCGGTCTCCTCGAGCGCGGGGACGTTGGGCGGCGGGGGCGGCGGAGGCGCCCCGAGGATGTTGTCGAGGAGGTACTTGCCGCGGACCACCGGCGACGTCCGCGTCGCGTAGGACGTCACGGTCAGGATGCTGGCGTGGCCGAGCAGCCCCGCCCGCCGCGGGTCCGGCATCCCCACGCGCCGGAAGTGCGCCCCGTAGACGTTGGGAACGCCGTAGAAGCGCGCGAGACGCTCGTTCAGGAACGTGTGGTCCGCCGTCAGCAACTCGGCGAGGGGCCGGTCGTCGCGCAGTTGGTGCTCGAGGAACAGCTCGGTCTCGCGCTGGAATGCGTCGCGCAGGTTGTCGTCGAACTCGGGGTACGCGCTCGCGTCGGGATCGACCGCCCTCAGGTTCCTCACGAACAGCCACTGCCCGCCGAAGTTGCGGGCCAGCGCCGATGCCCGCGGGTCGGCCAGCATGCGGCGCACCTGCGCCCCGAGCACGCCGGGCTCGCGGAGCTTGCCGGCCTCCGCCGCCCCGAGCAGCTCGTCGTCGGGAATGGTGCTCCAGAGGAAGAACGACAGCCGCGAGGCCAGCTCCAGGTCGCTGATGCGGTAGACCCCGCCCGCCTCGACCCCCGCGGGGTCGCGCTCGATGCGGAACAGGAACTGCGGCGACACCAGCAGCCGGGCCAGCGCCTCCTGGATGCCGCGCTCGAAGCCGCCCTCGCTCCGGCCGGCGTCGTAGAACGCGAGCAGCGTGTCGACGTCCGCGTCGGTGACGGACCGGCGGTAGGCGCGCCGGGCGAGACCGCCCAGGATCTCCCGCGCGCAGGCCCCTTCCGCCTCCGCGCTCTCCCCGTCCGGCCGGCAGACGAAGATGCGCCGGCGGCTCGCGGTGTCGCCCGGGCCGGTCGGATTGAACGGACCCTCCAGCCGCACGTAGTCGACGTCCATGCGCGGCGCTTCATAGGTCGAGCTGGTGTGCCGGGGCGGCAGCAGGGTCGGCGGCGGGCCCTCGGTCAGCACGCTCTTCCTGACGAAGGCGACGCCGAGGGTGTGCATCCCGGCTGGCGCCTCGAAGCGCACCCGCAACGCCTCGTCGGCCGTCAACTGGTAGCGCGACGTGCGGTAGATGCCGGACCCGGTGCACGCGGGGTCGTCGATGGCGTCCGCGCACCCGCCCCCGATGGTGAACCGGGTGATCCGCACCCCGTCGAGCAGCACGTCGATCTCCTCGCGGGTGGCGATGGCGCGGATCTGCGAGTTGGTGAAGTTGCGCCCCAGGCGGACCTGCACCTCGTACTCGCCGTCGAGCGGGAAGTAGTGGCGCACCGCGAGCCCGCCGCGGGTGCCGTAGGGCAGGTCATCGCCCATCCGCTCGTCCTGCCGCAGCCCGCGCGACACGCGGAACGTCTCGACCGCCGGCCCTGCCGACGGGTCGCCGACCGCGAGCTGGCTGATGCGGCGGGCCGCGAACAGGTAGCGGCCGAGCAGGGTCGGCGACATCGAGAGGACCTCGGCGATGTTGTCGAAGCCCTGGTCCGACTCGTCGGGCGGCAGCAACGCCTCGACGTCGATCTCGAGGTCGAGGAGATCGCGCACCGCGTTGCCGTACTCGAACCGGTTCAGCCGGTGGTCGGGGGGGCGGCCCGGGTTCGGGCGGGCGGCGGCGGCCGCGTCGAGCTCGGTCTCGAGCCCGGTCACGAAGGCGTCCAGGGTCTGCGGGTCGGGGCGGCGCCGGCCGGGCGGCGGCATCGCGCCGCTGCGGACCTTGCGCACCACCTTCTCCCACGTCTCGGCCCCGGCCGCGACCGCGTGGACGTCGGCGCGGTCGAGCAGCAGGCCGGCGGTGCGGGTGCGGGCGTTGTGGCAGACGACGCAATACTCGTCGAGGAGGGCGCGGGCGTCGGGGGCCGGGGCCTCGGCGGCGGGCCGGGACTCCCCGCTCGCGACCCCGGGCGCCTGGGGGGACGCCTCGGCCGAGGCAGCCGTCGCGAGGCCGCCGCCCGCGAGGCACAACAGAATGCACGCGCCGGAACGGAGTCGCGCCGGTCGAACCATCTCGCCCTCCTGCCGGCCGCGTGCGACGGGGCCGCCCGCGACGGACTCGCCGGACTGTACACGACCTCGCGGCGAGTGTAGGCGGATCGCGCCGCGACGTCAAGGGTCTGGGAGATGCACCTCCGGATTCATGAAGTGCCCGACGCGGCACTCGGCGGGGCCTGCCGCGGGCGCAAGTCAGGAGGAGGACTTCCGAGCGCGATCGGCCGGCAAAATGTCGTCGACGCGTGTGCTGACGATCGCGATCCGCGCGGTCGGGTCGCGGCGGCGCACGCCTTCGACCAGGCGCCGGACTCCCATGAGCACACCGACCCGCCAGGACGGTCGCGGTCACTTCGAGGCTTCATCACTCTGAATCCCGCGCCTGGACGAGGTGGACGACAAGGAAGGCCGAACCCGTGAGTTGCGCGCCGGAGCGTCCTGAGCGATCATGGGCGCGTTCGCCCGAGTCAACCGCCCGCAGGGAGGGTCAGATGCGCGATCGTCGCCTCGGACTGCCAATCGTGGCCATCGTCGTCGCGTCGGTCGGCCTGCCGCCGGCCACGGCCGCGGCGCAGGATCAGGGCACGGAACCGGGTACCGGCCCGGCCTGGACCCTGCCCCGCCTGCCCGACGGCCAGCCCGATCTCCAGGGCTTCTGGACCACCCAGACGTTCACCCCGCTCGAACGGCCGCGCCACCTGGGCGACAAGGCGTTCTACACGGAGGAGGAGTGGGCCGCGCTCCAGGCCCAGCTCACCGCGGAAGGGGTCGACCCGCTGGCCGGGAACGTCATCGGCATCGAGGACGCCGAGGAACGCGAGCGGCGGCTCTACCAGGACAACCGCGATCCCAGCTACGTCCACTACGACAACGAGCTCTGGCTGCGGACGCCGGTCCCCAAGGGGCTGTCGACCCGCCGGACCTCGCTGATCACCGATCCCGCCGACGGCCGCATCCCCGCCACGGTCCCCGAGGCCGAGGCGCGGGCCGCGGCGCGGGCCGAGGCGCGGCGCGGCGTCGACCCGTTCACCGGGCACGAGACGCGGCCGCTGTCGGAGCGCTGCATCGTCTGGCCCCACAACGGCCCCCCGATGCTGCCCCCGGCCTACAACGACATCCACCAGATACTGCAGACGCCCGACCACATCGTCATCTTCACCGAGCTGAACAACAGCCTGCCCCGCATCATCCCCCTCGACGGGCGCCCCGCCCTGCCCGACGCGATCCAGCTCATTCCGGGTGATTCCCGGGGCCGGTGGGAAGGCGACACCCTGGTGGTGGAGAGCGGCAACTTCACCGACAAGACCCGCTTCCGGGGGTCGTCGGCCGCCCTGCACGTGACCGAGCGGTTCACCCGCGTCGACGCCGACACGATCCGCTACGAGTTCACCGTCGACGACCCGACGACCTGGGCGCAGCCCTGGAGCGCGGAGATCCCGATGGTCACCACCGAGGGGCCCATGTACGAGTACGCCTGCCACGAGGGCAACCACGACATCCGGCACATCCTCGAGATCTACCGCAACCTGGAGCGCCAGGCGGCCGAGGCCGAGAAGGAGGCCGAGGCCGGAAGGTAGGACGCGGCCGGACGGCCGGGACGCGCCGAGGCCGCACAGCGGGGCGCAACCTGGAGCGGCAGACGGCCGAGGCCGATGAAGGAAACAGAGGCCGGAAGGAGCGGCGCGCCCGGATGGCCGGGACGCGTCGAGGTCGGGCGGCGGGCGCGACCGGAGAGCGCGCGACCCGGCAGCAGGTGGAAAGGGCGCGACCCGCCGGCAGGTGGTGGAACACGGCGGCGAGCCGCGTGAAGATCGAGCACGGCGGCGAGCCGCGGAAGAGTGGACACAGCGTGACGACGCGCAGAGTGCTCGCGGCGGTGTTGGCGCTGGCCCTGCTGGCGGGGGCCACCGCCGCGTCGGCGCAGTTCGGGTTCTTCCGCGGCTACCGCCTCTGGGGCCGGGCCGACCTGCCCTACGACGGCCGCCTCCACTTCGTGCGCCTGTGCTGGACCGGAGGCACCTACGGGACCCGGCCCCAGGGCATGGGCGTCAACTTCTGGCTGCACGAGTTCCCCGACGCCGAGGCCAACATGATGTCGGTGGTCGGCGAGTACACCGCCGCCGACGCGCGCACCGACGGCAGCCTCGCCCTCGCCCTCGACGACCCCGAGCTGTTCAAGCACCCCATCGCGATGATGTGGGAACCCGGGTTCTGGATCATGACCGACGCCCAGGCCGCCTCGTTGCGCGCCTACATGCTGAAGGGCGGCTTCGTCATCTTCAACGACTTCGAGACCCGGCAGTGGGAGAACTTCGAGGCCCAGCTCAGGCGCGTGCTCCCCGACGCCCAGCTCATGACCCTCGACGCCGGCCACCCCATCTTCAACGTGTTCTTCCGCATCGGCAAGATCGACACCCCCAACCCCTACAACCACCACCTCCGGGGGAGGACGCCCGAGTACTTCGGCGTCTTCGAGGACAACGACCCCAACGGCCGGATGATGGCCGTCGTCGCCTACAACACCAACCTCGGCGAGTACTGGTGGCTCGCGGGCCGCGGCCTCCTCCCCATCGAGGCCGAGAACACCGGCTTCCAGATCGGCGTCAACTTCATGCTCTACGGGCTGACCCACTGACCGAGCCTGCCTCCTCGTCGTTCGCCCGACGGAAGCTCCGGCGAGCCGACACCTGCGAAGCGCAGCCGAAGGCTCGATTCACGTCGCGACGACGTTCCGAAGCGATGTGCTAGCATCCGATGCATGCGCACCACCCTGAGCATCGACGACGATGTCCTGCATGCGGCCAGGGACATGTCGCGCCGGGGCGGAGGCAGCGTCGGGGCGGTGATCTCCGAGCTCGCCCGGAAGGGGCTGAACGGTTCGCCGGCTGACGCCGTCCCGGAAGGCGATGGATTCTCCGGGTTCCGGCCGCTGCCCATGCGCGGCAAGCCCGTCACCAACGAGTTGCTCGACCGCCTGCGCGAAGACGGGCCGTACTGACCCGAGGTCGACTTTGCGCGCGCTCCTCGCCATCAACGTCCTGCCCTCCTTCTTCGATCGCGGTCACGTCCTGTAGAGGTGCGGCGCTCGCGCCGCCATTCGGAGAGTCGACCATGGAGACCCGGACGACGATTGCTCTCGCCGAAACGGCCCTCTTCCGCCAGCAGTGCTACGTGAACGGCGCGTGGACCGACGCGCGGAGCGGCGAGGTCTTGGAGGTCGACGACCCCGCGACGGGCGAGGTCGTCGGCGCCGTCCCCGCGTTCGGCCGCGAGGAGACCCGCGCCGCCATCGAGGCCGCCGACGCCGCCTGGGGCGGGTGGCGCTCGCGCCCCGCAAAGGAGCGCGCCCGGCTGATGCGCCGGTGGTTCGAGCTGACGATGGCGCACCAGGAGGACCTCGCGGTCCTGATGACGACCGAGCAGGGCAAGCCCCTCGCCGAGTCGCGCGGCGAGATCGCCTACGCCGCGTCGTTCGTCGAGTGGTTCGCCGAGGAGGCGAAGCGCGTCTACGGCGACGTCATCGACCACCCCCTGCCGGGCCGCCGCATCGTGGTGCTGAAGCAGCCCATCGGCGTCGTCGCCTCCATCACGCCGTGGAACTTCCCGGCCGCCATGATCACCCGCAAGTGCGCCCCCGCCCTCGCGGCCGGCTGCCCCGTCGTCATCCGCCCCGCCTCGCAGACGCCGTTCTCGGCCCTCGCGCTGGCCGAGCTCGCCGACCGGGCGGGGATGCCGCCGGGGGTGGTCAACGTCATCACCGGCCCTTCCCGACCCATGGGGGCCGAGCTGACGTCGAACCCGACCGTCCGCAAGCTGTCGTTCACCGGGTCCACCGAGGTCGGCAAGCTGCTCATGTCGCAGTGCGCCGCGACCGTCAAGAAGGTCAGCCTCGAGCTCGGCGGCAACGCCCCGTTCATCGTCTTCGACGACGCCGACCTCGACGCGGCGGTGGCGGGGGCGATGGCCTCGAAGTACCGCAACGCCGGACAGACCTGCGTCTGCGCCAACCGGGTGCTGGTGCAGGACGGGGTCTACGACGCCTTCGCGGCGAGGATGGCCGAGGCGGTGGCCGCGCTCAAGGTCGGCAACGGCCTCGAGGCGGGAACCCAGCAGGGTCCCCTGATCGACCTGCGGGCGGTCGAGAAGGTGGAGGAGCACATTGCCGACGCGGTCGGCAAGGGCGCCACGGTCGCCGTCGGCGGCGGGCGCCACGCCCTCGGCGGCAGCTTCTTCCAGCCGACCCTGCTGACCGGCGTCACCCCCGCGATGGCGGTGGCCCGCGAGGAGACCTTCGGCCCGCTCGCGCCGCTGTTCCGGTTCTCGACCGAGGACGAGGCGGTCCGCATGGCCAACGACACCGAGCTCGGCCTCGCCGCCTACTTCTACAGCCGCGACATCGGCCGCATCTGGCGCGTCTCCGAGGGCCTGGAGTACGGCATCGTGGGCGTCAACGAGGGGATCATCTCGAACGAGGTGGCGCCGTTCGGCGGCGTCAAGGAGTCGGGCATCGGCCGCGAGGGCTCGAAGTACGGCATGGACGACTTCGTCGAGATCAAGTACCTCTGCCTGGGCGGCATCGAGGGCTAGAGGCAGCACGAAGCCCCGACTACACCGCGGCGAACAGCACGCTGACCTTCCAGGCGGGTGAGCGCACGCAGACCGCCGCCGTGGCGCTGCTCGACGACAACCACGACGAGGGCGAGGAGACGTTCACCCTGGCGCTGTTGAACGCCTCGGGAGGCGGTGATCACGGACGGGCAGGCGACATGCTCAACACGAGCGACCGGCGGGGTAGGCTGGTATGATCATGCAGGACGGTTCGCCGAAGGGAGCGCAAAATGTCCAGGGTTGAAGGGGCACGGCCGGCACCGACTCGCCCACGCGAGCTTCGGCCCGCGCGACCACTAGCTAGCCGAGCAGCGGAGGGAGAGTTGAGCGAAGAGGCAATCCGTGCCATTGAAGAGGGGCGCGCGGACCATGACGCCGGCCGCACCTTCACAATGGCCGAGATCAAGCGGGAGTTGGGAATCGACTCCTGAACCGCTTCGCCCCGCGCGTTCCGCCCCTTGTTGCACCAGTCACGGTCGTCTGTACGCCTCGCGCCGATGGAGGATGGCATCGATCTCAATGGTGCCATCGTCTGCCCGCCTGAAGAACACCCGCCAGTCGCCGATCCGGAGACGAAGGTCCGTTCGAGTCTGTACCCGCTTGACGTCGCCAACACCCCTTTCGGCGTACTGGTCGATGCCGGCAACGATGCGGGTACGCGTTGGCGCGGCGACCCGACGCAGGTCTCGGCGCGCTCGATCGGAGAACGCCACTCGTGTCTCAGCCAACGCTTCTGCCCTCGCTGAATACCGGGAAGGCGCGGGTGGACGCCTTGAACGTCTAGGCCTCGACCGTGATCTTGATGTTCGACGGGTCGACGCCGAATGTCCGCGCGAGTCCTGCCTTCGCTTCCGCGATAGTGAGCGCCCTTACTTCGGCGGTGCTAGTGCTGACCGCCGGCACCGCGGGGGCCGGCGAACTGGCCGCTGGCGCGGCGACCTCGGTCAGCCGCACTCGGGCAATCGGTGGGTTCGCGATCCCGGCGCCAGCACCGACCAGCGTTATCGGATCCGTCGACTCGTGCTCGTAGAGCGCTATCCACACGCCTCGGCCGGGCGGAATGCTGTGACTCGCGGCGCGACGAGCGTCGTAGGCGCGGTCGAAGCGGCCTTGCAGTTCGTCAGCATCGATCATGTGAATCCGAGCGTACTGGGGGTCGCCAGGGTCCAGGGACGCGACGACAACCACGTCCACGTCGGACAACGTCGCCCACTGCGTGTTGTCTTTGGTGCGCGGAAACGCGAGCCATTGGTCCTGTGTCGTGCGGATTGCGGCGAGCATGCTCTTGCCGCCCTTCGCGATGCGACGGATGCGGGCGTTGCCAAAGCCGCTGGCCTTGGTCACGCGCCATCCCTCTCTCTCCAGTACCTGGAGGCACGCGTCCACCAGGAGTCGACGGATGCGAGTTTTCTCCGGCCCTCCGACATCAGTCATGGGTGAACCTCCGCGCTGTGAGGCATACGTTACCCCAAAAATCCAGAAAAACCCGAAAAGAGTAAACTCTTTTGCCATCCTTTACTCCCTGGGGCCGCCGGAGCACGCGTCCGTGCAAGTGGCCGCCCCATAGCGGCGCGGACAGGTCGACGGGGAGACTTCGTCCGTTATGCCCGAGTGATTCGGTTGTCGCCTCCGCGTCGATCTCGCCTGCGAACTGTTCCGGCTTGTCGAGACCGACGCCCGGCCGCAAGCCGAAGAACGGGACCCTGGACGGGGTCGACGACGACGCGGCGCCGAGATATCCATTGCGACAGGTCGGTATGCCGTTAGAATCGCCTTTGTTCGAAGACGTTCCGAGGGAGGGTCGGATGAGCCACCGTCATCTCGTCTCGTTCGCAACGGTCGCCGTCGTCGCCGCACTCGCGTCGCTGCCCGTCGCCGCACAAACCCGGAGCCCGGAGGCCGCCGAGCCGGCAGCGTGGACCATGCCCCGGCTCCCGGACGGGCAGCCGGACCTGCAGGGCTACTGGACGACGCAGACGTTCACGCCGCTGGAGCGGCCCGAGCGGCTGGCCGACCAGGAGTTCCTGTCGGAGGAGGAGGCGGCCCTGCTGCAGGAGCAGTTGACGGCGGAAGGCGTCGACCCCCTGCGGCGCGACGCCGTCGCCATCGAGGACCCGGACGAGCGGGAGGCAGCGCTCTACCAGGAGAACCGCGACGCCTCGTACGTGCACTACGACAACCAGGTGTGGCTGCGCACGCCGGTGCCGAAGGGCCTGTCGACGCGGCGCACGTCGCTCATCACGTACCCGCCGAACGGCAGGATTCCCCCGATGACGCCGGAGGGCGCGGCCCGGGTGGAGGCCGAGGCCGCGATGGCCCAGGTGTTCGACGGCTACGAGACCCGCCCCTTGATGGAGCGCTGCGTCGTCTGGACGCACGAGGGGCCGCCGGTGCTGCCCCCGGCCTACAACGACATCCACCAGATATTCCAGACCCCCGACCACTTCGTGCTCTTCACGGAGCTGGCGACGAACCCGCCGCGCATCATGGCCCTCGACGGGGGCCCGGGCGTTCCCGACGCGATTCGCCAGTTCGCCGGCGACTCGCGCGCCCGCTGGGAGGGTGACACGCTGGTCGTCGAGACCGACAAGTTCATCGCCCGGCGGAACTACCGGGGCTCGAACCGGCACCGGCATGTCGAGGAGCGGTTCACCCGCGTCGCCGAGGACACCATCCGCTACGAGTTCACGATCACCGACCCGACCACCTGGACCAGCCCGTGGGGCGGCGAGGTGCCGATGGTCCGCATCGAGGGGCCGATGTTCGAGTACGGCTGCCACGAGGGCAACCACGACATCCGGCACATCCTCGAGATCAACCGCAACCTCGAGCGGCAGGCGGTCGAGGCGGCATCGGGGGGAGACTCGCGGTAGGAGCCTGCGCCCGATGACCGGGCCCCGGATTCGCATCGGCACCAGCGGGTGGCACTACCCGGGCGGGGCCGGGGCCTGGGACGGCGTCTTCTATCCGCCGCGCGGGCGCCGCCACCGCCCGCCCGGATTCGACGAGCTGGCCTGCTACGCCGAGCACTTCGACACCGTCGAGGTGAACTCGACCTTCTACGGCGTGCCGCGCCGCGCCGTCACCGAGGCCTGGGCGGCGCGGACCCCCGACGACTTCACGTTCTCCGTCAAGCTCTACCAGAAGTTCACCCACCCGAAGATGTTCGCGGCGGCCACCGGCGCCGGCGACACCCGGGTGGACCGCGGCGACGTCGAGCAGTTCCGCGACGCCGTCGCGCCCCTCCACGAGGCCGGCAAGCTCGGGCCCCTGCTCGCGCAGTTCCCCGCCAGCTTCCGCAACGACACCGCCGCCCACGACCACCTCGCGTGGCTCGTCGAGGCGCTGTCGCCCTGCCCCGTCGCGGTCGAGCTGCGGCACGGGAGCTGGAGCGACGACGTCGCCGGCACTCTCCGCCTGCTGAACGGCCTCGGCGCCGCGTGGGTGCAGATCGACGAGCCGAAGTTCCGCCTGTCCATCGCCCAGAACCGGCTCCCCAACGTCGAGAGCTTCTACTACATGCGGCTCCACGGCCGGAACGCCGCCAAGTGGTGGCGCCACGACCACGCCGAGGAGCGCTACGACTACCACTACTCGGCCGCCGAGCTGCGCCCCTTCCGGGACACGGCGGACGCCGCCGCCCGCCTCGTGAAGCGGCTCTACCTCTACATGAACAACCACTTCGCCGCGAAGTCCGTGGCCAACGCCGCCACCCTCAAGCACCAGCTCGGCCTGGAGGTGCCCGGCACGTGGCGCAGGGAGATGGTGGCGCGGTATCCGGAACTGGAGGGCGTCGTCAGGACGGGCTCGGCACCGGCGCCGTTGCTGCCGATCGGTGGACCGGCGGTGCGAGAGTGATGGCGCGGCGGCAAAGCACCCGTCGCATCCAGATTGCTACTACAATCAGAGCTGTGGCGCCGTCGTGGGGAGATCGACATGTCCGGTCTCCGCCCGTCGCATCCGGATTGCTACTACAATCAGAGTTGTGGCAGAGCGGCTGAGCTATGAATGGGACGAGAACAAGCGTCGGACGAACCGGGCCAGCACGGTGTCGATTTCGCGGCGATGCGCGCCTTCGATTGGGAGACCTCCAGGATCGAGGCAGACGATCATCCCGAGGAGCCGCGCTGGATCGGACACGGCGTGATCGGTTCTCGGCTGCACGTTGTCGTCTTCACCGAACGCGGCGACCGTATTCGCATCATCAGCTCGCGCAAGGCCAATCCACGAGAGGAACAGCGCCATGCCCGGCAACGTCAACCGTGACCTCGAAGGGCTGACCTTCGACGAAATCGCGGAACGATACGGCGAAGAAGCAGCCATCGCGGCAGGGATCGCCGCCGACCCGGATGCGCGAGAGCTGACGGACGATGATTTCGCCCGGATGCGTCCTGCGTCCGAGGTCATCCCGGCGATCGTCGAGGCCCACCGTCGCACACGCGGCAAGCAGAAGGCGCCCGTCAAGGAGCAGATCACCATTCGACTCGATGCGGATGTCGTTGCGCACTTCCGCAATGAGGGACGCGGCTGGCAGACACGGCTCAATGCGGTGCTCCGTCGCGCCGTCTTCGGGACCGCCGACCGGGAGTCTGCACCGTAGAACGGCGGGGACTCCTGCAGATTGGCCGGGCGCCCGGGGGGCCGCCAGGCGACGATGGGTGGGCCAGGGGTCCGGTCATGGCCACGGTGAACGTCTCGTCGCCGGATGCGTTGAAGTCCTTCGTGGACCGACAGGTCGCGTCGCGCGGTTGATGCGTTGAAGTCCTTCGTGGATCGACAGGTCGCGTCGCGCGGTTGCGGCACATCGGGCGAGTACGCCCGGGAACTGATCCGCACGGACCGCGATCGCCAGCGCCCGCGGGGGCTGCTGCTCGACGGCGCGGACTCCGCACCGGCGTCCGCCGCGGATGGAGCCCGCTTCGATCGCCTGCGCGAACGCGCCCGCCGGAACACGACGGCGTGAGCGGCGACGGGCCGGCGCCCTCGGCGTAATCGATGGGCTCCGATCCGATTCCAGCCTTGGGCGACCTCCACCGGGCGAACCGGCTGGCTCATGATATATTCCCAAGAGATATATCGATGCTGTCATCGGCTGACATCCCGAGGGAAGAAACGTGCGTATGAGGAGAAGCACCGGAGAGACGGATGCCGACGGCGGCGTCGCCGGGAAGATCCGCGCGAGGGCGGCCGCCGACGAGCCCGCAGGCACCGCGCAGCGGAGCACAGGCGCGGCTGCAAATCGCGGAGCCGCCGCGAAGCCCGGAGCTCGAACCGCGAAGAAGGAGGTCCGAACCGCGAAGAAGCGGATCCGAGCCCCGGAGACGGCGGCTCCCGGACCGCGCGACGGCCGCAAGTTCGCCCGCGTGTTCATGTCCGGGCGCTCGCAGGCGGTGCGGCTGCCGAAGGAGTTCCGCTTCGACGTCGACCGCGTGATCATCCGGCGCGAAGGCCGCCACGTGGTGCTGAGCCCTCCGTTCAAGGACTG
>JAJEEA010000289.1 GCA_022821235.1 Vicinamibacteria bacterium
CAGATCGCCGACGCCTATTCGTGCCGCACCAAGACGGTCGAGAACATTCGCCAGCGATGCGTACTGGAAGGATTCGAGCGGGCGCTCGAACGAAAGCGCCGTCCGTCGCCCCCGGTCCCCAAACTGCTCGACGGCGAACAGGAGGCGCAGGTCATCGCCCTGCGGACGGGGCCGCCCCCGAAGGGCTACGCGAACTGGTCGTTGCGGCTGCTGGCGCGTCGGGTCGTCGAGCTGGAGATCGTCGAGTCGGTCAGCCACGAGACCATCCGGCGGACGCTAAAAAAAACGGGATGACCCGGCGGAAAATCGAGTACTGGGTGATCCCGCCGGAGGCCGACGCCGAGTTCGCAGCGCACATGGAGCAAGTCCTGGACGTCTATGCGCGACCGCACGATCCGGCTTGGCCGGTCGTGTGCATGGATGAGCAGCCGGTGCAACTGGTCAAGGAAACGCGCCCGCCGATAGCCGCCACGCTGGCCCGGCCCCGCCGCGTCGACTACGAGTACGAACGGGCCGGCACGGCCTCAGTCTTCCTGTTCAGCGAGCCGCTGGCGTGTTGGCGGCGGGCGACGGCGCGGGCTCGGCGGACGAAGGCGGACTGGGCGGTGGAGGTCGCCGACCTGTTGGAGGGCCGCTACGCCGACTGCCCGAAGGTCACCCTGGTGTGCGACAACCTCAACACGCACACGCCCGGCGCCTTCTACGAGGTGTTCGAGCCGGCCCGGGCTCGGGAACTGGTTCGTCGCCTCGAGTTCTGCTACACGCCGAAGCACGGGAGCTGGCTGAACATCGCCGAGAACGAACTGAGTTCGATGACGCGCCAATGCCTGGACGGGCGCCGCATCGGCGACCTCGAGACGCTGCACGGCGAAGTGTCGGCGTGGTCCATCGACGCCAACGGTACCCAACGCGGTGTCGACTGGCAGATGCAGGTCGACGATGCGCGCCGTAAACTCAAGTCGGTCTATCCTCAAATTTTGACGTGACGAAGCACTAGTGCTGCGTCATGACCGGATGTTCGGGCATGCCGTGATTCGCCAACGATTGCGCGCGGTGCGCCCATGCCCGTGTCCGAAGATTGGGACGTGACGCACCACTAGCCGGTTCGCACCGGCAAGCTCCCGACGCGGTCCCAGGGTTGCGGCGGAAGCCCGCGTTGGAGTTCCGGGCCGCACCGGGACCGGCGCCAGCGACCGCGAACGACAAGACGCGGGCGCCGCGAGGCGTGACGAGGGGCGCCGCCGACGCGCTGCCGCTGCCTTCACGCCGGGGAGCGCCTCCGGACCCTGCCGAAGGCGGCGCCGCCCGCGCCCGGCCCGCACGGAATCGCCATGGACTACGTCTCGCTCGGACGCACCGGCTTGAAGGTCTCGCGCCTGTGCCTCGGCATGATGACCTACGGCTCGCCGAACTGGCGGGACTGGGTCCTGCCCGAGGAGGCCGGCCGGCAGTTCGTGCGTCAGGCCCTCGACCACGGCATCAACTTCTTCGACACCGCCGACATGTACTCCCGCGGCGTGAGCGAGGAGATTCTCGGCCGGGCCGTCCGCGACCTCACCCGCCGCGACCAGGTGGTCGTGGCCACCAAGGCGTACTTCCCCATGGGCGACGGCCCCAACGACCGGGGGCTGTCGAGGAAGCACCTGTTCGACGCCGTCGACGCCTCGCTGCGGCGCCTCGGCATGGACCACGTCGACCTCTACCAGATTCACCGCTTCGACCCCGAGACGCCGCTCGAGGAGACCCTCGACGCGCTGAACGACATCGTCCGCTCGGGCCGCGCGCGCTACCTGGGGGCGTCGAGCATGTTCGCGTGGCAGTTCGCGCGGGCGCTCCACACCGCCGACCGCCGCGGCTGGGCGCGGTTCGCGACCATGCAGAACCACTACAACCTCGTCTACCGCGAGGAGGAGCGGGAGATGTTGCCCCTGTGCCGGGCCGAGGGCGTCGGGGTCATTCCGTGGAGCCCCCTCGCCCGAGGGTTCCTCGCGGGCAACCGCACGGCGGAGGCGGAGAGCCCGGGGCCGTCGAGCCGGGCGCGGAGCGACGACTTCGCGCGCAGGCTCTACTTCGCGCCGACCGACTTCGAGATCGTCGAGCGGGTCAAGACCGTGGCCGAGCGGCGCGGCGCCGCCCCCGCCCAGGTGGCCCTCGCCTGGCTGGTCCGGCAACCGGGGGTGACCGCCCCCATCGTCGGAACGTCGCGGCCGGAACAACTGGACCAGCTCGTCGCCGCCCTCGACATCACGCTCGACGACGAGGAGTGCGGCTTCCTCGAGGAGCGCTACGTCCCGCACGAGGTGCTCGGGCACTCGTAGCCGGACGCGGGCCGGCGCCCTGTCGCGACGGCGCCGGCCCGCGAAGCACGGCGATCGACATGAGGTTGCCAACCGCACCCCGGATGCAACCGGTCTTCGGCGGTTCCCGCGTTCGGCACGTGGCAGGGTAGCTCCCGTCACTGTCGGAGCGCCGGCAGACTCGGGAAGAAGCCATGCCGAATGCAACTCGCCGAATCGGAATCCTGACCGCGGGCGGCGACTGCCCGGGGCTGAACGCGGTGATCCGCGGCGCCGTCAAGTCGGCGGCGCGGCTCGGGTCCGACATGGTCGGCTTCCGGCGGGGCTTCGAGGGCCTCGTCGACCCCGTGACCTACGTGCCCCTCGACACGAGGAACACGTCGGGCATCATCAACCGGGGCGGCACCATCCTGGGGTCCACCAACACCGGCCGCTTCTCGGCCCGGGTCGGCATCGAGGATCGCCAGGACCTCGACCCCGAGCTCCTCGCCGAGGTCGAGCGCACTATTTGCCAGCTCGACCTCGAGGGGCTGATCTGCATCGGCGGCGACGGCTCGCTCTCCGTCGCCCAGCAGTTCCACGAGCACGGCATCCCCGTCGTCGGCGTGCCCAAGTCGATCGACAACGATCTATCGGCCACCGCCTTCACGTTCGGCTTCGACAGCGCCGTCGCCTGCGCCACCGACGCGATGGACCGCCTGCACACCACCGCGGCCAGCCACGACCGCATCATGGTGCTCGAGGTGATGGGGCGCCACACCGGGTGGATCGCGCTGCACGCGGGCATCGCCGGCGCCGCCTCGGTCATCCTGATCCCGGAGATCCCGTGGACCTGGGAGAACGTGTGCCAGAAGATCCTGGAACGTGACACCCAGGGCAAGCGCTTCTCGCTGGTCGTGGTGGCCGAGGGGGCGGAGCTGCCGGGCGGGGGCCTCGTGACCCGCGAGGAGCCCACGCCGGGGCAGCAGGTCCGGCTGGGCGGCATCGGCCAGATCGTCGCGCGGGAGCTCGAGGAGCGGTTGAAACGGGAGACGCGGGTGGTCATCCTGGGGCACCTCCAGCGCGGCGGCCCCCCCACCAACTTCGACCGCGCCCTCGCCACCCAGTTCGGCGCCCACGCCGTCCGCCTCGTCTTCGAGCGGCGGTTCGGGGAGATGGTGGCCTACCACCCGCCGGCGGTCAAGGCGGTGCCGATCCAGGACGCGGTGCACCAGATCTCGCGGGTCTCGGCGGACAGCGCCGGGGTCGTGGCGGCGCGGGCCCTCGGCGTCAGCTTCGGCGAGTACCCGCCCAACACGTCGCCCGTGGTCAAGTCGCTGCGTCACACCGACGAACGGCCGGCGCGCCCCGCCGGCCCGGCGCCCCTCCGCTCGGCCTGACGGCGGGAACCGAGGCGGGCGCGACCCGGCCGGAGCGCCGCTCGCAGGCGGCGGAGGCCTTCGCCCGCGGGCCACCGGCTCCCGGCTCGCGGCCAGGAGTCACGCCGTAGAGCGGCGAGGACTCCTGCAGGGTTGGCTGGACGCCCGGCAGAGCCGCAGACGGCGATGCGCGGGCCGCGCCGCCCGGCCGGGCTCACGACCGCAGGTACGAGGCGCCGTTGACGTCGATGATGGCCCCGGTCGTGAACTCCGCGCCCTCCGACGCGAGAAAGCACACCGCGTAGGCCACCTCGTCGGGGGTCGCCACCCGCCCCAGCGGGCTCTGCCCGCGGACCACGTCTCCGTCCGGGCCGTCGAGGAACGCCGCGGTCCGCTCGGTGGTGACGAACCCCGGCGCGACCACCCCCACGAAGATGCGGTGCGGGGCCAGCGCCTTGGCCAGAGACTGGCTCATCGCGTTCATCCCCGCCTTGCTCGCCCCGTAGGCGGGGGCCGCCGGCTCGCCCCGGAACGCGCCGCGCGACGAGACGTTGACGATGCGCCCGCCGCCCCGCCGCATCATGTGCCGCGCCGCGCACCAGGCGGCGTTGGCGGCCCCCAGCAGGTTCGTCTCGAGAGTCCGGCGCCAGCAGGCCTGCCACTCGGCGTAGGAGACCTCGCCGATCGGATGGGGCTCGTGGATGCCCGCGTTGTTGACCAGCACGTCGAGCCCGCCCAGCTCGGACGCGACCGCGTCGACCATGCGCTCGACCGCCTCCGCGTCGCCGACGTCGGCCTCCACGATCAGGTGCGGCCCGCCCCGCAACCCCGCCTGCGTCCGCTCCGCCGCCGCCCGGTTGCGGCGGAAGTGCACCGCGACCCGCGCGCCGCGGGCCGCGAACTGCCGCGCGACGGCGCGCCCGATGCCCTGCGACGCACCCGTCACCAGCACCGCCTTGCCCGTGAAGTCCATGGCCTGCCTCTCCTCCAGCCGCACCAGGCCGGCGTCCCGGCTGCGAGGTTGCGAACGTCGGAATCGCGGTGAATGCCTGTAGAGCTGAATCGGAACCGTCCCACGGATTCCGGTTGGGGGGCACTGGCCAGCGGTGGTGACCGTGGCCCCCGCCCCGCCATCGGTCGCCCCGATCTCGGCGAGCCGCACCGCCCACGGACCCGGGTTGCGGGACACTAATGGTGTGTCACTGGAATGACTCTAGTGCTGCGTCATGACTGAATGTTCGGGTTCGTGGGCGGTGATTCGTCAACGATTGCGGACCCCAAACCCATATCCGTATCCGAAGATTGGGACGTGACGCACCACTAGACTCCTTGAACCGGCGTGATCTTCACGGTTGAGTCAAGTTTTGATCGCGTTTTGTTCGCTGCCATGGAAACCACAGCATCGGCGACTGCGCAGACCTGCATGCCTCGTCGGTCTGAGGCGGAGCCTCGCTAGAGTTCCGCATCCGTGGGCCAGACGCGGATGCCCTCGGTTGACCCCCGAAGATCGGGGCTTTCCGGCCTTGTGGACCACGTCGGCGCGCTGTAAAGCCGTTTCGCGGACACACCACCAGCGTCACTGGCGAGCGGTGACCGTGGCCCCCGCCCCGCCATCGGTCGCCCCGAGCTCGGCGAGCCGCGCCGCGGTGACGCCCGACGCCAGCCCCAGGGGGGTCTGCCCGTTCCCGTTCCGCGCGTCGAGGGCCGCGCCGCGCTCGGCGAGGACGGCGACGACGTCGTCGAGCCCCCGCGACGCGGCGATGTGCAGCGCGGTGTCGCCGTTCCCGTTCCGGGCGTCTACGTCGGCGCCGGCGTCGAGGGCGGCGGTCACCGACTCGAGGGTGCGGCGGGCCTCTTCGTCCCGATCCGGAGGCGCGATGCCGAAGCGGCCCCGGTTCGAGCCCCCCTGAATCGCGGCCATGAGCGCGGTCTCGCCGCCGAGCTGGTGCGACGGGTCGGCGCCGTACTCGGCGAGGACGCGCACGATCGCCGGCTCGCGGAACCGCGCCGCGACCCAGAGCGGCGTCGCCCCGATCATGTTGTGGGGCAGCCGCCAGTCGGCGCTGACGCGGCGGGCCGGGGTGCCGCGAACGAGGACCGCGTCGGGGTCGGCGCCGTGGGCGAGCAGGGC
>JAJEEA010000021.1 GCA_022821235.1 Vicinamibacteria bacterium
GCGCTCGTCGCCCGACAGCGCCGGCCGGTGGTCGAGCCCCGGCAACGGACCCGCCACGGATTCGACCGCCGCGAGGCCCCCCAGGCGGTCGAGACCACGCGCCGCGGCCGCCGCCGACCGCTCGCCCCCGGTCCCGACCGCGCGGCACAGACCCATCAGCGCCGCCTGCCGGAAGGCCTCCCACTGACGCGCGCCGTGCCCCTTGAACAGGCGCGCCGCCTTCGGCCGGAACGCGCGCCGCTCCGCGTCGAACAGAGGCGCGCCGGCCGGACGCTCCCACTCGATCGACACCCCCTCGCGCCGCGCCAGCAGCCCGCACGCCCGCGAATAGAGCGACGCGTACGCCCGCGCCGACGCCGCCTCCGCATCGGGCGTCCCCGCCGCGACGGCGACGCCCGACTTCGCGCGCCTCGCGCGGGCGTTGTGCTCCTTGAGCGCCGTGGCGTCGAAGCGCGCCAAGCGCACGGCGCCGTGGGTCTCGAGGTCGTCGGACACCGCCGCGGCCGCGGCCGCCACGACCGACGAGGCCCAGGCCGCCGGCGACGGATACGCGTCCAGGCCGGGATGGCAGACGACGAGGCCGTCGCCGTCCCGCCCGTACTCCACCCGGTCGGCCGGCTCGAGGCGGGCGCCGGCACCGCCCAACACCTGCGACACCGTGTCCCGCGCCGCCGCCTCGCACTCGCGGCCCCCGCGCAGGCCCCCCTCGCCGGCCGGGTCCAACGTCGTCTGGGTCTCCGAATGCAGGACCCGGTACGCGCCGGGCCGCAGGACCACCCCGGGCGAACCGGCAATCCCCACCGCGATGCCGCGCCGGTCGCCGCTCTCGAGAACGAACCTGTCCTCCGGGCGCGCGGCCGCCGCCAGCACCTCGCCGCCGAGCTTCGCGCACTGATGCTCGGTCACGAACTCGCCCGAACCGCCCGCAAGACCCCGCTCCACGAGCTGCGCGTGAAGGACCGCCGCATTGAAGGGCTGGTAGCCGCGCACCGTCTCGACGCCGCTATCCCGCGAGATCGACCGCGAGCGCAGGTATTCCCCCGCCGACTGGTGCCACGACGCACCCGCGGCGACATCGGCCACGACGCGATCCACAACCGAAGCGAGCTCCCGCACCATTCACCCCATCTCAAGACGCCGCGCGGACCGGACCGCAGCCGGGCGCCCCGACGCCTGCCGCAACACCGCCGGCCGCTACCGGGGCGGCTCGACCGGCTGCTCGCCGCCGCCCGGCTGTCCGCCGCCCGCTTCCGGACCCGTCTCGTCCCTGGCCGGCGCCGCCTGCTCGGGACCCGTCTGCTTCCTGGCCTGCACCGGAGGCTCGAACGTCGAGCGGGCCGAGTGCTCGAGCATCTCGGGCGTCCGCTCGTGCTCCCAGTCCCGCGACACCAAGTGCGCACGGACCGACGCGGCCTCCCGCCACGCCTGATCGAGCGCCTCCGGGGCCTGGGCGTACGCCGCCTGGTCCTTCCGGGCCTGCTCGGTCGGCGGCGTCGGCGAGTACTGGATCCCCAGCCGCTCGAGCGTCGTCCGCGCCGCGAGGTCCCCGACCATCGAGGTCCGCGCCTTCTCCTGGGCGGGACTCAGGCCGGCCGGCGCCGGATTCAGGCCCGGCACCTGCGCGCCCGCCAACTGCGCGACCTCGAGGGCGCTTCCGGCCCTCGCCGCCTTCTTCTCCTCGCGGGTGCCCACCGCCGC
The DNA here is from genome assembly GCA_022821235.1 of Vicinamibacteria bacterium. Classification (GTDB taxonomy): domain Bacteria; phylum Acidobacteriota; class Vicinamibacteria; order Vicinamibacterales; family UBA8438; genus JAJEEA01. Next base: position 1,699 of record JAJEEA010000021.1, read on the forward strand.
CGCCAGATCGAGGAGCATCCGCTCGTTGAAGCGCTGCTCCCTCGTGTCCGGCCTGCCGGGGATGCGCGGGGGCTTCCGCTCCGGGTGGAACGTGCGCGTCTTCTCGTCGAACTCCGCCTTGTCGCGGGGCTGGTCCGTGGCGAGGTACACTTGCTCGCGTGCGGCCAGCGCCTTCACGCCGCGGTTCGCCACCTCGGCCACGGCGTGGCTCTGGACCTCGGCGTAGCGGGACCCCCCGGCGGGAATCTGCCGCCGCTCCTTCCGGCGCGCCTGTGCCACCGCGCGCCGGCCGAGCTCCTCGTCCTGCACGTGCGCGCTGAGACCCTCGGAACGCGCGATCGCCGTCGACACGGCCCGCATCACCGACGTCGCGTACTCGGCCGGGCTCCCGAACTTCTCCCGCGCCGGGTGCGCCACCTGCGGCCCCTTCGACCCCGACGTGATCGCGATGCGGTCACCGGCATGCGTCTTGAGCTGCACGCCCGACCTCGACACCAGCTCCGAGAGCGTGCCGTCGATCGCGGACCGCTCGTCCGGCGTGCGCCCGTCCATCAACCGCTTCGGAATCGCCCGCAGGCTCGTCTGCGAGTCGACGTGCAGCAGGTCGTACGACGAGGACGGCCTCACGACCACGCCCGAAACGACGTCCGGATCGGTCGTCAGCCCGAGGGCGCCGGCGCGCACCGCGACCAGCGGCGCCTCCATGCGCTTCTCCTCCAGCTTTTCGTGGCCCATCGCGCTGAGCTCGACGGGGTGGACCAGCTCCGCGCCCTCCATCCCGCGCGCGACCATCTGCGAGTGCAGGATCGTCGCGACCCGGGGACCGAACGCGTTCCCGTCGTTGTTCCAGAGCGCGCCCTCGCTCACCGGCGACTTCGAGCTGCGGGTCCGTATCGGACCGCTGTCGAGCGACGCGACCTGGTGATACGACTCGCCCGCCGCGATGTCGCCGGGTATCTGCTGCAGCGTCTCGGCCAGCCGCGCATCCGACCGCGCCTGCCGCTGCTCCTGGAACATCTGGTTCGTGCCAGCCATCTGCTGTCCTCCTCGCGAATCCCGTCGGGGTCCAAACCGAGATCCCGCAGCCGTGCGGGACCACTCCGCCGAGCCGCTACCCCCTCGGCAGCGGCACTTCCCTCGCCCGCCCGCCGGGATCCGCCGGCCGGGGGACGTCCTCGGCGGGCAGCGTCTCCCAGCCCGCCCGGTACCCGTCCGGCAGCTCCACGCCCTTCGCCCGGGCGAGGACGAACGACGCCATCCGATCCGCGTCCCGGCACAGGTCCGCGCCGTGCCGGACGAAGACCTCGCGCGCCTCCGCCGGCAGCGGAAGGCCCGGCGGCGGCTCGTAGTCCAGCCCGAGCGCGCCGACCAACTTCGCGGCCGCGAGGTCGCAGCGAAGCTGCTCGCGCACCCACCCGACGGACCCGTGCGGAGCACCGGCGTCGCGGCGCCCCTCCCGCGTCGCGTGCCCCGTCGCGGCGGCGGCGGCGAGCGCGACCGCCGACGCGTACGACCCGTCCGAGCAGTCCGCCGGCAGCACCACGCGATCCGCGTCGCGCCGGTACCCGCCGGCCGCGGCATCCCGCACGGCGACCGACACCCCCAGCCCCGCCACGAGCTGATCGACCGCGTCCACGCCCGAATCCGCGCGCCGGACCTCGGCGAGCCCCACGCCGTCGGCCGGAAACAACGGACGGTCCGGCGCTCCCCGGCCGCCGGGCACGATCACCCCGGCGACGCCGGGTCCGACGCGGCCCCCGCGGTGGACCGCTTCGGCCTCGTCGAACATCACGTCCGCGCGGACGCCCCCCGGCGACGCGGCCCGCCACGCCTGAACCGCCAGCGCCTCCGCCGCCGGAAGCGGCCTGCATTCCGCACCGCCCGCCGGCCACAACGCGCCCGCGAACGGCCGGCCGGACAGGTAGAGGTCGGCGGCCGGCGGCGGCGCCGCGGCCACCGGCCCGGACGGCCTCACCGCGTCCCCGTCCCGATCCAGGCCCCAGCGGCCCACCACCCGGGCCCGATCCGGCGGCGGCCACGACAGTCCCGCCCGCTCCAGAACCGGCCCCATCACGCCGGCCAGAGCCGCCTCGTCCGCCACCATCCAGGCATCCAGCCGGCGCACCACCCCGCACGCCGCCTGAACGGCGCGCGCGGCCTCGTGGCACCTGTCGCCCCGCCCGCCGACCGCCCGCACGCCGGCCTCGAGCGCGCCGCCGGACGCCAGCACCGCCTCGACCGCCCCCGTCGGCAACGGCTCCCCGACCGGGTCCAGGCCGACCGCGTAGTGCACCTCGGCGACCGCCCGCGTCCTCGCGAACCACGCCTCGAAGTTGGCGCCGGCCGGATCGAGCCCCGCCAGCCCGAGCCCGGCCCGGGCCGACTCCCAGCGCCGCTCCACGGCGGCGCCGCGGTACGGATCGCGAACGCACCGATCGACGTGCTCCAGCGCGACCGCCTGTGCGGCCCGGTCGAGCTGATCGGCCAGCCCCGGATCCCCCGAGCCGCGGCGCGACACGGCCGCCGCCGCGCTCAAGAGCACCGGGTCGGTCCCCGACGCGGAGAACACGACGTGGAGCGGCGGACCGTAGCGGACGCGGCCGACCGCCTCCGCCTGGGCCACCGTCAAGCCCCCGATGTCCCGGAAGTCACGCCGGTCGCAGGCGTCCGCCACCGCCGCGGCGAACGCCGCCGCCCCCGACTCCGGCAGGTCCCGGAACGCGTCCTGCAACTGATGCGTGCACAGCGCGCCGTCGGTCTCCAGGGCGCGCCGACGGCGGTCCGGCAGCGGATCCCTGAACCCGAACAACCGGCTGTCCGCCACCCACACCGAGGGATGCGACCGCCGCAGCAGCCCGGCGCGGCCCTCCAGCTTCCGCGCGACCTCGACCGACAGCGCGACCTCGTAGACCAGGTCGCCGTGGGTCCGAAGGCGGCGGCGCGTCGGCAGCGCCTCGTCGTCCCCGTGGATCGCCGCGTCGACCTGGTCGCACGAGTCCAGCCAGTCCGACTGCGACTCGCGCCGGGCCTCCAGCCGATCCGTGGTCTCGCCGCGGTCCTCGGGCGCGGACGCCGGATACCGCTGCGTGCGGTAGCCGCCCGGACGCACGAACGAACGGACGCCGGAACGTCGAGTCATGTCACCCCTTCTCCCCGGTCGCGGCCTATACGGCCGAAGCCCCCTGATGCGCCGGGGCGGAGCCCGCCGCCGCGTGCTCCGGGTCCAGCTCGAGCTCGCTCTCCGGCGGGCTCTCGCCCGCTTCCTCCTCCAGGACGAGCTCGTAGAACTGCTGATCCGTGCCGAAGATCGCCGCCACCGCGCTCTCCTCCGACATCGGGACCGCTTCGACGGCCAGGTTCCACTCGCGGATCTGCTCCATCGTCAGACACACCGTCCGGGCCCGGGACTGCATCGCCGCCTCGTACTCCTCCCGCGTCTCCGGAATCAGCGCGATCTCCTCCACGCCGTGCCGCCGCAACTTCTTCTGCCTCATGCCACCTGTCCTCCACTTGGCCCGGCCGCTAGCGCCCGGGGGCGCCCACCTCGACCGGATGCCGCCGTCCGTAGTCCGTCTCCGGCTCCCGAACGCCCAGCGACCGGCACGCCCGCACCACCGTCCGCTCCGCGTAGTCCCTGGGATTCGCCTTGTCTTCCCGGAACTCCGCCAGCTCCTGAATCAGGACCCCCGGCGACTCCCCGCGCCGCAGCGCGTCGACCACCGCGTGCCAATCGGCCTCGGACTGCGACGCCGGAACGCGCCGGCCGCCGAGATAGCGCGCCGGGGCCGCCGGCCGCGGGCCGGGCTCCCGGGGCGCGGCCGCCACGGCGACCGACCGCCGCGGGGGGATCACCTGCCGGAACGCCTTCGGCTCCCACCACTGCGAGCCGACGCCGCGCGGGTCGTAGCGCG
>JAJEEA010000046.1 GCA_022821235.1 Vicinamibacteria bacterium
GGCATGCGGCCGGTCTTCGCTGCCCGCCCCGGCCGCGCGGCGGCGGCGGGGGCAGACGCGCCGGCGCTGTCGCTCGACGAGCTGCTTCTGACCTCCGACGTGGTGTCCCTCCACGTGCCGCTGACGGCCGAGACGAGGCACCTCGTCGATCGCCGGACGCTGGTCCGCATGAAGCGCTCCGCGGTGCTCGTCAACACGTCGCGGGGCGGCGTCGTCGACGACGAGGCCCTGGCGTGGGCCCTCGACGAGCGGCTCATCGCCGGCGCCGGCCTCGACGTCTTCGAGGGCGAGCCCCGCGTGCACCCGGGGCTGGTGGGGCGCGACAACGTCTGCCTGACCCCCCATCTCGGCAGCGCCACCCGGGAGACCCGCACCGCGATGGCCCAGCTCGCGGTGCGCAACGTCGTCGAGGTGCTGCAGGGCCGGCCGGCGGTCACCCCGGTCGACAGGCCGTGACGGCCCGGGCCGGCAGGTCGCGGTTGATGCGCCCGCGAGCCCGGCCCACGACGGGTCCGGGAGCGCCGGTCGCCATCAGGGTGCGCAGCAGGCCTGGGCGCAGGCGATGAGCGAGCCCGGCCCGCGACCGGTCCGGGAGCGCCGGCCCGACCGTTCGCCGGTCGAATGCCGCAGGGCCGTTCGAATACGGGCCTCCCGGCGTTGCCCGGGACCGGGGAAGATGCTGACCGTCAACGAGATCTTCTACTCCATCCAGGGCGAGTCCGACTACGCCGGCCGCCCCTGCGTCTTCGTGCGCCTGACCGCCTGCGACCTGCGCTGCGTCTGGTGCGACACGCCCTACGCGTTCCACGAGGGCCGAAAGCGGGCCGTCGACGACGTCGTGGCCGAGGTCGAGGGTTACGGCTGTCGGCTCGTCGAGATCACCGGCGGCGAGCCCCTGCTGCAGCCCGACGTCCATCCCCTGATGGAGCGCCTGCTCGCGGGCGGGGCGACGGTGCTGCTCGAGACCGGGGGGCACGTCAGCCTCGAGCGCGTGCCGGCCGGCGTCGTCAAGATCATGGATGTCAAGTGCCCCGGCAGCGGCGAGTCGCACCGCAACGACTGGGGCAACCTGGCCCGGCTCGCGGGCCGCGACCAGGTCAAGTTCGTCATCGCCGACCGCGCCGACTACGAGTACGCCCGCGACGTCGTGCGCCGCCACGCCCTCGACGCCCGTCCCGCCGCCGTCCTCTTCTCGCCGGTGCACGGCGTCCTGCCCCCCGAGCGGCTGGCGGAGTGGGTGCTCGCCGACCGGCTGCCGGTGCGCCTCCAGGTGCAGCTCCACAAGTACCTGTGGGGGGCGGAGACGCGCGGGGTGTAGGCCGTCATGATCGATGCACCCCGACGTCCGGCTGTCGTGCTGCTCAGCGGCGGCCTCGACTCGTACACCGCCGCCGCCATCGCCCGGGCCGACGGGTTCGCGCTGTTCGCGCTGACCGTCCGCTACGGTCAGGTCCACGCCTGCGAGATCGAGGCGGCCCGGCGCGTCGCGCGCGACCTCGGCGTCGCCCGTCACCTCGAGATCGAGGTCGACCTCGCCGCGTTCGGCGGCTCGTCGCTGACCGGCGACGGGACCGTCGAGCAGGACCGGCCGCCCGAGCGCCCCGGCATCCCCTCGACCTACGTGCCGGCGCGCAACACCGTGCTGCTGTCCCTCGCCCTCGGCTGGGCCGAGGTGCTCGGGTCCGCCGACCTGTTCATCGGGGTCAACGCCCTCGACTACTCCGGCTACCCCGACTGCCGCCCCGAGTACCTCGAGGCGTTCGAGCGCACGGCCCGCCTCGCCACGAGGGCCGGCGTCGAGGGCGCGCGCTTCCGCGTCCACGCGCCCCTGATCGACCGGACCAAGGCGCAGATCATCACCAGGGGCGCGTCGCTCGGGCTCGACTACGGCCTCACCCACAGTTGCTACGTCCCCGCGCCGGACGGCCGTCCCTGCGGCCGCTGCGACAGTTGCCAGCTCCGCGCCCGCGGCTTCGCCGAGGCCGGCCTGACGGATCCTGCCACGGTCGAGAGACCAACCCGGTAGCTCCTTGACAACAGCGATGATTCGTATTATTTTCGCCTAACCGGCATGCCGATCCACCCAACGGCCGACCGGGAGACAGGCAGATTTCGCTGGAGTTCCGCAGGGCTTCAGGTATATTGGTCTCCTGGGTGCTTCCAGGATCAAGATCCTCAGGGGTGGAGGGGGTCCAACCTAGAGCCGCAGCCGACGATGCCAAAGTTGTTTCACGAGATCCGTGACCCGATACACGTCTTCATCAGGCTTGACAATACTGAACGAGAAGTGCTCGATTCGCCCCCGATCCAGCGCCTACGACATATTCATCAGTTGGCCCTGTCGCATCTCATATATCCAGGTGCTACACATAAGCGGCTGGAGCACTCCCTTGGTGTTATGCACTTGGCTGGACAGATTTTCGATACTGTCGTTGAACGCCAATCGCACAAGGACGAGATTCGTGATATTCTTCCAGAAGTTGAGGACAAGAAGACGAAGTCATACTGGCGCACCGTTCTGCGGTTGGCGGCGCTGTGCCACGACGTTGGACATCTACCATTCTCGCACGCGGCTGAAGAGGAGCTCTTGCCGGATGGATGGGATCACGAACAACTCACGGAGGCGATTCTCAGGGATAACCAGCTCAAGTCGGTATTCGATGCTTCCACGCCGCCGATACGTGTGGAAGATGTAATCAAGCTGGCGATAGGTCGCAAGGCTAAAGGACTTACATTCTCCAACTGGGAAGCTATTCTATCGGAGATTGTGGTCGGCGATGTCTTCGGCGCGGATCGAATGGATTATCTGCTTCGGGATTCTCATCACGCGGGAGTCGCGTATGGGAGATTCGATCACCACCGTTTGATTGATACAATGCGGATACTTCCGACGCCTTCTGAGCGTGGAGCGGACAGGCGGCGAGAACCGGCACTGGGAATTGAAGAAGGAGGACTTCAGTCGGCAGAATCACTGTTGCTGGCCAGATATCTTATGTACTCGCAGGTTTATTTTCATCCTATTCGACGGATTTACGATCAACATTTGAAGGATTTTCTCGCAGCACATCTTGGTGGCGTTTTCTCGATCGATATTGATGAATACTTGAAAACCACGGATCATGAAGTGATGGTCGCAATACTCAACGCTGCCCGGAGGAGGGACGCTGCGGGACACGACGCGGCAGAGCGAATCGCGCTTCGAGATCACTTCAGGGTTCTCTACTCGCGTACGCCGGAAGATGTGGCGCGGAACCGTCGGGCAGTGGTTGCCGTGTTCCGGGCCGCTCGGGAGAAATTTGGCTCGGAGAACGTGAGAAAAGACGAGTACTCACCGCGAACGGCCCCAGGGCCCGATTTTCCGGTAATGAGCCGCAATGGCGAAGTCGTTTCGTCGGTTCAGCTGTCGAGAGTATTGAGTGAGGTTCCGCCCGTTCAGTCAGGGTATGTATTCATCCGACGTGAGCTGCGAGATGACGCTCTTCGATGGCTCAAACAACATCGCGAGGGTATAGTCGCGCCGGGGGACGTGCAATGAACGAATCGAGAAGAAGTGCAGTCGTCGCCGCGCTTGCTTGGCGTCTTCGGGCGAAGGGTAGTTGGTCGGGAGAAACTCATGTTCAGAAGGCAACCTATCTTTTGCAGTGCCTTGGTGGGGTGTCTCTGGACTATGAGTTCATCTTGTACAAACACGGACCATTTTCGTTCGAATTGCGCGACACCATCAGTGCGATGCGTGCGGACGGTGTTCTTCAACTAACGCCACGGCCTTATCCGTATGGCCCGAGTTTGTTGGTCAGCGATGAGCAGAGGGCGAGAATGGAAGTTCTGTACCCAAATGCATTGAAAAAATACGGAGATAAGTTGGATTGGGTGGCGAACTGGGTTGGAGGATTCGATGTGTCCCGCCTTGAACAAGTCAGCACAGCGCTTTATGTGACACTTGAGAATCCGAAGGAGCGTAGAATAAGGGATCGTGTGCGGAGGATCCGGGAACTGAAGCCACACGTGACGGCGCGGGAGGCGGAATGGGCGATAGGACAGATTGACAGCCACAGAGCGGTTGAGGCACGGGGGACGTGATGCCAAACGTCCGTCGGGTCCGCTGGAGCGACGAAGCCTTGGATGTGGCAGGGCCGGTGGAGGAAGGCCAGTCGCACAATAGCCCGAAGGGAAGCCGGCGGGCAGAGCGTGTTCGCGTCCGGCCCGCCGGCAGGTTGGGGTCGTCCTTCAGGAGTGCGTGGATTGACTCAGGCTTCGAGCACGGCGTTCAGCGAGATGGTGGCGTTCAACAGCCTCGAGATCGGGCAGCCGGTCTTCGCGTTGTTGGCCGCGGTGTCGAACGCCTCCTGGCTCGCGCCGGGGACCCGCGCCGTGGTCTCGAGGTGAATCTTCGTCACCGTCGGGCCGCCGTCGAGCATCTCCAGGGTCACCGTCGCGGTGGTGGTGACGTGGTCCGGGGTCAGCCCCGCCTCGCCGAGCTGGGCCGAGAAGGCCATCGAGAAGCAGCCCGCGTGTGCGGCCGCAATCAGCTCCTCCGGGTTCGTGCCGGCGCTGCCCTCGAACCGGGTGGCGAACGTGTACGCGGTGTCCGACAACTCGCCGCTCGCGCTCGAGATCGCGCCGCTGCCGCCCTTCAAGTTGCCCTTCCAGACGGCGGATGCCTTGCTGTCCATGTGTTCCTCCTGCGATTCCGGCGCCGCGCCCCGCGGGGCGTGGGCCGGACGGTGTCCATAGGTCCGCGAGCCCGGGCGTGCAGACGCCAAGGCGCACAGACTCTAGATCGTTCGGTCGCAAAGCGCAACCAGCGCGGGAGGCACGCCGGGCGGGGAGGCCAGCGGCGGGGGTCGCGCAATCGTGGGGGGCAACGAGCGGGGGCGGGTCGCACCGCCGCGACGCTACTGCAGCAGGACCGGCAGCCTGACGATCCGGTCGGCGTCGATCGTGACGACGAGCGCATGCACGCCGGACGGCCAGCGCCCGTCGGGCGACACGAAGAACACGTCGCCGCGGACGCCCCCCCGCGCTTCGACGCGGAGGACGCGGTCCGGCGTCCTGTCCGATTCCTCCACCCCGAAATCGAAGCGGTGGAACCCCCTGTCGATCCGGCTCCGGGGAAAGGCGAAGCTCAACATGTCGGGCCAGTCGGCCCGCTCGTCCACGAGCCGCCGGACGTGCTCGAGATCGCGGCGGCGCTCGCTCTCCGTCGCCGGTCGCGCCGCGATCCCGTCCCGCCGGACCAGCGCGATGTCCTCGCGGCGGATGCTGAGCGTCTCGGTCGCGGCGAGATCGAGGCTGACGACCAGCCACGGCGAATCGTGGTGGCGTTGCGAGTAGCGGTACGCGGCGCTGGCCAGCACGACCCCGTCGTCGTAGACGGCGAGGTGCGGCTCCCCGAAGCGGGAGTCGGGGAACCGGGTGTGGGGAAAGTCGTTCCAGGTGAGGCGGAAGGGCTGCGCCCCGGCCGCCGCGACGCACGTCAGCACCGCGACGCCGACGGCGACGATTCTCAGGGGCCGGCGGTCGGCGACGATGGTCCGCGTCGGCATGCTCTCGCCTTCTTCCCTTCTTTCGGCGGCCGCCGGGCCCCCCAACCGTCCCCTGCGGGCTCCGCCTGGCGCTCTGCCTACCCTCCAGAAGTCCGCGCCGTTCCACGGCGCACTCCTAGCGCAGCCAGACCGGCAGCCTGATGATCCGGTCGTCGTCGATGGTGACGACGAGCGCGTGCACGCCGGCCACCCAGCTCCCGCCCGGCGAGACGAAGAACACGTCGTTGCCGGCGCTGCGAGCGGCGACGCGGGTTTCCGACCGGCTGACCCCGCGTTCCTCGAACCGGAGGTCCCGCTGCAAGAAGTAGTAGCCGCCCCGGGTTCTCTCCCCGGGAAAATCGAACCTCAACGTCTCGGGCCAGTTGGCGCGCTCGTTCAGCAGTTCCCGCAACCCTTCGGGGTCGCCGCGGCGCTCGCGCTGCGTCGCCGGCGGCACCTCGAGCCCGTCCGGCCGGACCAGCACGACGTCCTCCCGTCGGATCTCCAGGTTCCTCCACACCCTTTCGGATCGAGCGATCCGGAGGGTGACGACCAGCCACGGCGAATCGTGATTGCGCTGCGAGTACCGGTACGAGGCGCTTGCCAGGAAGTCGCCGTCGTCGTAGAGGACGATGTAGGGCTCCCCGCGGCCGGCGTCGGGGAAGCCGGTGTTGGGGAAGTCCTCCAGGCTGAGGCGGAAGGGCTGCGCCAGGGCCGGCGCGCCGAATGCCAGCGTGGCGAGCGTCGCGAGGACGGCTCCCGGAACCAGGAACGCAGCGACCGCTCGACCCTTCGGCAAGGCCAGCTCCTCTCGGTTGTTCGACCCGCTCCTGAATGCTAGTCACGGGGGAATGCGACCGTCAAGGCCGGACCGGGCGCGGGCCGCCCGCCGCGCCGCGAGGGGGCGATGCTGGGCGTCCGGCGGCCCGGGGCCGGCCCGCGGGGCCTCCGTCCCCGCCCAGCGCCTGCACGCTGTCGCCTCGCGGCTTCCGCCCGCCCAACCAACGACGGCCACGGCAGTCCACGGCGCCCACGACGCCGCGAGGCCGGCACTCTCGGGCCGCTGGATCGTTCCGCCGCGACCCCGTATGATGGCCGACACGCGCAACGCGGGGGGCGTCGGCGCCCCAGCCGCACGCGGAGGGATCTCCGCGGCCGCCGCTCCGCCGGCGGGCCGCGAGTCGATGGAGGTCGATCATGAAGAAGACGGCAGGACTGCTCGCGCTCTTCCTCGGGCTGGGTGCGGACCCGGCTCTCGCCCAGACGGCGGAAGACCTGATCAACGACGCGCGGACCCCCGAGGACGTGCTCGTCCACAGCATGGGGTACGACCGCAAGAGCTACAGCCCCCTCGACCAGATCGACAAGTCGAACATCCACCGGCTCGTGCCCATCTGGAGCACGAGCTTGATGAACCAGTCGGGCGAGCTCGCCGCCCCCGCCATCCACGACGGGGTCCTCTACGCCATCAACGGAAGCTGGACGTTCGCCATCGACCTCGAGACGGGACGGCAGCTCTGGCGCACCCCGGTCGTCCTCGAGGAGGGGTCGCGGCGGCGCAGCAGCTTCAACCGGGGCGGCCCGGTGATCTACGAGGGACGGCTCTTCCGGGTCACCGTCGACAACCACGTCCTCGCCCTCGACATGGAGACGGGCGAGGAGCTGTGGAACGAGAAGTTCGCCGACGGGGCCGAGGGCTACTACGCGACGGGCGCACCCATGATCGCCAACGGGGTCCTCATCTCGGGGATGTCCGGCGGCGAGTCGACCACCCGCGGCTTCCTCGACGGCTGGGACCCGGCGACCGGCGAGAAGCTGTGGCGCCGCTACACCATCCCCGGCCCCGGCGAGCCCGGCCACGAGACGTGGCCCGCCGACAGCGACGCGTACCTGTACGGCGGGGCGCCGACGTGGCGCACCGGCTCGTACGACCCCGAGCTCGACCTCGTCTACTGGGGGACCGGCAACGCCGAGCCCTACGACCCGGCCACGCGGGGCGGGCTCGACAGCCTCTACGCGTCGACGGTGCTCGCCATCCGCCCGCGGACCGGCGAGATCCACTGCTACTACCAGTACACCCCCAACGACGTGTACGACGTGGACGGCATCGACGAGCAGGTGCTGGCCGAGCTCGAGGTCGACGGCGAGATGCGCAAGGTGATGATCCAGGCCAACAAGAACGGCTTCCTCTATACCGTCGACCGCACCGACTGCTCGCTCATCGCCGCCCACCCCTACGTCTTCGTCAACTGGGCCACCCACATCGACCTCGAGACGGGCCGGCCGGTGCTGACCGACCTCTACCGCGACTTCCTCGCCGGCGAGGAGGTCTACATCTGGCCCTCGCGCGGCACCAACGCCGTCCCCATCGCCTTCAACCCCGACACCGGCCTCATCTACTCGACGACGTGGTACGTGCCCCGCATCCAGCGGCTCCTCCCCGAGCCGCAGGAGTTCGTCCTCGGGGCGAGCTCCACCGGGGTCACCAACCGCTTCCCGGTGGTCGAGCCGGGCGACCTGCTCGGGCACATCGTGGCCATCGACCCGCTGACCGGCGATAAGAAGTGGGAGATACCGATGCACGACTTCCCCAGCTCGGCCGGGGTGCTGGCCACCGGCGGCGGGCTGCTGTTCACCGGGAAGATCACCGGCGAGTTCGTCGCCCTCGACGAGGAGACCGGCGAGACCCTCTGGGAGTTCCAGACCGGGTCGAGCGTCAACGCGACCGCGGTCACCTACACCCTGAACGGCCGGCAGCAGATCACGGTGGCGTCCGGCCTCGGGGGCGGCCTCGCCAACCGCTACGCGCGCGGGCTGGTTCCGGCCGGCGGCTCGATGTGGACGTTCGCGCTGATGCCGGAGGAGGGGACCGCTCCGTAGACCGCGCCGGTTCCGGAGGAACCGGTCGGGGCGCCATCGGTGCACCTGGCGGCCGCGAAAGTGCCGGAGCGGCGGCTTCCGGCGACCAGGCGGCGACCCGGAGCCGGCGTGGCTGCCCGGGTCGGCGGACGAACCGCAGGCCGGGCCGGCGGCGGCCCGCGCCGACGGAGCCCGCAGGTCACGGCGCCGGGGCTTCGCCGTTCCCGCGGAGGAGGTCGAGGGCCTCGATGGCGTCCTGCCAGCTTCGGGTGTTCAGCCGCGCGGCGCCGGGCTCGTCCCCGCTCACCGCGAACACGTCGTCGCCGGTGCGGCCGACGGCGACGCGCTCCCGCTCTCCGTCGTCGAAGGTGACGGCGATCGTGGCGGCCGGCGCGTCGAGGCCGGTGCCGTCGCGGGACGGTTGGAACGACTCGGCGCGCAGGTTGGACAGCTTGGCGAGCAGGTCGTCGATGTCGGCGCGCTCGACGTCCCCGGGGTCGGGCGCGGTGCGGCGCCAGGTGTCCGTCTCTTCCTCCCCGGCCGCCTCCTCCCGCGCGAACGTCCAGCGGTCGCCCGCGTGCTCGATCTCGAGCCCGGTGGCGTTGAACGGGCGGAACGAGAACAGGTCCTTGCGGCGGTACTCGTCGACTCCCTGCTCGAGCTCCGAGGCCAGCGACGCGTCGACGGTGAACACCAGATCGCGCGCCCCGTCGCGGGCGTAGACGGTCCCCTCGGGGGTGGTGCCGCCGAGGAGCAGGGTCGCGGCCGAGCTGCCGAGGCCCACCGTCACCGTCAGCCGCGGATCGTCGAGCCCGTACGGCCCCAGGGCGTCGGCGCCGGCCGACTCCGCCTCGATGGCGCTCATGCGGCCGGTGCTCAGCCGGCCCACGAGGCCGTCCGTCACCCCGAGGTCGGCCCGGGCCTCGATGGGGCTCGCCAGAGACCACTCGTCGTCCGCCTTCCGCAGCCGGACCGCGACATCCGGTCCGGAGATCTCCAGCGAGTCCACCTCGTTGCGGGTGATGTCGAGGATGGACTTGTCGCGGAGGTCGAAGGTGGTCTGGTCGAACGTCGTGTCGAGGAAGCCGGAGATGAGGAAGACGCGGTTCGAGCCCGCGACGGTCGCGTAGAGGTCGTTGCCGGCGGGGCTGCGCTCGCCGATGAGGAGCCGGGCGTCGGCGCCGTCGGTGGTCGTGAAGCCGACCTCGATGCCGGGCTCGTCGAGCCCGAACGCTTCCAGGTCCGGCGCGTCCTCGGGATCGGCCACGACCCGCTGCACCTCGAGGTTGGCGAGGCTCGACGTCAGCGAGACGACCTGGGTGACGTCGACGTTGACGGGGAACGGCTCGACGATGCGCCACCGGTCGCCGTCCTTCTCGATGACGGTGCGGTCGCCGTTGCCGGCCGTCACCGACAGCGAGTCGATGTCGTCGGACTCGACGTCGAACGCCGGCTCCAGGGGGTCCGGGGTCCCCGCCGGCGGCCGTTCCGACTCCACGAAGTAGATGTAGCCGCCCAGGGCCAGGGCGACCACCAGCAGGACGAGCGTCGATCGCGCTCCGCGCATGTCGTTCAGCCTTCCACGATGTCGGCGCCGGCCATCCAGGTGTAGACCCCGGCCCTCCACGAGGTCAGCGTCGGCTCATCCAGGTGTAGACCCCGGCCCCCAGGATGGCGGCGGGCAGCAGCAGCACCGAGAGCCAGAAGAGGCGGCGCTGCGCGCTCGCGGTGAGGGTGAGGCGGCGGTCCTCGGGCTCGCGGGCCCGGATCGAGATGAGGTTCTCCTGCCGGGCCAGCCAGTTGACGGTGTTCAGGAACATGTCGCGGTTGCCCTGGATGCCGACGACCGCGTTGCTGGCGAAGTCCGAGTCGCCGATCACCGCGAGGCGGGTCTCCGGCGGCGCCGAATCGCCCCCGTTGTCGGTCGCGGGGCCGTCCTCCGGCCCGTCTTCCTCCTCGCCGGCGTCCTCGTCGTTCCCGTCGTCCCCGGCTGGGCCGCCACCCCCGCCGGCGGGAGACGGCGCGGGGGCCGAGACGGCCATGCCGATCGTGACCGGGCCGGGGCGGTCGCCCGCCTCCTCGTCGAGCTCCACCTGCCCGGTGGCGAGGCTGTCGATGTCCGCCTCCTGCCAGCTCTGGGGGCCGGTCTCGATGAACGGCTGCGCGATGCGGCCGTCGGGGGCGCCCGACGCGGCCGACACCGACCGGGCCAGGGGATAGGCGGTCAGCAGGTTGAACCGTTCGGTGATGGGATGGAACGGATAGCTCGCGGCGACCGGCACCGAGGCGTCGGCCCCGAAGAGCTGCCCCACGCCGCTGGCGTCGACCACCACGTCCGTGCCCGCCTCGATGCCCCACTCGCGCACGAGGCCGAGCAGGCCCTCGGGGGCCGGCTCGTCGCCGGTCACGGGCGGGTCGAGCAGCAGCAGCAGCTTGCCGCCGCCGTCCAGGTACGCGCGGAGCGCGTCTATCTCCCCCGGCAGCAGGTCGGTCTGCGGCCCCGCCGCGACGACCACCGTGGCGTCGTCGGGCACCGCGCCCGCCTGGGCGAGGACCAGCGACTCGACCTCGAAGTTGTCGAGGGCGAGGGCGGCCGAGACCGTGCCGTAGCCGTCGCGATCGGTCCCGGCGGGGGTCTTCTCGCCGTGGCCCTCCAGGAAGTAGACGGTCTGCTCCGCGCCCTCCACGACCGTGATCAGGGCGTTCGTCAGGTCCTGCTCCGAGTCCGACTCCACCCGTTCCACCCGGCCCTCGTACTCGAACACGATGGTGCCGTAGGTCTGCACCTCGTACTGGCGGGCCAGCATCGGCTGCCGGTCCGCGTCGATGTAGTCGACGGTGACGCGGCTCGTCTGGTAGGCATACTCGTCGAGCCGGTCCCGGTACCGGGGAAAGTCGGGCTCCCGCGCGAAGACCCTGATGCGCACCGGTCCGGCGAGGGTGTCGAGCACCTGCCGGGTCTGGTCCGACAGCGAGTACTGCCCCCCCGCCGTCAGGTCCCAGCGCAGGTTCTGGCGGGCGAGCACGTAGTTCAGGCCGACGACGATGGCCGCCACCAGGAGGATGCTCGTGCCGGCGAGGGCGCCGTAGCGGGTCTGCCGCCGCTCGAACGACCGGCCGACCTGGCGCCAGTGCCCGGCGCCGTAGACGAGGATGCAGGCGAGGCCGGCGAGGGCCAGCGTCCGGCGCACCGCCTCCAGCTCCGGCGCGACGAGCCAGGCGAGCACCGCCGCGAAGACGAGCAGGGAGCCCGCCCAGCCGAGGAAACCGAAGATTCTGTTCAGCATCGGGGTGGAGTGGCCTCAGCCGTTCCAGCGTTCCTGGTCCATCGACTTCGCGGTCAGGAACAGGCCGACCACGATGAAGCTGAGATAGTAGGTCACGTGCTTCGTGTCGATGACGCCCTTCGAGAAGTCGTCGAAGTGCTCGAGGATCGAGAGGTACGCGAGCACCGCCTGTGACGTCGTGCCCGAGGCGTCGCCGATCCAGTTGATGATCCAGAACAGCAGCAGCACCGCGAAGGTCGCGACCCCCGCCACGATCTGGTTCTTCGTGGTGCTCGAGATGGCGAGACCGACGGAGATGAACGCGCCCCCCATCAGGAGCAGGCCGAGGTAGCCGCTGGCGACCGGTCCCCACTCCGGCTCGCCGTACCAGAACAGCAGCCCGACGTGCAGCAGCGTGAGGGCGAGCATCAGGCAGTACAGGGCCAGCGCCCCGAAGAACTTGCCGAGGATGATCTGAAGGTCGGTGAGCGGCGACGTGAGCAGCAGCTCCATGGTGCCCGAGCGCTTCTCCTCGGCGAAGGACCGCATCGTCAGCATCGGGAGGAGGAACAGCAGGATGACCGCGGTGTTGCCGAAGAGCGGCCGGATCATGAACTCGTTGATGTTGACGACCTGCGGGCCCATGCCGAACTGGCCCATGCTCAACTGGACCATGACGTTGACGCTGGCCACGTAGAACCAGCCGAACAGGAGGGCGAAGAACACGAGCAGCACGTAGGCGATGGGGGAGACGAAGTACGCCCGCAGCTCCTTCGCGGCCAGGGCCAGGATGTTAGCCATCGGTGCGCTCCTCCGCCTCGATCCGATCCGCGCCGTCGGCCTCGCCGCCGTCGGGCGCGTCGGCTTCTTCGGGCGGGCCGACGGGGACGGCGCCGTCGGGCTCGCCGCCGTCCTCCTCCGTCGTCAGTTGCAGGAAGATGTCCTCCAGGCTCATCTGCCGCGCCCGCAGCTCGAGCAGGCCCCAGCCGTTCGTCACCACCGCGCGCGCCACCTCGCGCCGCACGTCGTGCCCGGGGGCGATCTCGATCTCGAATCCCGAGACCCCGTCCCTGCGGTCGGCCGCCGCCACGCCCGCCACCCCCGCGATGCCCCGCAGGGCCGCCACGGGGTCGTCGCCGCCGCCGTCGACCTGCAGGTACAGGCTCTGCGAGCCCTGCAGCCGCGCCGTGAGGGCGTCGGGGCTGTCGACCGCCACCACCCGGCCGCGGTTGATGATGACGACCCGCTGGCACGTCTGGGAGACCTCGGGCAGGATGTGGGTGCTGAGGATGACGGTGTGGTCGCCGGCGAGCTCGGTGATGAGCCGCCGCGTCTCGATGATCTGCCTCGGGTCGAGCCCCGCCGTCGGCTCGTCGAGAATCAGCACGTCCGGCTCGTGGAGGAGGGCCTGGGCGAGGCCGACGCGCTGGCGGTACCCCTTGGACAAGGTGCCGCAGTAGCGCCCCGCCATGTCCGTGACGCTGGTGCGCTCCATGGCGGCGCCGACCCGCGCGGTCCGGTCGCCGGCCGCGATGCCGTTGATGCGGGCGACGAAGTGCAGGTACTCGGCGACCGTCATCTCCGGATACAGGGGCGGCGTCTCCGGCAGGTACCCGGTCCGGCGCTTCGCCTCGATGGGGTCGTCGAAGACGTCGAAGCCCGCGATCCGGGCGTGGCCCTCGGTGGCCGGCAGGTAGCCGGTCAGGATGCGCATGGTCGTGGTCTTGCCGGCGCCGTTCGGGCCGAGGAAGCCCAGAATCTCACCCGCCTCGACCTCGAAGCTCAGGTCGTCCACGGCCGTGAACGAGCCGTACCGCTTGGTCACGTGCTGCACTTCGACCACGATGCGCTCTCCCCCGCGAACCGCCCGGACGCCGTTCCGCGCCCGCACCCGCACGCCGTCAGCCGCCTGACGCCCGCCCGGCCCCGCCGGAAGCCCGCGACGCGCCACGGCGGGGACCCCGGCCGCGAACGTGGCCGGCCGCACCAGAGAATGGTGGTTTAGACGCAGAACCTGGAAGAAAAGACGTCCAGCCGGCCCAGGGCGCGCGCGTATTGTAGTGTCCGCCTCCACCCGTCCGCAACCGCCCCGCGAGGTTCCGGGCCTTCGGCTCAGGATCCCTCCTCCCCGCCCGGCGGGGCGTCCTCGACGTGCCGGTCGACGTAGTCGTCGATGGCGGCCTGGTCGGGGGGGTCCACGCGTTCGAACTGCAGGCCCATGCCGACGCGCGGGTCGCTCCACGCCACCCGGCACTGCGCTTCGACGTCGAGGGCCGACCCGGGGAGGCGGAACCGGGTGTGGACCTTGGCGGGGGGCCGCAACGGGTTCATGGTGCGCACCGCGAGCCCGCCGGCGCCGATGTTCAGGGTCACCGCGGTGGCGATGGTCTGGTCCACCCGGTACGAGACGGGAATGGCGAGGACCACGCGTGGGCCGCTGCGCCGGTTGAAGTTGTCGGGGAAGAGATGAGGGGCCAGCGACGGCAGCACGTCCTGCGCGTCGCAGTGCTCGTTCACGTAGCCCGCCACGCCGAGGGGCGCGAGGGCGCGCACCCGGGCGGCGCTGTCCACCGACCCGCTGAAGACGACGATCGGGAGCCGGGCGGCGCGCGCCCGCACCCGCCGGAACAGGGCGGCCCCGTCGTCGGCGAGGCGGAGGTCGAGGAGGAGAAGGTCGATCGGCGCTTCCCCGTCTCCGAGCCGGTCCAGCAGCGCCGGGGCGCCGGTCGCCTCGAGGGTGCGATGCGAGGCGTCGTGCAGGGGCCCGGCGAACCGATCGCGGATGCCGCCGTCGCCGGTGGCGAGGAGCACGGTGCGCGCGCCGGTGGTCGAGAGGGGCACGCAGGACATCGTACCACCGCGTGCGCGGCGCGGTCTCCGCGACCGGTTTGACAGATTTCTCGGTTCCTTTGTAAGCTGTGCGCCTCTGGTGTCGTGTATCCGGGCGGTGAGCGCCTGAGGAGGGTTCCGACCTCGCTCGGGCGGGGCGTCGCGGGACACGCGGATCAGGGGTGACGAGGGAGCATACCGGCCGACGGGACTTCGGTTCCGGGTCGCCGGGATGCCGCGCCGGGTGGAAAATGCCGAGGCTGCGGTTGTCAGGAGCTGCCAGTCCCCGGGATGCCTGTCCAGCGGTGCCGGGGCGCTGAGAACAGGAGACGCGACATATGAAGTCGTCAAATTGGCTGGTCACTGTCTGTCTGGGCCTCGTGCTCGGGCTGGGCGCCGCAGGATGTGCGGACAATCCGCCACCCGAGCCGCCGCCCCCGCCTCCGCCGGCGCCTCCGCCGCCTCCGCCTCCGCCTCCGCCACCTCCGCCTCCGCCTCCGCCGCCTCCGCCTCCGCTGACGGAAGAGGAGCTGTTCGCGCGGATGTCGCTGGACGAGCTCAACAATTCGGCGCCGCTCGCGCCGGTGTTCTTCGAGCTGGATCAGTCGGAGCTGCTGCCGGCGGGTCAGGCCGCCCTGCAGCGCAACGCGGAGTGGATGCAGCGGTGGACCTCGACCACGGTGCTCGTCGAGGGACATTGCGACGAGCGCGGGACGAACGAGTACAACCTCGCCCTGGGCGAGCGCCGCGCCGCGTCCGTACGCGACTACCTGGTGAGCCTCGGGGTGGCCGCGGGCCGCATTCAGACCACGAGCCGCGGCGAGGAGTCGCCGTTCTGCACGGAGTCGACGGAGGGGTGCTGGTCGCAGAACCGCCGCGGCCACTTCAACATCATCGCGAAGTAGGAACGGGGGGGCGGCACTTGTGCGGCCCCCCCGTTCACGCCGTCGCTCGGTCCTGATGAACGGGTGTGCGCGGGTTCGCCCCGCCCACGCCCGTTCCCTGTGTACGCGCGGGCCTCACGCCGTCGAACGTTCCGGATGAGCGGGTGTGCGCGAATTCGTCCCGCCCGTGCCCGTTCCGTGCGTACGCGCGGGCCTCAATCCACGCGTGCATGGTGCGGTGGCGGCGCGAACCCCGCGTCAGGGGTGCCGGGACGTCAGGGTCTCCACGAGCTCGGCGAGCCCGATGCGGGTGCGGGCCACCTCGACGCCGTCGGCGAGCAGGACCGGAATGTGGTGGCCGTACCGTTGCAGCAGCGTCTCGTCGAGCGAGATGTCCACCTCCGCCAGCTCGCACGCCACCTGACCCTGGACGCGGCGGATCATCGCCTTCATCTCCTCGCAGAGCCGGCACCCGGGACGGGTGTAGAGCGTCAACTGCATGCCGCCTCCGGCGTGGGCCCCGCGTCGCGGGTCGAGAGGTCGAGCGAGCCGACGACCTCGGTCACCGCGGCCATCCCGTGGCGCTCCAGGTAGCCGGTCAGGCCCGCCGTCAGCTTGCCCCAGATGAACGGGTCGACGAAGTTCGCGGTGCCCACCTGGACGGCGGTGGCGCCGGCGATGAGGAACTCGAGGGCGTCGTCGGCGTTCATGATGCCGCCCATGCCGATGAGCGGAATCGACACCGCCCGGCGGCACTCGTGCACCATGCGGACGGCGATGGGGCGGATGGCGGGGCCGCTCAGCCCGCCCATCACGTTAGAGAGCCGGGGGCGGCGGGTCTCGACGTCGATGGCCATGGCCAGGAACGTGTTGACGAGCGAGACGGCGTCGGCCCCGGCGTCGCGCGCCGCCGCCGCGAAGGCGGCGACGTCGGTCACGTTCGGGGTCAGCTTCGGGACGAGGGGGAGGCGGGTGACCTTTCGCACCGCGGCGACGACGTCGCGGGTGCCCGCGAGCGAGCAGCCGAACATCATGCCGCCCTTCCGGATGTTGGGGCACGAGATGTTCAGCTCGATCGCCGCGACCCCCTCGGCGTCGTCGAGAATCCGGGCGACCTCGGCGTACTCGTCGATGGTCGAGCCGCAGATGTTGACCATCACCACCGCGCCGCGCTCGCGCAGCGGCGGCAGCTTCTCGGCCACGAAGCGCCGGACCCCGATGCCCTGCAGGCCGATGGCGTTCAGCATCCCGCTCGGGGTCTCGACGATGCGCTCCGGCGGGTGCCCCTCGCGCTCGTCGAGGAAGAGCCCCTTCACCGCGACCGCGCCGAGGGTGGAGAGGTCCACCACGTCGGCGTACTCGACGCCGTAGCCGAAGCAGCCGCTGGCCGCGATGAAGGGGTTCGCGAGCGTGAGCCCCCCCCCGATGTCCACCGACAGGTCCACGCTCATCCGGCGCCCAGCCCGTCCCACACGACCGTCCGGCCGTCGAAGACCGGTCCGTCGAGGCAGGAGCGGACGAAACGGGGGCGCCCGCCGTTGCGCCGCACCGGCACCACGCAACTGTAGCAGCCGCCGAGACCGCAACCCATCACCTGCTCCAGCGACACCTCGGTCCGGCGCCCGTGGGCATGGGCCAGGTCCGTCACCGCGCGCATCATCGGGGTCGGCCCGCAGGCGTAGAGCCGCAGCGGGGCCGCGGGGCCGAGCCCCCGCAGGGCGCGTTCCAGGGGCGCGGCGACGAGCCCGTGGTCGCCGCGGCTCCCGTCGTCGGTGGCGAGCTGCAGCCGGACCCCGAGGCGCCGGAACGCATCGAGGTGGAACAGCTCGGCGGCGGAGCGGGCGCCGTAGAACAGCGTCGATTCGACGCCGCGGGCGCGGAGCGCGACCGCGAGGGTGTGGAACGGGGCGAGGCCGACGCCGCCGGCGACCATCCACGCCCGCTCCGGCGGGGCGGCGGGCGAGAACGGCCGGCCGAGAGGGCCGAGGCAGCGGACGCGGGCCCCCGGCTCGAGGCCGAAGAGGGTCCGGGTGGTCACCCCGATCCGCTTGTTCAGCAGCGACAGCCCGGTGACGCGGCCGGCGTCGTCCTCGATCACCTCGAAGACCGAGAAGGGGCGCCGGAGCAGCGGGTGGTCTCCCAGACCGGGCTTGACCATCACGAACTGCCCCGGCTCGGCCGCCGCCGCGATGGCGGGCGCGGCCAGCCCGAGCACGTTGTAGTCGGACGACAGGCGGGTGTTCGACAGGACGGTCGCGTCCACATCGACGGGCATGACGCGGCGATCATAGCAGCCGGCGGGCTGCCGGCAGAGACGGCCGGGAGCCCGCGTCGGCGCGGGCGGGAGCGCAAGGGGCACGACGAGACCGGGAGGCGCCGCCGGGCGCGCTGCCACGCAAACGGCGCGCAAGGTTCGTGCGCGAGCGCCGAGCCCCCGCGGCGGCGTTCGCAAGCGCCGGCCCCGGGCCGCTTCCGTGAGTCGAGCCGCCGACCGGGCCGCGGGCCGCCGTCTCACAATGGTGTCGTGCGCCCGGGCGCGCCGGCGCGGTTGCGCGCCGTCCAGGCGCGGCGCTACAATGCGGAGGCTCTCCCGCCGCCCGCGGCGGACGACCCGGCGGGGCGGCGACCCGGCTGCGATTCCCGTCCATCGTCGGTTGCGCCGCCCGGAGCCGCGGAGGTCCCGTGCCGGTGGTGATGGCGGCCGAGCAGGTCGCGCGCACGATTACCAGAATCGCCCACGAGGTGGCCGAGCGTCATCGCACCTTCGATGATCTCGCGCTGGTCGGCATCCGCACCGCCGGCGCCCCGATCGCGCGCCGGCTGTCGGACGAGCTGCGCGGCATCACCGGGGTCCGCGTGCCGACCGGGGCCCTCGACATCACCCTCTACCGGGACGACCTCATGCGCAGCCAGGTCGGGCCGCAGCCGATCCTGCGCCGGACCGACGTCGACTTCTCCATCGACGACCGCCGCATCCTCCTCGTCGACGACGTGCTCTACACGGGCCGCACCATCCGGGCCGCCCTCGACGCCCTCATCGACTTCGGGCGTCCCCGCGCCATCGAGCTCGTCGTGCTCGTCGACCGGGGGCACCGCGAGCTGCCGATCAAGGCCGACTACGTCGGCAAGATCGTTCCCACCTCGCCGGACGAGAGCGTCCAGGTCCGCCTGGAGGAGGTCGACGGACGCGACGAGGTGGTCGTCGAGCGATGACCCCGACCGCCGAACCGTCGCGCCGCGCCGTCGACCCGCCGTTGCCGCTCGACGTGCCGGCCCGCCTCCGCACGAAGGACCTGCTGAGCGTCGGGGACCTGTCGCCCGACGAGATCCTGCTGGTTCTCGATACCGCGGAGGCCATGAAGGAGGTCGGCACGCGGTCTATCAAGAAGGTGCCGGCCCTGCGCGGCCACACCGTCGTCAACCTCTTCTTCGAGCCGAGCACCCGCACCCGGACCTCGTTCGAGATCGCCGAGAAGCGGCTCAGCGCCGACACCGTCAACATCGCCTCCACCGGCTCGAGCGTCTCGAAGGGCGAGACGCTGGCCGACACCGTCCGCAACCTCGAGGCGATGGCCCCCGACATGATCGTCCTGCGGCACGCGTCGGCGGGGGCGGGGCACCTCGTCGCGCGCCTGTGCGGGGCCCGCGTCATCAACGCCGGCGACGGCATGCACGAGCATCCGACGCAGGCCCTCCTCGACGCGTTCACGATCCGCGAGCACAAGGGCGGGTTCGCCGGGCTCAAGGTCTCCATCGTCGGCGACCTGCTCCACAGCCGGGTGTTCCGCTCGAACCTGCTGCTGCTCCGGGCCCTCGGGGCCGACGTCTGCGCGTGCGGGCCGGCCACCCTGATGTTGCCGGACATGGCGCGGCTCGGGGTGCGCGCGACCACGTCGGTGGACGAGGCGGTCGAGGGGGCCGACGTCGTCATGTTGCTGCGGGTGCAGCTCGAGCGCATGCGCGGCCACTTCTTCCCGTCGCTGCGCGAGTACTTCCAGCGCTTCGGCATGACTCAGGACCGGCTGCGCCGCGCCGCCCCCGACGCCATCGTCATGCACCCGGGGCCGATGAACCGGGGGG
Organism: Vicinamibacteria bacterium; assembly: GCA_022821235.1. Lineage (GTDB taxonomy): Bacteria > Acidobacteriota > Vicinamibacteria > Vicinamibacterales > UBA8438 > JAJEEA01. Next base: position 19,444 of record JAJEEA010000046.1, read on the forward strand.
TCGAGATCGCGCCGGAGGTCGCCGACGGGTCCCGGTCGGTCATTCTCGAGCAGGTCGCCAACGGGGTCGCGGTCCGCATGGCGGTGCTGTACCTGTTGGCGGAGAGCCGCCGGGAGGGTCCCGCCGGTGAGTGAGCGGACCACCCTTCTGAAGGGGGGGCGCGTGGTCGACCCCGTCGCCGGCCTCGACGGCGCCGCCGACGTGCTGATCCGGGGCAGCCGGGTGGCGCGGGTCGGCCGCGGCCTGGAGGTCGAGCCGGGCGCCGCGGTCATCGACGTCCCGCAAGGCTGCGTGGTGTGTCCGGGCTTCGTCGACATGCACGTCCACCTGCGCGAGCCCGGGGCCGAGCACCAGGAGACGGTCGCCACGGGGGTCGCGGCGGCGGTGGCCGGGGGCTTCACCGCGGTCGCGTGCATGCCCGACACCGAGCCCGCGAACGACGAGGCCGGCGTGACCGGCCTCATTCTCGCGAAGGCGGCCGAGGCCGGCCTCGCGCGGGTCCACCCGATCGGGGCGGTGACGAAGGGACGGGCGGGAAAGCAGCTCGCGGCCATCGGCGAGCTGCGCGACGCCGGCTGCGTCGCCGTCTCCGACGCCGGGCGCCCGGTGGCCGACGCGATCCTGATGCGGCGCGCCCTCGAGTACGCCGCGATGTGCGGCATGGCGGTCATCGACCACTGCGAGGACCCCGCCCTCACCGCCGGCGGGGTCGCCCACGAGGGCGCGGCGGCGGCCCTGCTGGGGTTGCGCGGCATGCCGGCGGCGGCGGAGGAGATCGTCGCCGAGCGCGACGTGGCCCTGAGCGCGCTCACGGGAGGGCCGGTTCATCTCGCCCACGTCAGCACCCGCGGCACGTTGCGGGCGGTGCGGTCCGGCAAGGCGCGCGGGATTCCCGTCACCTGCGAGGTCACGCCGCATCACCTGACCCTGACCGACGAGCGGCTGGCCGACTACGACACGAGCTGCAAGACGAACCCGCCCCTGCGCGGCGCCGCCGACGTCGAGGCCCTGCTCGCCGCCCTCGCCGACGGCACCGTCGACTGCGTGGCCAGCGACCACGCGCCGCACCACCTCGACGAGAAGCTCGTCGAGTTCGACCGCGCCCCGTTCGGCGTGGTCGGCCTCGAGACCGCGGTGTCGGTGTGCCTGGACCGGCTCGTGCATGCGGGGCACGTGCCGCTGGCCCGCCTCGTCGCACTGCTCTCCGCCAACCCGGCCCGCATCCTCGGGGTCGAAGGCGGCGCCCTGACCGAGGGGGCGCCGGCCGACCTCACCGTGCTCGCCCCCGACCTGCCGGTCACCGTCGACGCCCGCGCGTTCCGCTCGCGGTCCGCCAACACGCCCTTCGACGGCTGGTCGCTGCGGGGCGGCGTCGCGGCCACGATGGTCGGCGGGCGGACCGTCTACGTCAACGACGCGGTCGCCGGGGCCGGCGCTTTCAACGCCGCGGCCGCCGCCACGCACCGCCCTGACGCCGCGGTCCGCCCTGACGCCGCGGGCCGTCCCGCCGCCACGCACCGCCCAGGCGCCGCG
>JAJEEA010000390.1 GCA_022821235.1 Vicinamibacteria bacterium
GGCCGCCGCCGCCGAGTACCTCGACACCCAGGCCGCCGTCGCCGACATGGCCCCGGCCCGCCTCGGCCTCGGCGTCGTGCGCGAGCGCCAGGGCGCGCAGGACCAGGCAGAGGCCGAGTACCGCGCCTCCCTCGCCCTCGACCCCCGGTTCACCCCGGCCCGGTTCAACCTCGCCAACCTCCTCAACACCCAGGGGCGCAACCCCGAAGCGGAGACGGTGCTGCGGGGGGGCATCGACCACGACCCCGACGAGCCCGAGCTGCACTACTCGCTCGGCCTCCTGCTCGCCGAGGAAGGGCGGCTCGACGAAGCAATCGAGAGCCTGGCCGAGGCCGCCGTCCCCGCCGCCCGCGCCCGCGTGCACTACAACTACGGGCTCGCGCTGCAGCAGGCGGGGCGCATCGAGGAAGCGGAGGCGTCGCTGCGCGAGGCCCGCCGGCGCGACGACCGCGACCCCGACGTCGTGCTCGCCCTCGCCCGCCTGCTGATGGACCAGCAGCGGTGGAGCGAGGCGAGCGAGTTCGCCTCGGCCCTCGTGCGGCTGGTCCCCGGCGCTCCCGGGCCGCAGCGGCTGCTGAACGAGATCCGAATCCGGGAACGCCGGAGCCGGCGGTGACGGGCGGGAGCGAGCGCCGGTGCGACGGGGCGCGACGAGTGCCCTGTCGGGCGCGCGCCGCGGGACGACGTTGCTCTGCGTTCTACCCGTGGACCGTGATCCTGGCGAGGCCGCCGGGGGTGATTCAGAGGCCGAGCGCGGCCGGCAGGTCGGCCACCGAGTCGATCACCAGGTCGGGCGACACCGCCGGATGATCCAGGTCGGACTCGCGGAACTTGCCGGTCCTGACCAGCATGCCGAGGGCGCCGGCGGCGCGGGCCCCCTCGACCTCGGTCCGCACGTCGTCTCCGACCACCAGCACCGCGGCCTCCGGCAGATCGAGCGACGCGGCGGCGGCGCGGAAGAACTCGGGGCTGGGCTTGCCGGCCACCACCGCAGAAGCGCCGGTAGCGTACTCGACGGCCGCGACGAACGGCCCCGCGTCCATGCGCAGCGCGCCGCCGTGGAGCCAGTAGCGGTTCTTCTGTATCGCCAGCAGACGCGCGCCTCCCAACACCTGTCGGAAGAGGCGGTTCATCCGGTCGACGGTCCAGTCGTCGCCGAGGTCGCCGACGACGGCCGCTTCGGGATTCTCCTCGTCCACGTCGAAGGTCGCGAACTCCTCGAGGGTCGGCGCGGGGATGTGCAGCGCGACGCGGGAAAGCCCCACGGCCGCCAGCCAGGCCGCGGCGGCCCGCGGCGCGGTGAGCACGTCGTCGGGCTCGGCCGCGATGCCGAGACCACGCAGGCGATCGACGAGCATGCTCCGCGGGTAGCGCGACGTGTTGGTGGCGAACCGCAGTCCGAACCCGGCGGCGCGCACCGCCGCGATTGCCTCGGCCGCCCCGGCCATCACGCCGCGATCGTCGTACACCGTCCCGTCGAGGTCGAGCACGACCCCCCGCACTGCTTCGAGTCGACGCCGAATGGCCATCCGGGTCAGCCGATCCCTCGGTTCGACGGGGCGCGCCCCCCGGCCCGGGTGCTCGGCGGGCGTGGATGATGCAAGTGCATCAATGTACCATGGTGCGATGCGCACGACCGTGACCCTCGACGACGACGTGTACGAGGCAGCCCTCAGTCACGCCCGCGCCACCGGTCAGCGGCTCGGGCGCGTCCTGTCGGACATGGCGCGGCAGGCGCTGCAGCCCGAGCTGCAGGGTCTCGGGGAACGCAGGAGCACGGGACGCTTCGCCACGTTCGACGTTCCCCGAACGCGGGCGTGATTCCCGCCTCCCGGATTCAGAAGGCGATCGACGACGATGGCGTCGTCTGAGAGCCGCCCGCTGCTCCTCGACGTCAACGGGCTCCTGGCGCTCGCGTGGCCCAACCACCGGGTTCCACCGGACGGTGCTGAGCCGGCTCGAGGCGGCGTGCGACCAGGCCCGCGGCGCCGACGCGACGGCGGCAGACGCGGATGAACTGGCCGCCCCCGGCGCCGAGGCCGTTCCCGGCGCGGAGGCGGAGGCGCCGTCGCCGGCGCAACGGCAGGCGGATGCGCTGGGGGTGATTGCGGAGTGCGCGCTGTCGGGCGGGCTCGACCGGGGGGACGGCGGGGGACCGGTATCAGGTGGTGGTGCACGTGGACGCGGACGCCCTGACCGAAGCACCCGGCGTTCCCGAAGCAGCCGACGTTCCCGCGGGAACGTCGGGGACCGCGCCCACCCCGGCCGGCCGCCGACAGACGGTGCTGGCCGAGGCGGGGGGCATCCACATCTCGGCGGAGACGGCACGGCGGCTGGCCTGCGACGCGGCGACGGTCGGGACGCAGCACGGCCCGGCGGCGAGATCGTCGATGTCGGCCGCCGCGCGCGGACCATCTCGCCGGCCCTTCGCCGAGCCCTGCACACCCGCGACCGCGAGTGCCGGTTTCCGGGGTGCCGGAACGTCCGGGTCGATGCCCACCACATCAGGCACCGGGCCCACGGCGGGGCGACGGCGCTCGACAATCCGATCCTCCTGTGCCGGCGCCACCACCGGGCGGTTCACGAAGAGGGGTTCCGCGTCACGCCGGATGCGGCCGGGACCGTGGAGTTCCTTCGGCCGGACGGGCGACCGGTGCCGGAAGCGCCGGCGCCGCCGGACTGGACAGGTCGGCCGTTGGCTCCAGTGAGGGCGAGGCACGCCATGGAAGAAGGGCCGTTCCTACGGAGAATCCGGACCGAGTTCCCCGACCTGCAGTGGACGTCCCATCGTTACCTGACCCATGGCTGGGACCACGCCGTCTTGATCCTGGACGAGGCGCTCGTCTTCCGGGCGCCCAAGGCCAAGGCGTACCGGGATGCCCTCGCCGACGAGGCGCGGCTGCTTCGCTACCTCCGGCCGCGGGTAGAGGTCGGCATCCCCGACTACGTCTACCGGTCCGCCGACGGCTCGTTCGCCGGCTACCCGATCCTCGTCGGCCGGGAGCTCGACGCCGCCACGTTCGGCCGGCTCTCCGCAGACGAACGGGGGCGGATCGCCGACCAGCTCGCCGCGTTTCTCACCGCGTTGCATGAGACGCCGAAGTCGGTGGCCCGTGAGTGCGGCGTATCCGAGCAGGACCCACGGCAGGACCACGAGGACCTCGTTCGTGACGTCGAGGCGCTCGTGCTCCCGCGCCTCGCGCCACACGAAGCGCATGTCGTCCGCGCTTTCCTTACGGAGCTGGCCACCGAACTGGCACCCGCCTGTCGCACGGCTCTCGTTCACGGGGACCTGAGCGGCGAGCACATCCTCTGGTACGCGGAGAAGCAGCGGGTCAGCGTCATCGACTTCAGCGACCGCTCGATCGGCGACCCCGCCCTGGACTTCGCCGGGCTTCTTGCATACGGACAGGAGTTCGCCGAACACGTCGTGGGACGGTATCGCGGACGGAAGAAGGCCGGGACGCTCCGGCGGGCGCGGTTGTACTTCCGCCGGGGCGCGCTGGAGACGATGGCGGATGCCCTGCAGGGCTATCCGTGCACCTTCGAGGAAGGCTACGCGGAGTTCAGGGTGTTGGCTGGGGCCTCGCGGCCGCGCTCAGCCAGCGAGCGCCTCCGCTGATGCAGTCTGATGCTGAGTTCACCGGCTCCCGGGCGCATCCTGGAATCTGGCCAGTTCGCTCCCCAAACGACGGTGTCGGCCAGGTTCCCGCCCCGCCGTAACACGCTCGAAACGCCGGGCCTTTATCGTGTCACCTTTTGGTGACTCTGCTGGAGGACTGAATCATGAGACGACGGACGGGAATCGGTCTTGGCGTGATTCTCATCGCGGCGGCGACGACGGCGACCATGCGGCCGGCGGCGGCGCAGCCGGCGGCGGGCGAGGCGGGGACCATCGAGCGGCTCGATCCGCGGCTCGACGATCTGGTGGCGGCCGATGCCACGGTCGAGCGGGTCGCCGACGGGTTCCAGTTCATCGAGGGGCCGGTGTGGGTCGGGGATGCGGACGACGGCCACCTGCTGTTCAGCGACATCCCCGCCGACACCGTCTACCGGTGGTCGGAGGCGGACGGCACGAGCGTGTTCCTGAACCCGGTGTTCCTGCCCGAGCTCGAGACCGGCGGGCAGGGCGGCTCGAACGGGCTGACCCTCGATCTCGAGGGCCGCGTCGTGCTGTGCGAGCACGGCAACCGCCGCCTGGCGCGGATCGAGGCCGACGGCACCCGGATCACGCTGGCCGACCGCTACGAGGGCCGGCGCCTCAACAGCCCCAACGACATCGTCTACCACTCGAGCGGCGCCGCCTTCTTCACCGACCCGCCGTACGGCCTCGCCTCGCCCGAGGCGGCCGAGCTCGACTGGAACGGCGTCTACCGCCTCGACCCGGACGGCTCGGTCCACCTGCTGGCCGACGGCCAGACCCGGCCCAACGGCATCGGGCTCTCGCCCGACGAGCGCACCCTCTACGTCGCCAACTCGGACGGCGCGGCCCGGCAGTGGATGGCCTATGCCGTCGACGACGACCTCGGGGTCGACGAGGGCCGCGTGCTGCTCGACCTGACGGACAGCGCCGACGGCGGCGTGCCCGACGGCTTCGCGGTCGACGCGTCGGGGAACCTGTGGGCGAGCGGCCCCGGAGGCATCGTGGTCATCAGTCCGGAGGGCGATCACCTCGGCACCGTACGGGTGGCCGAGCAGCCCGCGAACGCCGCCTTCGGCAACGACGGCACCACCCTCTACATGACCGCGCGGACCGGCCTCTACCGGGTGAGCACCCGGGTCGCGGGCCTGATGCCCTGACGCCGATAGCCTGCGAACCGTGGACCTCGACGATAACGTCCAGGCGGTGCTCGGGCGCGTCCGCGCCACCGCCTGGCGGCTCGGCCGCGGGCGGGGCCGGGTGGCGCCGGCGACGGGCGACCGTTGCGCCAGCCGGGACGTTGCGGTACGATCGCGGCATCATGAAAGTGTCGATCAGCTACTGCAAGGTTTGAAACTACCTGCCCAAGGCCACCAGTCTGGCGGCCGCGATTCAGGATGCGCTCGGCGTCGAGACCGACGTGTTGGTCGGCGGCCGCGGACAGTTCGACGTGGTCGCGGACGGCGAGCTGATCTTCTCGAAGCAGAAGGAGCAGCGGTTCCCCGAGCCCGACGAGGTCATCGGGGCGTTGCGGTCGCTCTCGGTCCCCACCGCCTAGAGTCTGCGCCGCAGAACGGTGCAGACTCCCGGCAGGGCTGGTCGGGCGGCGCGCGGAGCCGCAGGCGGCGCTCTCCGGGCCAGCCTCTCCCCGCGCCCGTCTCGGGCCGCCCGGGTCCAGAGTGCGTCATAATACCGGCTGATACTGCAAGGCGGCGGGCCGGCAGCGAGCTCGGCTTCCTCGGCCGTCGCCGCCGCAGCGCGCCGTCCCGCTGCCGGGACGGCTTCGAATCGACCCACAAGGGGGTGGCTCAGCCATGGCGCACCGCGAACGATCGGCAGACTCCTCTCGACCGCGGCCGACGGGCCTGACCCGCCGCGAAGTGCTCGCCGGGACGGCCGGCGCGGTGGGGGCGGCGGCGGTTCCGGCGGCGGCGCAGCAGGCCATCGAGACCACCCGGCGGCCGGGGCCGCTGCCGAGCGAGCGCGGACAGCGGTCGCCCTTCGTGGACCCGCGTCGCGACCCCAGCTCGACGTCGTCGCGCACGCCGCTGCAGGACCTTCGGGGCACCATCACCCCGGCCGACCTGCACTTCGAGCGGCACCACGGCGGCATTCCCACCGTCGACCCCGACCGCTACGAGCTCCTCGTGCACGGGCTCGTCGACCGCCCGACCATCTTCACCCTCGACGACCTGAAGCGGTTCCCCGCCACGTCGCGCATCTGCTTCCTGGAGTGCTCGGGCAACCTCCGCCGGGGCGGCCCCGAGACCCTGCCCCAGATGGTGTGCGGCCTCACGAGCCAGACCGAGTGGACGGGGGTGCTGCTGTCGACGGTGCTGCGCGAGGTGGGCGCGCAGGCCGCGGCCACGTGGTTCCTCGCCGAGGGGCAGGACGCGGCGGTGATGACCCGCAGCGTCCCCATGGAGAAGGCGTTCGACGACGCCATGCTCGTCTTCGCGCAGAACGGCGACGCCCTCATGCCCGGCAACGGCTATCCCGTCCGGCTGCTGCTGCCGGGGTGGGAGGGCAACGCCAGCGTCAAGTGGCTGCGGCGCATCGAGCTCGCCGACGGGCCGTTCATGACCCGGGAGGAGACGTCGAAGTACACCGACCCTCTCGGCGACGGGAGCCGCTCGCGGCAGTTCAGCTTCGTCATGGACGCGCGGTCCATCGTCACCGACCCCGCCTTCCCCCGCGTCATCGAGCCCGGCTGGCACGAGATCCGCGGGCTCGCCTGGAGCGGCCGCGGCCGCATCGCCCGCGTCGACGTCAGCACCGACGGCGGCGCGACCTGGCAGGAGGCGGAGCTGCAGGCGCCGGTGCTGCCGAAGGCCCACGTGCGGTTCCGCGTCCCGTGGCAGTGGGACGGCGGCGCGGCCGAGATCATGAGCCGCGCGACCGACGAGACCGGCTACGTGCAGCCGACCTGGGAGGCGCTGGTCGCCGCGCGGGGGCTCGGGACGCGGTATCACTGGAACCCCATCACCTCGTGGACCGTCGGCGCCGACGGGCGCGTGCTGTTCGGGGCCGAGAGGCTGCGGTCATGATGCGCACGGCCGCCGCCCCGCCATCGGGCCAGCCGTGGGGCCCACCGGGCCACGGAGAAGGTCGCCGCCGAGTGCAGCGGGCCCGGGTGCGAGCAGATGCTCGACAGGTGGGAGGGCGCGAGTCCGCGCCCACTGCCGAGCGCGTGCAGCGAGGCCTTGGCCGGGCGCTCGCACTGCTGATGCTGGCCGGCGTCCCCGGGGCGGCGGCCGCCCAGCCGCCGGACGCGGCCG
>JAJEEA010000035.1 GCA_022821235.1 Vicinamibacteria bacterium
CTGCACGCCGGGCATGCTGATGACCGGGCGCGCCCTGCTCGAGCGGACCCCCGACCACAGCGAGGCGGAGATCCGGCATGCGATCTCGTGCAACCTGTGCCGCTGCACCGGCTACGTGAACATCGTCAAGTCGGTCGAGTACGCGGCCGCGAAGCTGCGCGAGGGGTCCGCGTCGTAGGACGGGGCGGACCGGGCCGGAGGGGCGGCCGGGCCGCAATCTCAGGCCGCGGCGCGGCCGTGCGGTCGCGTTCGGCGGCGGTCGACGGCCGGGAGTCTGCGCACGGAAGCGGTGCAGGCGCCCGGCAGGTTGTTGGTTGGGCGGCAACGGAGGTCGCGGCGCGACCGTGCGGTCGCGTTCGGCGACGATTGACGGGCCGGGAGTCTGCGCAGGAGAGAGAAGCCATGGCACCCCAGACGACGCCGGAAGTGTGCGGGATGGGTCACTCCATGAAGCGCAAGGAGGACCCGCGCTTCATCCGCGGCCAGGGCAACTACGTGGACGACATCCAGCTTCCGGGCATGCTCTACCTCGACATCGTCCGCAGCCCGTTCGCGCACGCCCGCATCAAGTCCATCGATTCGGAGAATGCGCTCAAGGTGCCCGGGGTGCTCGCGGTCATCACCGGCGAGACGCTGAAGCAGTACAACCTGCACTGGATGCCGACCCTGATGTCCGACACCCAGATGGTGCTGCCGACCGAGAAGGTCATGTACCAGGCGCAGGAGGTGGCGGCGGTGGTGGCGACGGACCGCTACGCGGCGGCCGACGGGGTCGAGGCGGTCGAGGTCGACTACGAGCCGCTGCCGGTCGTCGTCGATCCGTTCAAGGCCCTCGAGCCCGACGCGCCGGTGCTGCGCACCGACAAGGAGGGCAAGACCGACAACCACATCTTCCACTGGGAGGTGGGGGACCGGGCCGCCACCGAGGGCGCCCTCGCCGCCGCCGACGTGGTCGTCAAGCAGGACCTGTACATCCCGCGCATCCACGTCGCGTCCATCGAGACCTGCGGCTGCGTCGCCGACTTCGACCGGGTCATGGGCAAGCTCAGGGTCTACATGACGACCCAGGCGCCGCACGCCATCCGCACCGTGCTGGCCCTGGTGGCCGGGCACGTGGGGCTGTCGGAAGAGAAGATCCAGGTCATCTCGCCGGACATCGGCGGCGGGTTCGGCGGCAAGGTGCCGGTCTATCCGGGGTACGTCATCGCGATCGCCGCGTCGGTCGTGGTCGGCAAGCCCGTCAAGTGGGTCGAGGACCGGATGGAGAACCTGCAGGCCGACTCGTTCGCGCGCGACTACCACCTGAAGGCCCAGCTCGGGGCGACGAAGGACGGCACCCTCACCGCCCTCAAGATCAAGACGGTGGCCGACCACGGCTACACCGACGCCGCCGCGAACCCGTCGAAGTTCCCGGCCGGCCTGTTCTCCATCGTCACCGGGTCCTACGACCTGAAGCACGCCTTCGCCGAGGTCGACGGCGTGTACACGAACAAGCCGCCGGGCGGCATCGCCTACCGCTGCTCGTTCCGCGTGACGGAGGCCGTGCACACCATCGAGCGGCTGACCGACGTCATGGCCCGCGAGCTCGGGATGGACGCGGCCGACCTGCGCCTCAAGAACTTCATCCCGGCCGACAGGTTCCCCTACAAGTCGGTGCTGGGGTGGGAGTACGACAGCGGCGACTACCACGGCGCCCTCCGGAAGGCGATGGAGCGCATCGGCTACGCCGAGCTGCGGAAGGAGCAGGCCGAGAAGCGGGAGCGCGGCGAGCTGATGGGCATCGGCATCTCCAGCTTCACCGAGATCGTCGGCGCCGGGCCCTCGAAGCACTTCGACATCCTGGGCCTCAAGATGTTCGACTCGTGCGAGATCCGGGTCCATCCCACCGGCAAGGCGACCGCCCGCTTCGGCACCAAGTCGCAGGGCCAGGGCCACGAGACCACCTATGCGCAGGTGCTCGCCGAGGAGCTCGGCATTCCCGCCGCCCACATCGAGATCGAGGAGGGCGACACCGACACCGCGCCCTACGGGCTCGGCACCTACGCCAGCCGGTCGACGCCGACGGCGGGGGCGGCGGGGGCGATGGCCGCGCGCAAGGTGCGCGACAAGGCGAAGAAGATTGCCGCCTACCTGCTGGAGGTGAGCGAGGACGACCTGGAGTGGACGCCGGGGGCGTTCTCGGTCAAGGGCGCGCCGCAGAAGACGAAGACCATCCAGGAGATCGCGTTCGCGGCCTACACCAACCATCCGCCCGGCATGGAGGGCGGCCTCGAGGCGGTCTCGTACTACGACCCGCCGAACCTGACGTTCCCGTTCGGCAGCTACATCTGCGTCGTCGACGTCGACCGCGGGACGGGAGAGGTGAAGATACGCCGGTTCGTGGCGGTGGACGACTGCGGCAACATCATCAACCCGATGATCGTCGACGGGCAGATCCACGGCGGCCTCACCATGGGCATGGCCCCGGCCCTGCTCGAGGAGATCAGCTACGACGAGAACGGCAACATCTCGGGCGGCAGCTTCATGGACTACCTGGTCCCCACCGCGATGGAGACGCCGCGGTGGGAGACCGACAAGACCGTGACCCCGTCGCCGCACCATCCGCAGGGCGCGAAGGGGGTCGGCGAGTCGGCCACCGTGGGCGCGCCGCCGGCCATCGTCAACGCCGTGGTCGACGCGCTGGCGCACCTCGGCGTGCGGCACATCGACATTCCGATCACGCCCGAGAAGGTGTGGCGGATCCTGAAGGACAAGGGCGCCGGCCTGTAGGAACCGGCGCGGTGAGAACGGCGCGGCGGCTGGAGGGCCGGGCGCCGAGCGGAGCCGAAGGCGACGCTCTCCGAGCAGGAATCCGCGCCGCGGCACGGCGCGGACTCCCGAGGGTTGGTTGGGCGCCAGCGGCGCCGCAGGCGGCGACTGGCCGGCTGGCGGCGAACGGCGTTCCTTCGGCTCCTTCCGGGTGTCGAGCTCGACGAGCCGCATCAGCCCGTGGGCGGGCTCGAGGCCGCGGCCGCGGTTTCGACCCGAATCCCCTGCACGACCCGATGACCCCTCCTGGTTTCCGCCGGCTCGCGCCTGCGCACCTCCGTGACCCTCCGGTGCGGGAGTCGACCCGGCGGTCTTCGATTCCCGGCCCGGACATTCCGCACGCCGCGTTCTGCGCGTGAAATCCGCGTGAAGGTGGGCCAGCCGTTCCCTCACGCCGGTTTCACGGCACGGGCCGTAATCTGAATCGGTCGCATCGAATCGACGGAGCGAGAGCAGTGGACACGGTGATCAGGTGGTTCGACACGGCGCGCCGCGCCGGCCGCGGCGACGAGTCGGTGGACTGGCTGCGCATCGTGCCGTTCGTGGCCCTGCACGCGGCCTGCGGGGCGGTGTGGTGGGTCGGGTGGAGCGGGGTCGCGCTGGGGGTGGCGCTGGCGTCCTACGCGGTCCGCGCGTTCGCGATCAGCGCGTTCTTCCATCGGGGGCTCGCCCACCGCGCGTTCCGCACGGGGCGCGTCGTGCAGTTCGTCTTCGCCTTCCTCGGGACGGCGGCGACCCAGCGCGGGCCCTTGTGGTGGGTGGCCCACCACCGCGACCACCACGCCCACGCCGACGGCCCCGGCGACCCGCACGATTCCACCCGCGGCTTCTGGTGGTCGCACATGGGCTGGTTCCTGTGCCGGGCGGCGTTCGACACCCGCGTCGAGCGCGTGCGCGACCTCGCCCGCTTCCCCGAGCTGCGCTGGTTGAACCGGTACGACCTGGTCCCGCCGGTGGTCTGCGCGGCCGCGATGTTCGCGCTGGGGGAGGCGCTGCGGCCCGCGTATCCCGGGACCGGCGGCTGGCAGATGCTGGTGTGGGGCTACGTCGTCGCCACCGTGGCCCTGATGCACGCGACGTTCCTCGTCAACTCCGTGGGCCACCGCCACGGCCGGCGGCCCTGGGAGACCCGGGATCGGAGCCGCAACAGTTGGTGGCTGGCCGCGATCACGATGGGCGAGGGATGGCACAACAATCACCACCGCCACAGCGCCTCGGCCCGGCTGGGGCTGCGCTGGTGGGAGCTCGATCCGGCGTACGCGGTGCTCCGGGCGATGGCGTGGGTCGGGTTCGTGAGCGACCTGAGGACGGTGTCCGGAGATCGCGGGTGATGCGAGTGGCGGTGGTGGGCGGGAGCATCGCGGCCTTGAACCCCGGAGCCTCGCGGTGGCGACGGAGGAGCGGGCGGGTAACCGTCGCGGGTGGGCTCGGATCGGCGTCGATGCCCGGAACCTCGAACCCCGGAGCCTCGCGTTGGAGGCGGAGGACTATGCGGCTAGCCGTCGCGGGCGGGGCCGGACCGGCGTCGAAGCCGGGAATCTCGCGGGACGGAGGCGGGGCGCGATGCGCGTAGCCGTGGTGGGCGGGGGCATCGCGGGCATGGCCGCGGCCTGGGTCCTGCAGGACTTCGCCGACGTCACCCTGTTCGAGGCGGGGCCGCGCCTCGGCGGCCACACCGACACGCACGACCTGCTGGTGAACGGGCGGGCCTGTGCGGTGGACTCGGGCTTCATCGTCTTCAACCGCACGCACTACCCGTTGTTCTCGGCGTGGCTCGACGAGCTGAGGGTGGCCTCGCGGCCCACCGACATGTCCTTCTCGGTGCGCCGCGAAGGAGACGGCGGCGCCGGCCTCGAGTACGGCACCACGAGCCTGCGCGCGCTGTTCTGCCAGCGACGGAACCTGTTCAGCCCGAGGTTCCTGTCGATGTTGCGCGGCATCCGGCGGTTCTATCGCGACGCGGCGGGGGTCGACCCGGACGACGCGCGCACCCTGGGCGAGTATCTGGACGCGCAGGGCTATCCCGGGCCCTTCGTCGACGACCACCTGCTGCCCATGTGCGCCGCCCTGTGGTCGGCGCCGCTCGCCGGCGTGCGCGAGCTGTCCATCGCCCACGTCGCCGCCTTCATGGCCAACCATGGCCTGCTGCGGCTGCGCGACCGGCCGGAATGGCGCGTCGTGGAGGGCGGGTCGAGAACATACGTCGACGCGTTCGTGCGGCGCTTCCGGGGCCGCCGGCTCGTCGGGCGCGCGGTCGAGCGGGTCGAGCGCGGCGAGAACGGCGTCCACGTGGGCGTCGCGGGCGGGGCGGCGGAGCGTTTCGACCGGGTGGTGCTGGCCTGCCACGCCGATCAGGCCCTGGCCCTGCTCGACGCCCGGCCCGCCGAACGCGCCGTGCTCGGCGCCCTGGGGTATCGGCGCAACCGCGCGGTGGTCCACTCCGATCCGTCGGTGATGCCGAGCCGGCGCGCCGCATGGTCGAGCTGGAACGTGACTGCCGCGCCCGGCGCCGACGCCGCGCAGTGCCGCGTCACCTACTGGATGAACCGCCTGCAGGGGTTGGCCGACGAGCCGCCCTTCTTCGTGACCCTGAACCCCACGGGCCCCCTGCGCCGGGTGTGGATCGAGCGCGACTACGCCCACCCGTTCTTCACCCCCGAGGCGCGCCGCGCGCAGAAGCGGCGGGCGGAGATCGACGGCGCGGGGGGGACGTACTACTGCGGCGCCTACTGGGGCTGGGGCTTCCACGAGGACGGGTTCCGGAGCGCCGTCGACGCGGCCGACGCCCTCCGCCGGGAGCTTCGCGATGCCGCCTGAGCCGTTGCGGGAGTCGAGCTGCCGGGGCTGGGTCGTCCACGCCCGCGCGCATCCCGTGCGCCACGTCTTCCGGTACCGCGTCTGGATGCTGCTGGTGGACCTCGACCGCGTCGGCGCGGGCCGGCCGGCCTGGGGCCGGTTGCCGGTGTCCGTCGACCGCGGCCACCTGCTGACCCGCGGCGAGGCGGCGGCGCACCTCGAGGCCGCGGGCGTCGACGTGCGGCCGGAACGCATCCTCGCACTGACCCAGCCGCGCTCGGCGGGCGTGTCCTTCAACCCCGTCAACTTCTACTTCTGCCACGCCGGCGGGGAGTGCGCGGCCATCCTCGCCGACGTGCGCAGCACGCCCTGGAACGAGCGGCACTGCTACGTGCTCGACGCGCGGGGCCGCGGGGGCCGCCGCTTCGGGCCCGTCAAGCGGCTGCACGTCTCGCCGTTCCTGCCCATGGCCGGACGCTACCGGATGAGGTTCTCGCTGACGGCCGACCGCATCCGCATCGCGATGCGCTTCGACCCCGGCGGCCGGCGGACGTTCGGGGCGGTGCTCTCCCTGGCCGCCGAGCCGCTGACCCGCCGCGCCGTGCTCGGCGGCCTGCTGCGCGCCCCGGCGCAGAACGCGGCGACGCTGGCCCGCATCTACTGGCAGGCGGGGCGGCTGTTCCTGAACGGCGCGCGGTTCCATCGTCATCCGGCGGGAGCGCGCGCGCGAGGGCGGATCGATGGGTAGCGTCTACCGTCAGGCGGGACGGCTGCTCCTGAAGGGCGCGCCGTTCCATCGTCATCCGGCGGGAGCGCGCGCGCGAGGGCGGATCGATGGGTAGCGTCTACCGTCAGACGGGGCGGCTGCTCCTGAAGGGCGCGCGGTTCCATTTTCGTGCGGCGGGAGCGCGCGGGCGAGGATCGATCGATGGGTAGCAGCATGCGCCATGGAACGGTGCGGACTGCGGGAGGGCTGGTTGGGCGCCGGGCGGAGCCGCAAGGCGACCGTCGGTGGACTGGCGGCGGAACGGCGCGGCCGCCTGGCGGCGTGGTCGGTGCCGGGGCGGCGCCTCGACGCGGCGACTGGCGGACCGGCGCGGCCCGACGCCTCCTGCACCGCGCCCTGGACGGGCTGCGCGGCGGCACCGTCACCGTCGTGGACGGCGGCGACGAGACGGTGCACGGCGACGGCGACCCCGCCGTGCGCATCGTCGTCAAGGCGCCGGCGTTCTACGGGCGGGCCGTGTACGGGGGCGTCCTCGGCGCCGGCGAGAGCTACATGGACGGCGACTGGGACTGCGACGACCTCGTCGGCCTCGTGAGGCTGCTGACCCGTGACCGGCGCACCCAGGACGACGTCGACCGCCGCCGGGGGCTCGTCGCGACCTGCGCCGACGCGCTGCGCCACCTCGCGCGGCGCAACAGCCGGCGCGGCAGCGCCCGCAACGTCGAGGCCCACTACGATCTCGGCAACGACTTCTTCCGGCTCTTCCTCGACGAGCGCATGATGTACTCGGCGGCGGTGTTCGACGACGGCTGCGAGTCGCTCGAGGCGGCGAGCACGGCCAAGATCGAGCGCCTGTGCCGCAAGCTGCGCCTCGCCCCCGGCGAGGAGCTGCTGGAGATCGGCGGCGGGTGGGGAGGGCTCGCCCTGCATGCGGCGGAGCGGTTCGGGTGTCGGGTGACCACCGTCACGCTGTCCCCGGCCCAGGCCGACCACGTGCGGGCCCTCGTGCGCGAGCGCGGCCTGGACGGGCGCGTCGACGTCGTGCTCGCCGACTATCGCGACCTGACGGGGCGGTTCGACAAGCTCGTGTCGGTGGAGATGATCGAGGCGGTGGGCCACCGCTTCCTGCCCGCGTACTTCCGCGCCTGCGCGCGGCTGCTCCGGCCCCACGGGCTGCTCGCGCTGCAGGCCATCACCATTCGCGACCGGCGCTACCGGCAGGCGCTGCGCTCGGTGGACTTCATCAAGAAGCACGTCTTTCCCGGCGGCTTCGTGCCGAGCGTCTCGGTGCTCGTGGACGCGGCGGCCCGGCACGCCGACGCGGTGCTCATCGACCTCGAGGACATCGGCCAGGACTACGCGCGCACCCTGCGGGAGTGGAGCCGCCGGTTCGAGGCCCGCCGCGCCGACATCGCCGCCCTCGGCTTCGACGAGCGCTTCCTGCGGCGGTGGCGGTTCTACTTCGCCTACTGCGAGGGCGGCTTTCTCGAGCGCGCGATCAGCGACGTGCAGATGCTGTTCGCGATGCCCGATTACCGGGGACCGACGCGCGGCGCGGCGGGAGGCTCGTGGTGACATCGAGCCGCCCCATGCATCCGATGCACCGGCACACGGGACCGACGCGCTGGACAGCGGGGGGAACGTCGTGAGCGCCTTCGGCGGTCTGATGCGGCTCGCCGAGTCGGGTCGCCTGCCCGACGCCGCGATCCGCGCCGGCATCCGCGTCCTTCTGCGCCGGCGCCTGCGCGAGGAGGCGGCGCACGACGCCGAGCGACGGCTGGCGCGCCGCCGAGCCCTGCTCGAGGGCCTTCGCCGCGGACCCATCGCCGCGCGGCCCGACCTCGCCAACGCGCAGCACTACGAGGTGCCGGCCGCGTTCTTCCGTGCCGTGCTCGGCCCGCGCATGAAGTACAGCGCCTGCCACTGGCCGCCGGAGGTGGACGGGCTCGCCGCGGCCGAGACCTCGATGCTCGAGCTGACGGCGGCGCGGGCGGGCATCGAGGACGGCATGCGCATCCTGGACCTCGGCTGCGGCTGGGGCGCGTTCGCCCTGTGGGCGGCCCGCCGCTTTCCGGCGAGCCGGGTGACGGCGGTGTCGAACTCGGCCGCGCAGGGGAGGTTCATCGGCGCGCGCGCCCGCGAGCTCGGGCTCGACAACGTCGCCGCGTGCACCGCCGACGTCAACGACTGGAGCCCGGCCGGGCGCTTCGACCGCGTGGTGTCGGTCGAGATGTTCGAGCACATGCGCAACTACGAGCTCCTGCTCGACCGCATCGCGGGGTGGCTGGCGCCCGCCGGCGCGCTCTTCGTCCACGTGTTCTGCCACCGCTCCCTCATGTACCGGTTCGAGGGCACGGGGAGCGACGACTGGATGGGGCGCCGGTTCTTCTCCGAGGGGCTGATGCCGGCACAGGACACGCTGGCCGAGTTCCAGGGCCGGCTGCGGCTGGCGGGGCAGTGGATGATGGACGGCCGCCACTACCGCGACACCATTCGCGCCTGGCTGGCGAACCTGGACGCGGACCGCGCCGTCGCCGCCGGCGGCCTGGCCGGGCCCGGCGGGGAACCTGCGGGCGTGCAGTTGCAGCGGTGGCGCATCTTCTTCATGGCCTGCGAGGAGCTGTTCGGCTTTGCCGGGGGGACGGAGTGGCAGGTCGGCCACTACCTGCTCGCGCCCGACCGCGCCGGCCCGGGAGGGGCAGGGTGAACCGCCGGGGCCTGCGCGCGCGGCTCGGGCGGGTGTTCGCGGCCCGGGTGGCGGTGATCGGGCTCGCCACCGGCCGCGCCGGCCCGGGAGGGGCAGGGTGAACCGCCGGGGCCTGCGCGCGCGGCTCGGACGGGTGTTCGCGGCCCAGGTGGCGGTGATCGGGCTCGCCACCGTGGTCGGCGTCTACGTCACCCGGGTGGTGGTCGAGGACCTGCTGACGCGGCGCGCCCTCGACCTCGAGGCCGAGCACTACTGGCAGCTCGCGGACGCCGACCCCGCGCAACCCCTGCCGAACACCGCCAATCTGCGCGGCCACCTCGCCGCGCTCGGGTTCCCGCCGCCGCCCGACGATCTCGCGGGCCTCGGGCCGGGGTTC
>JAJEEA010000017.1 GCA_022821235.1 Vicinamibacteria bacterium
TCAGGGTGATGCCGCCGCCCTCTTCCACCGCCGTCGGCGGGTCCGCCGTGAGGGCGACGCGCAACGGCACGTCGGCGACCGTGACCACCTGCTCGACCGCGGCTTCGTCCGAGCGGGTCTGAGGAACGGCGGAAGCGGGGCCCGTCACCTTCGCCGTGACCCGCACGGCGGCGCTGCCGGCCGAGACCGCGGTCACCGTCACCTCCGTGCTCGACGCCGACACCTGCACCGCCGGGTCGGACGACAAGGCCGCGTAGACGACGGTGCTGCCCGCCGCCATCCCCTCGAACAGGTCGCTCACCGCCACGCTGAACTCCTCGCCCGGGTTCAGGCCGTCCGCCCCCGCGACCGCCGCGAGCGCGGCGTCGAACGCCTGCTTCACCGCCGAGTCCGGCTTCGGCGCGATCCGCTTCACCGTCGAGTCCTTGACCGCGAGCTCGAAGCGGCTGTCGACCGAGCCCGCGCCGTAGGCCGACTCCCCAGTGGTCAGCAGGTCGATGGTGAGCCGGTCGTCGTTGACGAACTCGTCGGCCAGCGCCTCCAGCCGGACCACGGCCGCCGCCGACTGCCTCCCGTCGGGGGGCGTGACGGCGGGCAGGTCGACGCGGTTCGGCGCGAGCCGGTAGGTCGCCGCCTGGGCGGAGTCGCCCGGCGCCAACGCCAGCATCACCGACAGCGACTCGCCGGTCGCCGCCATATCGCCGCGGCCACGGTCCACCAAGATCGTCAGCTCGACGGCTCCGCCTTCCGGCACCGACGTGACGAGCCGGCCGGCCGCGTCCCTCGCCTCGACGGTGACGGCGTCCGACGCGGGCAGCGCGTGGGCGTCGGCCACCCTGAAGCTCCGTGAGGCCTCCTCGGTGGCGTTGCCCACCGATCCCGAGTACGCCGTCACCGTCACCGTGTCGTCCACCCGGTCCTCGTCGTTCAATGGTGGTGTGATCTTGGCCGTGAACGACGAATTGTCACCGTCGAGCGTGCCCGAGATCTGGGCGCCGTCCTCGGCGTCGTCCGTGTCGAGCGCATAGCTGCTGTCGTCGATCTGCAGCGTCAGCGTCTTGCTCTCGTCCACGTGCGCGGGGACCGTGCGAACGGTCACCTCGAAGGCGCGCCCCTCCCGGGGCGGTGCGCCGGGCGAAAGCGCCAGCGTGTACGACTGGATCTCGTCGTCGTCGAGGGTGATGGGGTGCAGGGGCTCGTCACCAGTCCGGCTGCCGTCTGCGATGGAGATTCCGCCGCCCGATGCGCTGACGGCCAGCACGACGGTCTCGTCCTCGGCATCGGGGTCGTGGTTGGTCTGCAGGAGGATGGTCTCGCTGATCTCGTGCGTGACGTCGCCGCCGGTGGCGTTCGCGGGGAAGGTGAGGGTTGCGGTGCCGGGATTCAGGCTGACGTCGGCGGCCTCGGCGGTGGCGTCTCCGACCCCGTAAGGCTCCACTTCGACGGTGACCGTCACGGGAGTGGCCGACGCCGTGCTGGCGGCGACGCTCGCCTTGAGGGTCACGGTTATCGTGGCGCTCTCCCCCTCGGCCACCGGCTCCGGCTCCACCTCCACCTTCAGGCCGTTGCCGTCGAACGTGCTGTCCGGGGTGAGCTGCGCCGCCGCCTCACCGGTCCCCAGTGTGAAGACGACGGCAAGAGCCGCCACCCACGGAACAGGCCAGCTCCGTCTCGCCCGTAGCGCTCCCGTCCACATCGGCATCGGTGCTTCTCCGTCGCGAGGTTCCGGCCGTGCTGGCAACGCAGACGCCCGATTCTCCCAGACCCGCTGCCGCCCAATCGCGCCGGGCCGTCGTTCCAGGCGTGCAGCCGGCGCCCCAGCGTCGACCAGCCCTTCAACGGCAAGGCCCAAGAAAACGCCCCCTCTCCCCCCGGGGCGAATCGGGGGAAGAGGGGGCAAGGGAGAGATTACGAACGCCGCCGCCGAACGCTACCGCCGCCGATAGCGGCGGTAGCCGCCGACGGCCAGGAAGGCCGCCAGCAGGAGCTGCGCGATGACCGGCAGGGCCGGAACCGCCATGTCCCAGAGATAGGCGCTCACCGAGTTGGTCTGCATGTTCCCGACCATCCCGAACAGCGTCAACATCTCCGGCGACCCGTGACCCGAATCGTCCATGTTGTCTTCCGTCACCATCAACATGGTCGACCCGCTGGTCTCGCCGGCCATGATCATGATCGGCTCGACCGTGTAGTCGTCCTCGTCCGCGTCGCTGTTGGCGCGGTCGCGCATGATCATCACCTCGGTGTCCATCGGCACCGCGGGCTCGGCCGTCACCGTCAGTTCGTACTCCGAGCCCTCGACGAGGTGCATGTCTTCGAGCTCCATCAGCGTGTAGGTGATCTCCGAGTCGTTCTCGGTCACGCTGAGGGTCATCACGGCGGAGCCGCCCATGATGGCTTCGTGCGAGGCCACGATGACGATGTCGTTCCAGTCCGACATCGGGTCGTAGTCGTCGTCCGCCATCAGCATGGTGGAGGCCGACTCCATGCCGGTCATGAGCATGATCTCGGCTTCGGCCGGCGTGGCCGGGCCCGTGACCTGCAGCGCGATGGTCATGTCGGCCGTCGCTTCCTGGTTCAGCATCGCCGTCACCGTGATGCTGCCGCCCTCCTCGACCATGTCCATCGGGTCGGTCGAGATGGTGATCATCGCCGGCAGGGCGTCCACCGTGGCCATGTACATGACCGAGGCGTGGGACCCGCTCGCCGTGTCGAGCGCCGTCACCGTGATCGTCGACATGCCGCCGGCCGGATCCTGGCCCGGCGTGAGGGTCAGCATCGTCCCGCTGGTGCTCACCATCAGGGCGTCCGCGTCGCTCGACTCCGCCGAGTAGATGGGCGTCACTCCCGAGCCCACCTCGAACAACGCGCTCGCGTCGAGGCTGATCGCCGCTCCCTGTGCCACCAAGTCGTCGGCGCCCGCGTCCTCGAACACCATGTCGATGTCGTCCTGCGACTTCGCCCGCAACGACGCCTGCGCCATGACCGCGGCGCTGAAGCTGACGACGGTGGTCGTCGAGGCCTCGGTGTCCACCGCGCTCACCGTGATCATCGCGGTTCCCGCCGACATTGGCGTGAGCGACACGTACATCCCGCCAGAGATCGCGGCCATGACGTCGCCCTCATCAGAGGACTCCGCCGCATACACGGGATCGATGGATTCGGGCACGTCGAACAGCTTGTCCAACGGGACCATCGCCATGGCGCCGCCCGGCTCCCACTGCTTGCTCGCAGCCTTGTCCGCCGCCTCCATGATGGCTGCCGCCACCGCCGCGTCTATCGCCGCCTGCGGCATCGCGGTGACCGCCGGTGCGTCGACCATGATGTCGAACTCCACCTGAGCGACGTTCGAGACGGTCTGCATGATGGCTGAGGACTCGCCGGTCACCGTCGCGGTGACGGTCACCGTGGCCATGCCGGCCGCCTCCGCCTCGACCGTCAGCATGTCGTTGGTGGTACCTGCACTCACCACCATGGCGTCCGAAACCTGGACATTCCCGAGAACGACGCTCGTGGTGGTCATCGGCCACGAGAACAGGTCCTCAGCATCAAGGCTCAGCATCTCGCCCGGGGTCCACAGCCCGTCGTCGTCCGCATCGCCGTCATCCCGTGCGCTGGCGACCGCGGCGTCGACCATGTCCTGCGATTTCGGCTCGATCTTCTTCCTGGTGCCGTCGGTGAGGGTGATGGCGTCGAGCGTCACGGTTTCAGCTTCCTTGCCAAACCTGTCCTCGCCAGACACCGTGGCCATGAGGACCAACGTCTCGTCGCCGACTTCCTCGTCAACCAAGACGTCCAGCACGAACGTGCCGGAAGCCGCGTCGTCCTCCAGCTCCACCTTCGAGCTATCGAGCCGATAATCCCGGGCATCGGCGGTGCCGCCTTCTCCCAGCGTCAACTCGACTGTGATGTCCTCGCTGTCGGGGACACCGTCGGCTGTCCGGTCGGCCAACAACTTCACCGTCCCCTTCTGGCCTTCCATCAGCATGGTCACCATGCTCTTCGTGGTCCCGTCCGTGATCTCGATATCCTTGGAGCGGCTAATCGAAGGCAGCTTGTGCTGGTCCAGTACCGTAATGACAAGGGGACCAGGCTCTAGAGGTACAGGCCTCCCTGTGCTCGCACTCTCCACCGTCACGGTGACGGTGTCGTCCTTCCGGTCGCCGTCGTTCCCGGACCGCGAGGTAAGCGTCAGTGAGTACTCTCCCGCCCCCGTTTGCTCGGCGCTGGCGTCATTGGGGTCTCTGCGGCCCGGCAATGTCACCAGCTCGGTGTTGCTATCATCGCCGCCCAGCCCATAATCCGAGTCCTGCATGGCCGAACTCAGTTCCACCCTGTATCGCCCGTTCGTTGTGTGGGGCGGTCGCGCCTCGAAGAGCAGGTCCAGGTTCTCCCCCTCCTTGATCGACCGCTGGTCGCGGGGGTGGTTGTCGGGCAGGAGGACGTACTCCTGCGTTTCGTCGTCGGCGATCCTGACCGACACGTGCCGGCTGATGCTCTCAGCGTTGATCACGCCGGTAACAGCCGCGCTCGAGCCGTCGATATAAAAGTACTCATCTTCAGCGTCTTCATCCTCGTTGATGTCCAAGATCACCGTCCGCTCGGCGCTGAATGCACCGGGATCTACGGTGAACGTGAGTTCCAGCGTATCTGCGTCGGCCGTACCACCACGCCATGCCAAGTCATCGCCGTCGACCGTATTGCTGGCAGGCAACTCCGCCAGCCGCGCGGCGGAGATGGTGGATTGTCCGCTCCCGCCAGCATTGGTCAGCGTCAGTGTCACTGTGACGCTCTGATCTGCGGTCCTAACGGGGCTCGACCGGGGAACGGACAACCTCACCGTCACCGGCAAGCGGTTGCCATTCTCCTCCACCACAGAGTCCGCTGTCACGGTCAGGGTCGGATCAACCTGCGCCACCGCCTCCCCGAAACCCAGCGCGAACACCATCCCCACCAGCGCCATCCACTTCAGCGCCCGGCAACTGCCTCTCGCGAAAATCGCTCCACTCCTCATGTCGTAATCTCCCCTCTTTGTCCGGTCTGTCGTCGCCGGCCGTGGCGGAAAACCAAACCATCCGCCCTCTGTCTCCCGCTCGTGTCGGCAATCGATCCGCATCTGCGCCTACGCCTCCCCGCGAGTGAATTGCACACGGACTGGGTGACGGCCCCGCGGGGTGCCGTCATAAGTCCTTAACTGCCAACGAGTTACGCGCCGCAACGGTTTTCTCCCTTGCACCCCGGCCGGCCCGTTGCCGGGTATTCCCGGCGCGGGTGTGGTAGCTTCCGCCAATGCCTGCGACCCCCATCCTCGAACGTCTCGGGCTGCACCGCCCCGAGCTGCGCGCCTGGGCGATGTACGACTGGGCCAACTCCGCGTTCATGGTCACCATCGTGACCGCGGTCTTCCCCATCTACTTCTCGTCGGTCGCCGCCGCCGACCTCGATCCGGCGACGGCCAGCTTCCGGTTCGCGGTCACGACGACGGTGGCGCTCACCTTCGTCGCGGTCCTCGCGCCGGTGCTGGGGGCGCTGGCCGACTTCGCGGGCATCAAGAAGAAGATGCTGGGGGCCTGCGTCGGGCTCGGGGTGGTCGCCACCGCCTGCATGTACTTCATCCAGCAGGGCGACTGGGTGCTGGCCGCGCTGCTGTTCGCGTTCGCCAACATCGGGGTCACCTCGAGCCTGGTGTTCGCCGACTCGCTGCTGCCGCACATCGCCAGCCCCGCCGAGCTGGACCGCGTGTCGACGGCCGGCTACGCCCTCGGCTACCTGGGCGGGGGCCTCCTCCTCGTCGTCAACCTCGCCTGGATCCAGGCCCCCGAGGCGTTCGGGCTGAGCGGGGCGGAACTTGCGAGCCGGCTGTCGTTCGTGAGCGTGGCGATCTGGTGGCTGGGGTTCTCCATCCCCCTCTTCCGGAAGGTGTCCGAGCCGGTACGGACCCTGGAGGCGGACGAGCACGCGGGTGGGAGCGCCATCCGGGCGTCGTTCGTCCGGCTCGGGGAGACGCTGCGCGAGCTGCGGGGATACCGGCAGGCGTTCCTGATGCTGCTGGCGTTCCTCGTCTACAACGACGGCATCGGCACCATCATCCGGATGGCGACCACCTTCGGTACCGAGATCGGCCTCGAGCAGGGCGATCTGATCACCGCGGTGGTGCTGGTGCAGTTCGTCGGGGTGCCGTTCGCGTTCGTGTTCGGACAGCTCGCCGCCCGCATCGGGGCGAAGCGCGCCATCTTCCTGTCGCTGGTCGTCTACACCGTCATCAGCGTCCTCGCCTACGGCATGACCACGGCGACGGAGTTCTATGCCCTCGCCCTGCTCGTGGGAATGGTGCAGGGCGGGAGCCAGGCCCTCAGCCGGTCCCTGTTCGCGAGCATGGTGCCCCGGCACAAGTCGGCGGAGTTCTTCGGCTTCTTCGGGGTGTTCGAGAAGTTCGCGGGCATCGTCGGCCCCGGCGTGTTCGCGGTCATGATCGCCCTGACCGGATCCAGCCGGGGCGCGATCCTCTCCCTCATCACGTTCTTCGTGGTCGGCGGCCTGCTGCTGTCGCGGGTGGACGTCGAAGAGGGCAGGGCGGCGGCGCGCCGGGCGGACGCGGACCTGCGGACGGCCGGGGACGCGTAGTGTCCCGAGCGCTGGTTCGTGGAACGTGCTGGCGCGGTCATTTCTGCCGCGTTTACAGACGCTCACCGCGATTCAGAGCTTTCATGAACTTCAGGGCCGGGGCACTGGTCGAGTTGCTGGTTGCCCGGTTGTGGGAGGCGAAAGATGGAGCCCGGGACCTCGTTGCTTGGCGTGCTGGCGGTGGTCGGTCTGCTGCTCTTCGTCTGGATGCAGAGGCGAAGCTGGTTGCCCCGGACGACGCTAGCCGAGTCCGCGTTCGTGGTTGCGTGCTGCATCCTCGGGGTCTGGCTTGCCACGGGAAACGGGTGGCTGGCGCTCTTCGTCGGCGTGGTCGGCGGCGCCGGGCGGGCGCTCAGGCTGGTGATGCAGGAGCGGGCCCCGTCTCGGCGTGACCCGGCGTGACCCCTTCCTCGTCGAACACCTCGCGGGCGAGCCGGAACGCCTCGACCCCGGCCGGGATGCCGCAGTACACCGCGACCTGCAGCAGCGTGTCGCGGATCTCCTCCACCGTGCACCCGTTGCGCAGGGCGCCCCGGACGTGGGTCCTGAACTCGCCGCTCCGGTTGAGGGCGGCGATCATCCCGAGGTTGATCAGGCTCCGCTGGCGGTCGTCGAGCGTGGACCGGGTCCAGACCCGGCCCCAGCAGTACTCGGTCACGAGCTGCTGGAACTCGGCGTTGAACGCGTCGAGCCCGTCGAGGGCGCGGTCGACGTACTCGTCGCCGAGCACCCGCCGCCGGGCCTTCAGTCCGTCTTCGTCCAGTGGTGTGGTCATCGCTGGGGCCTCGTGTGGCTCGTGTGGGGGCGCAGTCGGGCGCGAGTGTACCATTCGGGTCCACCTGCCCGCCGCGGCGTGCCGGCGTCGAATGTGGGGGTTTCCGTGCCGGGTCCTCGCCGCTCCCGACGGCACCGCGGCGGCGGTCCGGGTCGAGCGCGGGCCCCGGTTTCGGGGTGCGGCGGCGTGGCACCGGGGTGCCGGCGGCCCGGGTCGAGTGCGGGAGGGCCTGCCGCCGTCGGCGGGATTACGGAGGAACCGGATGGACTTCGCGTTGACGGAAGAGCAGCAGGCCCTGCAGGCGGCGGCGCGCGACTTCGCCCGCGGCGAGATGACCGCGGTGGCGGAGGAGACCGAGCGCGACGCGGCCCCGCTGCCGCGGAGCTGGGTCAGGCGCTACGCCGAGATGGGGTTCCTCGGGGTGAACATCCCGCCCGGGCACGGCGGACTGGGCCTGGGGAACGTCGAGGCGTTCCTCGTCCTCGAGGAGTTCGCCAAGATCTCGTCGGCGGTGGCGTTCCCCATCTTCGAGTCGGTGGCCGGCCCCGTCCGGGCCGTCGAGCACTTCGGCGGCGACGTCCTGAAGCGCCGGGTGATTCCCGCCGTGTGCCGGGGCGAGCTGATCGTGGCGGTGGCCATGTCCGAGCCCGACGCGGGGACCGCCCTCACCGACCTGCGCACCCGGGCCGAGGTGCGCGGGGACCGCGTCGTCGTCAACGGCGCCAAGCGCTGGTGCTCGGGCGGCGGGCACTCGGACGCCTACCTCGTCTACTGCCGAATGTCGGACGCGCCGGGGGCCCGGGGCATCGGGGCGGTCTACGTCGAGAAGGGGACGCCGGGGCTGACGTTCGGCGAGCAGGAGCGGCTGATGGGGTTCCGGGGCATCCCCGAGTCGGACCTCTACTTCGACGACGTGTCGGTGCCCCTCGATCAGCTCGTGGTGCCGGCCGGCGGCTTCCCGAAGCTCATGCGGGCGTTCGACCTCGAGCGCTGCGGGAACGCGACGATGGCCCTGGGGCAGGCGTCCGGCGCGCTCGAGGACGCCCTCGCGTGGGTGCAGGAGCGCCGGCAGTTCGGCAAGCCCATCGTCGAGTTCCAGGCGGTGCAACTGAAGCTGGCGGAGATGGCGATGCGGGTCGAGGCGGCGCGGCTGCTGATTCACCGCGCGGCCCGGAACGCGGACGGCGGCCTGCCGTCGATACTCGACTCCAGCATCGCCAAGTGCTTCGCCAACGAGGCGGCGCGCGAGGTCACCGGGGCCGCGGTGCAGTTGATGGGGGGCTACGGCTACTCGCGCGAGTACCCGATGGAGCGACGCATGCGCGACGCCTGGGGATGGGGCATCGCCGGCGGGACCATCGACATCCAGAAGGTCAACATCGCCTCGGCGCTGGTCGGCCGGCGGTTCGATCAGCGGCGCTGACCGGTGTCCGCCGGCTGCCGGGACGACCCCGTGCCCGCCGGCTGCTTGGGCATCGGGGCCGAGACCGTTCGGGCATCGCCCTCACGTGACGGCGCGACCGGTCGTCGCCCACCGCCCCGCAAGGTTGACGCTCCATACCCGGTTTGAGACGATCCCGCCGCGCCGACCCGCCGGCCTGTGGCGGTGCACGCAGGTCGAGTGCGGCGGAGGACGGCGAAGCGGCGCCCGGTGCGGCGCGTGGGGCTCGCCCGCCCGGGTAGAGGGCGGTCGCGCATCCGGCGACGGCGGGCGCCGAGACGGGAGGCGGCGATCGGCATGGGGTATCGGGAGCTGTTCGACCTGCAGGGGCGGGTCGCGGTGGTGACGGGGTCGTCCAAGGGCATCGGGCGGGCCATCGCCGAAGCGCTGGCCGAGGCGGGGGCCCGGGTGGTGGTCTCGAGCCGCCGCCTCGAGAGCTGCGGCCCGGTGGCCGACGCCATCAACGCGGGCGGCGGCGAGGCGGCGGCGATCCCCTGCCACATGTCCCACCTCGACCAGGTCCGGGCGTTCGCCGACGAGGCCCTCGCCCGCTGGGGCCGCGTCGACGTCCTGGTCTGCAACGCCGCCGTCAACCCGCACTTCGGTCCGATGGCCCGGGTGAGCGAGCCCGCTTACGACAAGATCCTGGCCACCAACGTCAAGCACAACCTGTGGCTGTGCAACCTCGTGCTGCCCCAGATGGCCGAGCGCGGCGACGGGTCGGTGATCATCGTGTCGAGCATAGGCGGCCTCAAGGGCCACGACACCCTCGGCATCTACGCCATCTCGAAGGCGGCCGACCACCAGCTCGCCCGCAACCTCGCGGTCGAGTGGGGGCGCAGCAACGTCCGCGTCAACTGCATCGCGCCGGGGCTGGTCCGCACCGACTTCGCCCGCAAGCTGTGGGAAGATCCGGACCGCCTGCGGGAGGCGGTCTCCACCTATCCTCTCGGCCGCATCGGCGAGCCCGAGGACGTGGCCGGGGCGGCGCTCCTGCTGGCGTCCCCGGCCGGCCGCTTCATCACCGGCCAGGTGCTGGTCGTCGACGGCGGGGCGACGATCTCGTCCACCCGTTACCCCTGAGCGACAGGGCCGGATGGTCCGCCCCTGTCCGTGCGGAGAGCCGAATCGCATGAGCTACCAGACGTTCCTGACCCTGCACCTGATCGCCGTCCTCCTGATGACCGGCGTGACGTTCGCCGCGTTCGCGGCGCCCCATCCCGACAACCGCCAGCGCATGCTCATGGCCTCCGGCTCGCTCAGCCTGCTGGTCTTCCTGACCGGCTTCGGGGTCATGGGGGTCATGGGGCTCGGATTCCCCGGCTGGGCCCTCGTCAAGGTCGTCTGCTGGCTCGTGCTGTCGGGTCTGACCGGCATGGCGTTCCGGATGCCGGATCGGGCCCGGACGCTGCAGGCGGTGGCGGCGGCCGCCATCGTCGTCGCCGTCCTCATGGTCGTCTACCGGCCGTTCTGACCCGCGACTCCCGAGGTCGGTTGGGCGTCCCGCGGAGTCGTCGGGTCAGGATGGGCGGGCCGGGAGCCTGCGTCGCAGAACCGTACAGCCTCCTGGAGGGTCGGGCGCCCGGCGGAGCCGTCAGGCGACGATTGGCGGGCCGGGAGCCTGCCCCGTGGCGGGCCGCTCCCGGACCGGCAGCGGCTCCGCCCGGTACAGGGCGGCGGTGTTGCGGGCCGCCGACCACAGCAGGACCGCGGTCATCGCGCCGATCGCGGCCACCCCGCCGACGTCGAAGAGGCGGTGGGGCTGCCCCATCAGGACCACCGTCGGCTTGGCGAGCAGCGCCAAGGTGCCCGCGGCGAGGAGGATGCGCAGCTCGGTGGGTCCGAAACCCCACGTCGAGAGCCTGAACACGCCGCACGCGTGGGTCGCGAGATAGGCCTCGGCCGAGACCAGCAGGTAGGCCGCGAGCAGCCCCAGCGCGACGAGGGGGCTCATGTAGCCCGACAGGCCGAGGCCCCCGAGGAGGGCGCACGCCCCGATGAGGTCGACGACGTGGTCGACGTAGTAGCCGTAGCGCGGCCGCTGCTGGTTCCGCACGCGGGCGAGGGTGCCGTCGAGGCTGTCGCCGAACCAGTTGACGGCGAGGCCGACGACGACGAGCAACAGCCCGGCGGGGTTCAGGCTCGCCATCCAGTAGGCCAGCCCCGAGCCCAGCATCGCGGCGAGGGCGAGGGCGGTCAGTTGATCGGACGTGACCCACCCCGGCAGCCGCCTCGCGAGCCAGAGCAGGACGCGCCGCTCGCAGGCGGCGAGAAGGCTGCGGTTTTCCCGGACGTGGGTTCGAACGGCGGTATCGGACATCGTGGCACTCCCTTCGACGGGGAATGCGACATCCGCCCGCGGGCGGGCTCACGGCGGCGGGAACGAAGCCGGTGATGGTGCGGAAGGGGGGACTTGAACCCCCATGGGACTAGGTCCCACAGGCTCCTGAGGCCTGCGCGTCTGCCAATTCCGCCACTTCCGCAGTTGGGGGGAACCGCCTCGCAGACCCCCAGTATACCGAAGACGCCCACGTCGGCGCCAGCCGCGGGCCGCCGCCGGGTGCACGTCAGATTCGTGAGATGGCTGTCAGGCGGCCTTGGCGGCTCGTCGTTCCCAGAAATCCTCGAAGCGGCCGCTGAGCACGCAGCACCGCAGGGCGATGATGGCGTTGGCCCCGGCCACCGTCCAGTGCATGCC
>JAJEEA010000272.1 GCA_022821235.1 Vicinamibacteria bacterium
CGTGGCGCGCGGGCGCTACGAGCGCCGCCGGACGCGTGACCTCGCGGGGGCGTGCCCGCGCTGCCCGACGCGGTGCGCCACGAAACGCGGGGTCGAGCTACCCGCGGTCGGCGGCGTACGGCGCGTCCTCTTCGCGAACGCGCACGCTGGAGCGCTGGCGGCGGCGCACGATGCGGGTGACGGCCTGCGTGCGCTCGTCGTGGGTCACGCTGAGCCGCATGCCGGTCACCGCCTCGCGGATGTCGGCCGGGGTGAGTCCGCTGACCACGTTCGAAACGGTGAGCTGGCGGGGGTTCGAGCGGGGACGCAGGGCGAGGAACTCCGCCTCCGGCAGGTCCCGGCCTCCGCGATGACGGAGCAGCCACAGCTCCCGCACCCCCATGCCGGCGTAGCGCTCGATCTTGCCCGCGTCGGCATTCGTGATCTCGACTTCCACGACCAGGTCGGGCGCGGTTCTCTCGAAGAACGCGTCGGCCGCGTCCTCGCCTCTTGCGAGGGCTTGGCGATAGGCCCGCGCGTTGTCGCCAACGTAGAACGCGCAGTCGGGCTCCATGCCGGTGCCGGGAGGGGCCCCAGGTTCGCGAAGGCGGGCGGTGCGCAGCCCCGTGACCGCGCCGCTGAGCGTACTGGCGGCGATGTCCACGACGTGGTCCAGAACCGTCGCCAACTCGTCGTGCAGGCGCGACGGGGTCATCAGGACGATGAGCCCGCTGACCGGGTCGAGGCGGACGCGCCGGAACGCATGGTTCCAGTCGATGGCCGCGAGCTCGGCGATGGTGTCGGCGTCGGCGCGCAGGACGTGGATGGTGGAGCCGAGCGGCCCGGTGTGCATCGTGGCCTCGCGATCGCCCGCAACAGATGCGCTGGACTCTGCCATGGCCATCCAAGGATAGCACGTTATGAGCGATTTCCGTCACACGTCAACGGATCCACTCGGGCCGTGCGCGTCGGTGTCTATGGTTCTTCCGCCTCGGGCTCCGGCCGGAAGCTGACGTCGGGCAGGTAGCGGACGAGCCACTGCTCGCTGCGGGTCACGACGCCCGACAGCTTCGCCATCACCTCGAGCGCGGCCGGCGCGCCGAGGGCGCGGGCCATCGGCGACCCCTGATCGAGGGCGGCGAAGCTCTCGACGTGGAAGACGTGGACGTACCCGCCCTCGCCCCCGAACGTGAGGGCGCCGGTGGTGTGGTGCATCTCGGCCTCGTCGAAGTGGGGGAGGACGTCTTCGGCCATCACCCGCAGGTACTCCTGCTCGCGGCCGGGGGCGATGGAAACCATCTGCACGAGCATCAGGGCCGGCGTCTCGCCCTCGGGCAGGGGGTTGTCGAGGGTCGGCGCGGTCCGTACCGCGTAGGTGGCGCGGCTCGTGATGACGTTCCGGATGCGGCCGACGATGCCGGCGCGGGCGCCCTCGTCACCGGCGCGGTCGAGCTGGGCGAAGCTGGCGAGCGGGGTGGTGATGACGAACCGGTAGGTGTCGCCGAAGACGGCGGTCCGGCCCACGCTGCGCCACGGCACGCCCGCCTCCTCGTCGAGGGCCGATATCTCCCGCTGCGCGGCCAGGAACTCGCCGACGCGGGCGGGGTCGACGTGCACGATGGTCATCTCGAGCCAGGGCGGCGGGTCCTGTGCCTCTGCCGGCGCCGCCGGCAGCAGCAGTCCCAGAAGCAGAAGCGCCCACCTTGCCGTGGCGGCCGCGCGAGCGTTTCCGCGCTCGTGCGCCTGACCGTTGCCGCGTCGCGTCGACATGATTCGCATGGGTGAGTGGCCTGACCAAGTGACACCGGCGATGGTGCCGGCGGCGTCGCCCGGATCGTTCGCGAAGCTCGTGCGCCGGGAGAACGACCGGAGCACCTCAAAGGCCGCATCCCGGGTTGGCAGGACCGAACGGCCGAACTGCCCCGGTAGAAGACGCACGGCTGAATCCCCCAGGCGTTCGCGGGATTCAGCCGGCGCCTCCGCCCTCAGCACGTCACGCAGTTGTTGTTGTTCTTCGAGCCGAGGCTCTCGAGCAGGGCCACCGTCCGGGGGATCGGCGACACCCGCTGCACCGGGCCGTTGGCCATGTCCGCGGTCGTCTGCCCGCGCCGGCTCACCGCGGTCACGTCGCCGCCCTGGTCGACGAGGTAGAGAATGAGCTCGTCGTCCCCCCGCGCCGCCGCGTGGTGGATGGCATTGTAGCCGTTGTGGTCGCGCTGGTTCACGTCGGCGCCGAGCTCCACGAGGTAGCGCACGGTGTCGAGCCAGGCGTCGGGCGCGTGGCGGTGGGCGTTGCCGGCGAACCCCTCGCCGTAGCCCACGCCGGACGCGGCGTGAATCGGATACACGCCGGGGTCGCCCTCCTTGTAGGGGGGCAGGCCCGACGGGTCGGGACCCATCGTCGTCAGGTCCGTCGCCACCCACAGGCCGGGCGCGGCCGGCACGACCGGCGGCACGTCCGCCTCCTTGCCGTTCTCGGCGGTGGTGCCTCCGCGGGCGCGCCGAAACGGCGGGGCGAGGGTGGGGATGTCGGGGTCGGCGCCGTGCTCGACGAGCAGGCGCATGGCCGGCAGGTCGGTCGCGTAGGCGGCGCGCCAGAACGCGGTCGAGCCCTGCGTGTCGACGAGGCCGCAGTTCCGGTTGCCGCAGCCGCTGTAGACCATGTACCAGGGGTGCCGCGTGACCCGCGCGTTCGGGTCGGCGCCGGCGTCGAGCAGCGCCGCCATCACGTCGAGATAGGTCGCCTGCTGGAGGCCGTGCTGCTGGGGCTGGGGATACCGGGTCCTCGGCTGCCACTCCGCGTTCACCGTCGCCCACAGCGGCGTAACCCCGTTGAGGCCGGACGCGAGGTCGGGGTCGGCGCCGGCGTCGACGAGCATCAGGGCCAGATCGAAGTGCGCGTTGATGGCGGCCATCAGCAGGGGGCTGGTGCCGTCGCCGTCTCCGACCTGGTCGACGTCGGCGCCGCCGTCGAGCAGGGCCGTCACCGCCCCGACGTGTCCCTGCCGCACCGCGTGGAGCAGGGCCGTCAGCCCGCCCTTGGTCTCGATGGACGGGGGCCGCGCATTGGGGTTCTCCGGGGCCGGCGGCACCTCGCCCGACAGGTAGCGGGCGCGGCCGGCGAGCACCGCGGCCTGGACCTGGCTCGGCGTCGCCCGCGCGTCTCCGGCCTCGAACGCGTCCATCACCGCGCGCTGCCGCCGCCGGGCCTCGCCGGCGAGGCGGCCGTCGGCGACGAGATCGATGGTCTTCGAGGTCATCGCCGGGTCGGCGCCCCGTTCGAGAAGGACGCGGATGGCCTCGACGCTGTCCCGCGCCGCCGCGAACATCAGCGGCGTCTGTCCCCAGGCCGCCTCACGCGCGTCGGGGTCGGCGCCGCGGTCGAGCAGGGCCGCCACCGCGGCCGCGCTCCCCGCGGCGGCCGCGAGGTGCAGCGGGGTCGCGCCGGAGTTGCTGGTGGCCGCCGACACGTCGCCGCCCGCGCCGACGAGGCGCTCGATGACCTTGGCGTGCCCCCCCGCGCTCGCCACGTGCAGCGGCGTGTAGTGGCCGATGCGGGTCACCGCGTCGACGGCGGCGCCGGCCTGCACCAGGGCCGCGACCATCTCGGCGTCGCCCCGCTCGGACGCCCAGTGCAGCGCCGACATGCCGTCCCCGTGGGCGGCGTTCACGTCCGCGCCGTCCTGGAGCAGCGCGCGTACCGCGTGCAGGTCTCCGATGCGCGCCGCGTCGGCGACCGGCGCGTCGCCCGGCGCCGCCGCGAGCCCGCTGACGACGGCCACTCCGACGGCCAGGAACGCTCCGGTGACGGCCTTCGCGACACGATCCTTCGTGCGTGACACATGCACGGCGTTACCCTCCCGCTTCCGTGAGGTTCGGATTCTCTCCGTTGCGCGGACACGACGTCGCGGCGGCGTCCTGCACGGCTCGACGTCGAGTGCTCGGGCGCAACGCAGCTTCTCTGCGGTCTGCGCGTCGTTCTGCGTCCTGCTTCGCGTGCGCGTTGGACACAGGCCAAGCCGACTGCCGCCAGCGCCGGCCGTGCGCAGCCCCTTCGCCGCGCTACCCTCCCGACTCGGTCGTCTCCGGCAAGGCGACTGCCGCCGGCGTCCTGCATGCGTGGCGCGTTCGGTGCGCTACCCTCCCGACTCGGTGGTCTCCGGCGCCATAGCGCCGGCCGTGCGCAGCCCCTTCGCCGCGCTACCCTCCCGACCCGGTCGTCTCCGGCAAGGCGACTGCCGCCGGCGTCCTGCGTGCGTGGCGCGTTCGGTGCGCTACCCTCCCGACTCGGTGGTCTCCGGCGCCATCGGCGCGGACAGCGCGAACGTCCCGCTGCTGTCGCCGAAGTGGTCCATCTCGAGCCCCAGCGACTGCATGAGCGTCAGCATCGCGTTCGCCATGGGGGTGCCGTCGGCCGCCTTCAGGTGCAGATTGCCGCGGAGATGGCCGTTGGCGTGGCCGAGGAGGACGAGCGGGCAGCGCCGGTGGTTGTGGATGTTGGCGTCGGCCATCGGCGAGCCCCAGATGATGGCGGTCTTCTCGAGGAGCGACGCGTCTCCCTCCACCGCCTGCTGCATCTTCTCGAGGAAGTACGGGAGCTGCCCCACGCGGTAGCTGCAGATCGTGTTGAAGTCCATGATCCGCCCCTCGTTGTTCCCGTGGTGCGAGGCGGGGTGGAACGGACGGTTGGTGCCGCTCTCGGGGAACACCCGGTTCTGGGCGTCGCGGCCGGTCTTGAACGAGATGACGCGGGTCATGTCCGTCTCCATCGCCAGCACCTGGAGATCGAACAGAAGCTGCATGTGCTCCGAGAACGAGTCGGGCACCCCGGGCGGGGCGTCGGGCAGCTCGCGCGGATCGGCGGAGCCGTCGTTGCGGCCCTCCACCATCTGGATGCGGCGCTCGACCTCGCGGACGTCGTCGAGGTAGCGGTCCATGCGCCGCCGGTCGGCGGTGCCGAGCTCGTTCCGCACCTCGGCCACGTCGTTCAGAATCCAGTCGAGGATGCTGCGCCGCGTCGCCCGGCGCTCGGCCCGCTCCTCGGGGGTGCCCCCGGCCCCGAACAGCATTTCGAAGGCGACGCGCGGGTCGCGAATCATCGGGAGCGGCTCGCTCGGCGACGACCAGCTTATGGAGTCGGTGTAGGCGCACGAGTAGTTGTAGGTGCAGCCCCCCGCCTGGTCGAGGTTCTCGATGCAGAACTGCATGGACGGCATCGGCGTCGACTGCCCGAACCGCTGCGCGTAGAGCTGGTCGAGCGACGTGCCCACGAAGAGGTCCGACCCCTGCGTCTGCTTGGGGTGCGACTGGGTCAGGAAGACGGCGGAGGAGCGGAAGTGGTCGCCGCCGATCTCGGGCGGGCTGAACGCCTCGGCCATCCGCACGTCGGTGTTGCTGACGATGGTGAGGTAGTCGCGGAACGGCTCGAGCGACTTGAGGGCGTTGTCGGGCAGCAGCTCGAAGTCGCGACCCACCGTGGCCGGCGCGAACAGGTGCTGGGTGGCGCCCCACTTGTTGCAGCCGGGCAGCCCGTGCACCTCCTCGATGCACACGAGCCGGGTCACGTCGTTGACCGCAGCCAGGGCGGTCCGCCCGAAGCGCCCCGCGGGGGCCATCGCATCGAGGAACGGCAGCGCCACGGTGGCGCCCATGCCGCGCAGGAACGTCCGCCGGGGGAGGTGCTTTCCGGTGATGAACGCCATGAGGTCTCCTCTACGTCGGTGCGTCGGCCGAGCCCGGCCGGGGGGCCGGGTCCTCGCCCGGAAACGTCGCCTCTACGCGACCGCGAAACGTCCTCTACGCGAACCGCAAGATCGCGCCGCGGCATTCGATTGCCGCCCGACAGCCGGCCAAGCGTCTGCGCCGTTGCGGCCCGGACGCCTGCGGCATTCGATTGCCGCCCAACCAACCTGGCCAGGCGTCTGCGCCGTTGCGGCCCGGACGCCTGCGGCATCCGATGCCGCCCAACCGACCCGGCGAGGCGTCTGCGCCGTCCTACAGCCCGGACGCCCGGGGTTCCCGACTGCGCTGAAACGCGTC
>JAJEEA010000101.1 GCA_022821235.1 Vicinamibacteria bacterium
CAGCGCGGCGCCGTCCATGGCCTCGATCCCGTCGCCGAGAGTCACCGAGACGGGCCGGTAGGGGAGCAGGGGCTCGGCGAACTGCACGCTCAGGACCCGGTTTCGGGAGCGATACTCGGCCGTGAGCTCCAGCGCGCCGCCGGCGCCGGCGTAGGCCGCCCGGACGTTCCCGGCGAACGAGTCCGGGTCCATGTCGCGCGAGAACTGGAACCGGACGAGCGCGTCGAGCGCCACCGCGGTGTCGTCCTGGGTCGGGGCCGAGAAGATGACCTCGGCCGGCAGCCGCCGCTCGGGCCGGGGCGCGGCCGGGCGGGCGGCGGCGGTGGCGGGCCGGTCGACCACGGCGAGGCTCTCGGCCTCGATGGTGGCGAGATGGCTGCCGCCGCCGACGACGCCGGTGACCTGCAGCCAGCGGTTGGTGTCGACCCTGGCCATCACGTCGAAGTCGAAGCCGTCCCCCTTCGGCTCCATGCCCACGATCCAGATGGCGGCGTCGCCGGACCGCAGCACGAAGTCGTCGCGGGTGTTGCCCGGCGCCTGCGGGAGGTCGCCGAACAGGTTGCGGGCGCGGAAGCGGCCGGTCACGGTGACGGTCCGGTCGCGGAAGCGGTCCGGGTCCAGCGAGATGGTGCGGACGGTGACCCCGTCGGGCGCGTCCGCCCGCCGGGTGTCGTCGGCAATCAGGAGCCGCAGCTCGCCGGTCGACGGCCACGGCTTGCCGAGCAGCCTCTCGGACAGGGCGGCGATGCCGTGGTCGGCCACGCGGGGGTCGTCCGGCTGGAGACGGCCCACGTCCCAGAACGTGCCCTCGATCTCGAGGAGGTCGCGCTCGTCGGCGACCGGCGGGGCGACGTAGAGGGCGCGGAGGCTCCGTTCCCCGTCGCTGACGAACACGTCCCGCAGGTCGCCCTCCGGCGTGGCCCGCACCACGACCGGCTGGCGGTGGAAGAAGCTGGGATAGGCGTCGAGGGCGGCCAGGGTCGTCGGCATGTAGCGGAGCGGCTGGGCGGCGGGGACCGCGGGGCCCAGCACAAGGGCGACGAGCAGCACGGCGGCCGGGAACCAGCGCCGCCGGAGGTGCGGCCGCGGCCGGTCCGGCGTGGAGGGAAGGCGTCCGCCGCCCGTTGACGTGCTCCGCACGACGGTATCCTAACATATACTCTCTCCGGCGTTGGCGGCGCCCGGGGGCACTGGCGGCGGGCCGGCCAGGGGTCATGGCAGAGCAGGTTTCCGAACAGACCACCAATCGGTTGTCGCTGTATCTTCGGTTCCTGAACGAGCTCGAGGCCGGCGGTGTGCGCACCGTGTCGTCCAAGGTGCTCGCGGCGCGGTTCGATCTGAACGCGGCCCTCATCCGCAAGGACCTGTCGCACTTCGGCGACCTCGGGGTGCGGGGCGTGGGTTACGTGGTCGTGGACCTGCGGCAGCGCCTGCGGCAGATACTCGGGCTCGACCGACGCCTGAACGTGACCATCATCGGCGCCGGCAACCTGGGGTTCGCCCTCGCCGACTATCCCGGTTTCCGCAAGGAGGGGTTCCGAATCGTCGCGCTGTTCGATACCCTTCCCGACAAGGTGGGGCGCCGGTCGCGGAGCGGCGTGCCCATCCACGACATCCGCGACCTGAAGCGGGTGGCGCGGCAGGAGCAGATCACCATCGCGGTGGTCGCGGTGCCCGCGGAATCGGCCCAGGTGGTCGTGAACACCGTCGTCGAGGCGGGCATCAAGGCGCTGCTCAACTTCTCGCCGGGCGCCCTGCGGGTGCCGCCCGACGTCAAGCTGAAGAGCGTCGACCTGACGGTGTCGCTCGAGAGCCTCTCCTTTCATCTGGCCCGCGGCGTCGACCGTCCGCCCCGCCCCTAGCCCATGCCCGAGACCAGGTCGCGCACTTCGGCCGGCGACGCGGGGACGACCCTGTCGCACGTGGACGCCGAGGGCCGCGTTCGCATGGTCGACGTCGGCGCCAAGGCCGCCACGCGCCGAGAGGCGGTGGCCCGCGGCGCCATCACCATCGCCTCGGATGCGCTGGCCCTGATCCGCGAGGGGCGGGTCGCCAAGGGCGATCCGCTGCAGGCGGCGCGGATAGCGGGGATCATGGCCGCGAAGCGGACCGCGGACCTCATCCCCCTGTGCCATCCCCTGCCGCTCTCGCACGTGGAGGTCGATCTGCAGGAGCGGCCGGACGGCTACGACATCGAGGCGGTGGCGCGGACGACGGCGCCGACGGGCGTGGAGATGGAGGCCCTGACGGCGGTGGCGGCGGCCGCGCTGACCGTGTACGACATGGTGAAGGCGGTCGACAAGACGATGGTGATCGGCGAGATTCGCCTGATGCGGAAGTCGGGCGGCCGCAGCGGCGAGTACCGCCGGGAGCGATGACCGACAGGAGAGAGAGCACATGACCGATTCCGACATCCGGACCCTGGCGGAGCTGCCGTTCCGCGTGTCCGGGCGCTTCTCGAAGCCGGTGCTCACGGGGCGTTGCGAGGGCGAGCGGGTCCGCGAGTGGTCGAGCCGGCAGCTCTTCGACGAGGTGCGCGACCTGAGCCTGGGGCTGGGAGGGCTCGGCGTCAGGCCGCGCGATCGCGTCGCGATCCTGTCGGACAGCCGTCCCGAGTGGGTCATCGCCGACCTCGCGATACTGACCGCGGGGGCGGTGACGGTGCCCGTCTATCCGACCCTGCCGGCCAACCAGGTCGGCTACATCCTCGCCCACAGCGGGGCGCGGGTGGTGGCGGTCGCCGACGAGGAGCAGGCCGCCAAGGTGCGGGCGGCGCGGAAGGACGCGCCGGCGGTCGAGGCCGTCGTGGTCTTCGACCGCGCCGCGGCGGCGGGGGGCGGCGCGGCGGGCGGGGGCGGCGCCG
>JAJEEA010000332.1 GCA_022821235.1 Vicinamibacteria bacterium
CTGGTCGGGCGCCCGGCGGGGCCGAGGGCGGCGACGGGCGGGCCGACCACGACCGGCGGGCCGGCGGACACCGATTCCGATGCAGGAGACGCGGACCCCGCGCTACGACGTGGCCATCGCCGGCTCGGGCTTCGCGGGCGCCGCCATGGCCCTGCTGCTGGCCCGGGCCGGCCGGCGCGTGCTCGTCCTCGAGGCGGGGCCGGGGCTCGACGCGCTGCACCGCGACCACGTCGAGCGTTACATGCTCGCCACGTTCAAGTCGCCGTCGGCGCCCTACCCGCCCGACGCGGGGGCGCTGGAGCCGAGCCGCACCAACGCCCCCCGGCCGACCATCGAGGCGTTGCTCGCCGCGTGGGACGACCCCGCCCGCTCGTACTTCGAGCACGCCCCGGGCTCGCTGCCCTTCGCCAGCACCTACGAGCGGCTCGCCGGGGGCACCGGCAACCACTGGATGGGCACCGCCGTCCGCATGGACGGGCCCGACTTCCGGCTGAGGTCGGCCTATGGCCGCGGCCTCGACTGGCCGCTGGGCTACGACGACCTCGAGCCGTACTACGGGCAGGCCGAGCACCTGATGGGGGTGGCCGGCGACCGGGCCGAGCAGGAGGCGGTGAACGGCATCCCCTACGGGGCGGGCTACGCCTACCCGATGGGGCCGATAGCGCCGTCGTACGGCGACCGCGTGGTCGGGGCCCGCCTCGACGGGACGGTGCTCGCCGACGACGCGCCCGCCCCGGCGCGGCTGACGTCGACCCCGGCCGGCCGCAACTCTTCCCCCTACCGGAACCGCGGCCCGTGCCGCGGCAGCACGAGCTGCGTGCCCATCTGCCCGGTGCGGGCCAAGTACGACCCGCGGGCGACGCTGCAGGAGGCCATGGCCACGGGCCGGGTCGAGCTGCTGCCCCGCGCCGTCGTCGACCACGTGCGGATCGACGAGGGGGGGCGGGTGACCGGCCTCCACTACCTGCGCTACGAGGACGACGGGGCGCCCGCCGCCACCGGGCGGACCGGCGAGGGGGTGGCGGCGGCCGACGTCTACGTGCTCGCCGCCCACGCCGTCGAGAACGCCCGCATCCTGCTGAACACCGAGCGGGTGACGGGGCGCGCCGCCGCCAACTCGTCGGGGCTGGTGGGGCGTCACCTGATGGATCACCCGGTGTACCTGGCGTGGGCCCTGATGCCGGCCGGCGCGCCGGTCTACCCCTACCGCGGGCCGCTGTCGACGTCGGGCGTCGAGACCCTGCGCGACGGCCCCTTCCGGCGCCGCCGGGCGGCGTGGCGCATGGAGCTGGGCAACACCGGGTGGAACTGGCCCATCGGCGACCCCTGGGTGACGGGGATCGACTTCGTCTACGGAAGCGACGAGAGCGGGGTCAACCCGCGGCGCCGGGTGCTCGCGGGCCGGCCCTACGCCCGCGCCGTCAACGACCTGCTGACGCGCCAGACGCGCGTCGCGTTCCTCGTCGAGCAGGAGGCGGACCCGTCGAACCGGGTCGAGCTGTCGGACGCGTGGACCGACAACCTGGGCATTCCCCGGCCGCGCATCACCTGGGGGGTGTCCGACTACGTCAGGGCGGGCTTCGCGTCGGCGCGCGAGGCGGCCGACCGCGTCTGGGCGCGCCTGGGGGCGGCGGAGCACACCGTGACCCGCGAGTCGGCGCCGAACGCGTTCCGTTACGACGGGCAGACCTACAACTACCAGGGAGGCGGCCACCTGTGCGGGACGCACGTCATGGGGTCGGCCCCCGGCGACTCGGTGGTGAACGACCGGCAGCGGACGTGGGACCACCCCAACCTGTACCTCGCCGGCTGCGGCTCGATGCCCAGCGTGGGCACGCAGAACCCGACCCTGACGATGCTGGCAGTGACGTGCCGCACGGTCGACGACATCCTGGCGCGGCTGGCGTAGGCGCCCGGGCTCGCCGCCGGCCGAATGCTCGGTCCGGAGCCGGGGCGGCGAGGTCGTACGCGGCTGCCCGGTGCGCGGCGTCCACCGCGTCGAGGAGCGCGCGGTCCGGAGCCGGGGCGGCGGGGCTCGTAATACGGTTGCAGGCGCCTACCGGTCGGGCGTCGACATCGTGGGCCGGACGGCGATCTCGACGGCCCGCAGCCGATCGTCGATGCGGCGCACGTCGGTGCGAAGCTCGGCTATCTGGCGGTTCATGTCGTCGATGCGGCGGTTCATGTCGTCCAGGCGGCCGTTCATGTCGTCCAGGCGGCCGTTCATGTCGTCCAGGCGGCCGTTCATGTCGTCGATGCGGTGGTTCATGTCGTTCAGGCGGCTCTCCAGTCCGTCCGACTTCATCCACAGGAGGCCCGCGACCGTCAGGACCGTCGCGATGATCCACCTCGCATCGTGGCCGGGCAGCCACCCTGCGACCGTGCTCGAATTCTCAGCCATGCGTTGAAGACGACGACACGCGCCCCTACTCGCCGGGTGTCGTCGTGGCCGGCTTGACGGCGATCTCGACGGCCCGCAGGCGATCGTCGATGCGGCGCACGTCGGTGCGAAGCTCGGCTATCTGGCGGGTGACGCCGGCCCGCAGGTCGTCGATGCGGCGGTTCATGTCGTCCAGGCGGCTCTCCAGTCCGTCCGACTTCATCCACAGGAGGCCCGCGACCGTCATGACCGTCGCGATGATCCACCTCGCGTCGTGGCCGGGCAGCCACCCCGCGACCGTGCTCGAATTCGCCGCCATGCGTTTCCAGCATAGCACAGGGCGCCGGGGAGCCGCCGGCGCCGCCGCCCGCGCGTCGGGCCTGTCGACGCCGGGCCGCCGTCGACCCCGCCGCGGAGAAGGCGGGTGCGCGCCGGCGGTTCCGGGGATAATCGGACCGTGGGCATCGACGACGTCATCAACGGGGCGCTGCAGCCGCTGGCCGAGGCCGTGGCCGGGTTCATCTTCTTCACGGTGCCGATCATGGGGGCCGACTTCCCCCTGATCGTGGCGTGGCTGGTCGGCGGGGGGCTCTTCTTCACCGTCTACCTGGGGTTCATCAACGTCCGGGGGTTCGGCCACGCGGTGCGGGTCATCACCGGGCGCCTCGCCGACCCCGACGACCCCGGCGAGATATCGCAGCTCCAGGCCCTGACCACCGCGGTGTCGGGCACGGTGGGCATCGGCAACATCGCGGGGGTGGCGGTGGCCATCTCGACCGGGGGCCCCGGCGCCACGTTCTGGCTCGTCGCGGCCTGCGTGCTCGGCATGTCGACGAAGTTCGCCGAGTGCACGCTCGGCGTGCTCTACCGGCGGACGGCGGCCGACGGCTCGGTGTCGGGGGGGCCCATGCACTACCTCGAGCGGGGGCTCGCCGAGCGGGGGCTGCCCCGCCTGGGGCGCGGCCTCGGCATCTTCTACGCGTGCACGATGGTGGTGGGCTGCCTGGGCATCGGCAACATGTTCCAGTCGAACCAGGCGACGGCGATGTTCGTCGACCTGACCGGGGGCGAGGCGAGCCCCTTCGCGGGGGCGACCTGGCTCGTGGGCCTCGCGCTGGCGGGGCTGGTGGCGGTCGTCATCATCGGCGGCATCCGTTCGATCGCCAACACCACGGTGCGGCTGGTGCCGGGGATGGCCCTGCTCTACGTGGCCCTCGCCCTGCTCGTCCTCGTGCTGCAGGCCGACCGGCTGCCGGGCGCCGTGGCGGCCATCTGGCAGGGCGCCTTCTCCCCCGAGGGCGTCGCCGGGGGCATGCTCGGGGCCCTCGTCATCGGGTTCCGCCGCGCCGCCTTCTCGAACGAGGCGGGGCTCGGCAGCGCCGCCATCGCCCACGCCACCGCCCGCACTCCCCGGCCGGTCAGCGAGGGCTTCGTGGGCCTGCTCGAGCCGTTCATCGACACCGTGGTCATCTGCACGATGACCGCGCTGGTCATCGTCACCACCGTCTACGACCCCGCCCTCGCCGCCGCCGGCGTCAACGGCATCGAGCTGACCACCCGAGCCTTCGCCTCGGTGCTGCCGTGGTCGCCCGCGCCGCTGGCGGTGGCCGCGATGCTCTTCGCCTATTCGACGATGATCGCCTGGGCCTACTACGGCCTCAAGGCGTTCACCTACCTCGCCGGCGACGGACGGAAGCAGGACATCGGCTTCAAGACGTTCTTCTGCCTCTTCGTCGTCGCCGGGGCCAGCCTCGACCTCGGCGCCCTCGTCGACCTCTCCGACGCCCTGGTGTTCGTCGTCGCGCTGCCCAACCTGCTGGGGCTCTACGTGATGGCCCCGGTGGTCAAGCGCGAGCTGGCCGCCTACGGGCCGTTCCGGGAAGAGAAGTGAGGGCCGCCCGGGACGCAGCCCGGGAAGTGCGAACGGCACCGCCGTGATAGCCTGTTCACATATGCCCGCGCCTACGTTGGACTTCCTGGAGCCCGAGCGGACGAGGTAGTCGCCGTGGTGTCCGGGAC
Source organism: Vicinamibacteria bacterium (assembly GCA_022821235.1). Taxonomy (GTDB): domain Bacteria; phylum Acidobacteriota; class Vicinamibacteria; order Vicinamibacterales; family UBA8438; genus JAJEEA01. Next base: position 4,400 of record JAJEEA010000332.1, read on the forward strand.
GAAACGACGATTCGCCCCCGAGGGTCCCACAGTTGACGAGTGCCCTGCGAGCAACTTGGCCGCGTATCGCCGACGTGTCAGGCAACGAGAACAGTATCGAGCCACGGAGGCGTCAAGCGTGAAGACAACAATGCACGATGGACGGGATACGCGCCATGCCCGATAAGCCGGACGCGGACACTCTGGATCTCTCCGTTTCGAACTTCGGACCAATCGTCGAGGCGAACATCAACCTGCGCCCCTTGACGGTGTTTGTCGGACCGAGCAATACCGGCAAGTCGTATCTCGCGATCCTGCTCTACGCGGTACATTGCTTTTTCGGCGGTATCGGTGTGGCCGGCCGCCGCCGGACCGGATGGTTCATGCGTCGGCTCAGTCGCGCACGACGAGCCAACGGCCAGTTGACGGGCGAATCGATCAAGTCACTGGTCGATTGGGCCGAAACACTCTCCTCAGCGCGGGACAGCGAAGAGCGAGTCCTCGGCGACGTTCTGCCCGAATCCGTTGCACAGTTGATTCGCGCACGATTCAACAACCTGTCGGAAATCGAGAATGCGAGAGAAGACCTGGACCTCGAGATTGCAAGGTGCTTCGGCGTCGACGCGAACGCGGACCTGGTTCGACGGCCGCACAAGGGCAGCGCCCGCATCAAGCTGCGGAGATCCGTGTCGGAGAACCCGCCGTTCGAGCATGCCTTCACGATACCGGCTTCAAGTGGATCGCTTCGCGTATCGGTTCCCGACGAGACACCGTTGCGATTCGCGGACATACCGGCGTGGCACATACAGGATGCGCTGGCCGAACATGTGATGCACCAGGCGGGCCGCGCGCATGAACCGCATCCCATGGAAGACTTGTTCGACTCCCTTTCCATTTCGGTCATGCGATACACGCTCGGACCCACGAGTCGTCCCGTTCGCTATCTCCCCGCCGACCGCACCGGGGTCATGCACGCGCATCGCGTGGTCGTCGGGTCGCTTGTCGGTCGCGCGGCGCGCGCGGATCCTCGCCCGGACAGCCCGTTACCGGTGCTGTCGGGGGTCCTCGCGGATTTTCTGGAGCAACTCATCGACCTCGGCGGAAAACGCCGACGAGTCTTCGGTCTCCCCGCCCTCGCCACGCGTGTGGAGCGGGAGATTCTCAAGGGCGCCGTACGAATCCGGCAATCGGAGACCGGCTATCCGTCCTTCCTGTACCGACCAGACGATTGGAAGGACGACCTCCCGTTGATGAACACCTCCTCAATGGTGTCGGAGCTCGCACCAGTGGTGCTGTATCTGCGCGATGTCGTACGACCGGGCGACACGCTGATCATCGAAGAACCCGAGTCTCACCTGCACCCGGCGATGCAGGTCGAGTTCACCCGCCTGCTGGCCGCGGCGGTGAAGGCCGGCGTACGCGTCGTCATCACGACCCACAGCGAGTGGGTGCTGGAGGCCCTCGCCAACCTCGTGCGCCTGTCGGCCCTCTCCCCCAAGCAGCGAAAGGGCATTGCGGGGGCGGACCTCGCGCTTACCCGGCACGAGGTGGGCGCGTGGCTGTTCAAGCCAAGGAAGCGCCCCAGGGGCACGGTGGTGGAAGAGATACCTCTCGACATCGAGGCTGGCACCTTTCCCGCCGGCTACGGGGAGATCACCGAGAACCTCTACAACGACTGGGCGCGGATATCCAATCTCGCGCAGAAAGCTGCCGGCCATTGAGGACGCTGCTGGAACGTATCGATGCACGAGTGAGCGCCAAGTGCCGCGCGAGGACCTGCCGGAAGGAAGGCTGCCAGCTCAAGCTCGACGGACTGCCGCGCCGACACCGATTGATCGACATGGATCACGCCGACGCGCCGGGGCCGGCGCACGAAGTGCGTTGCGATTATCTGTACTTCGACGACGACGACGACAACCCACGCGGGCGGGTCGTCTCGCTGGAGCTCAAGAAGGGGTCGCCCAGAGCCGGCGAGATTGCCGCCCAGCTTCAGGCGGGCGCCGACCTCGCGCAGCGTCTCGTCGGCGGCGACATCGCGGTCGGCTTCACGCCCGTCGCGGCCCACGGCGGACGCATGCATCGGCACCGCGTCAACAGCTTCGCCCAGCGCGAGAATCAAGTCTCGTTTCGACGAACGGAGTACAGGATCGAGCTGCTGAAGTGCGGCGCTTCACTGAAAGGGGCGCTTCGGAGAAGCAGGATGCCGTGACGGGGGGTGGGACATGAAAAGTGTCCTCCAGCAGCCTTCGCGCTCACGCGGCGATGGCCGCGTCAGCGCCCCATCACCTCCAGGAAACCCAGGTCGTGCGACAACGGCGGCGCCTGCCGAGGCGTACCCCCGCCTCGCCCTGAAACTCGTCAGGCGCGCAGGTCGACGAGGCCGCGGCCGACCGTGTCGCCCGCGAGGATGCGATCGATGGCGACCGAGAGGTTGTCGAGGGTCAGGGGGAAGGCGACGGTCTCGAGCCGGTCGAGCTTCCACGGGCCGGCCAGCTTCCGCCAGATCTCGGCCTTGCGCATCAGGGGCAGCTCGACCGAGTCGATGCCGAGCAGGTTGACGCCGCGCAGGATGAACGGGAAGACGGTGGCGGGGATGTCGGACGAGGCGACGAGGCCGCAGGCGGCGAGGCTCGCCCCGTAGCGGAGGGCCTTGACCGCGTTGAAGAGGATGGGGCCGCCGACGGTGTCGACGGCGCCGCCCCACCGCGCCTTGAGCAGGGCCCGCTTCGACCCCTTCGTGAGCTCCTGGCGCCAGATGACGTCGCGGGCGCCGAGGTCGACGAGGTACTGGAAGGACGACACCTTGCCGGTGGCGGCGTGCACCTCGTAGCCGAGGCTGGCGAGCAGGGCCACGGCGACCGAGCCCACCCCGCCGGTCGCTCCCGTCACCAGCACCGGGCCGCCGTCGGGCCGCATGCCCGCCGCCTCGAGGCGGTCGACGGCGAGGGCGGCGGTGAACCCCGCCGTGCCCAGGATCATGGCCGACCGCGCGTCGAGGCCGTCGGGCATGGGCGCCGCCCAGCCGGCCGGCACCCGGATGCGCTGGCCGAAGCCGCCCGGGGTGTTCATGCCGAGGTCGAAGCCGATGACGATGGCGGCGTCGCCGGGGGCGAACTGGTTGGACGACGACTCGACGACGGTGCCCGCGGCGTCGATGCCCGGCGTATGGGGATACCGGCGGGTGACGCCGGGGTTGCCGATGGCCGACAGGGCGTCCTTGTAGTTGAGCGAGGAGTACTCGACGTCGATGAGGAGGTCGCCGGCGGGAAGGTCGGCGGTGTCGCGCTCGACCACCCGCCGCTCGAACTTCCGCTCGCCGATCTTCTCGACACGGAACGCACGAAACGCCGTCATCCGCAGCTCTCGTCGCCGGTGTTCAGCGCCCCGGGGGGTCGTCGCCGGCGCTGCCGTGGCAGTCCGGGCCAGTGGCCCGCAGAAGTCGTCTCCACATCCGTTGCGCCCGCCCGGAAGCGACCGTGCGGGAACTCCCGTTTGCCGAGCCCGTCCGGGCGGACCGTATGCGCAGCCCGCCTCGCCCGGCGCCGGCCCGTTCAGTTACACCCCAATCCGGCCCTCTTGTCAAGGGTGTTTCTCGTCGCCCGCCGGTTCCCGGCGGCGGCGCCGC
>JAJEEA010000286.1 GCA_022821235.1 Vicinamibacteria bacterium
CGTGTACCACGGACGCGTGGGCGACGTGGTCGGAGGCCGCTGGCGCCTCGTCGCCCTCGACCGCGCCGCGGTCGTGCTGGAGCGGTCGGGGACCGGGGAGCGCCTGACCCTGACGCCGGGCGGCGGGTGACGGCCGGTGCGGCGACGGCTGACGGGTCCGCTCACGACTCGCGCCCGAACGGCCGATAGTCCTACTGGTGAAGGACGCCGTTCCAGATGCGGCACCATGCCGCGCCCGGCCGCGCGCCGGCCGCTTCCGCCGGCGGCCTGACGGTGCAGGCCGCGTGAAGGCCGGCGTCGCCGGGGAGGCCGCCGTGCGTGCCGGCGGGGGTCGCACGTCCGGGCGGGGGCCGGCCGCGGCCGCGGTTCTGCTCGCGCTCGCGGTCGTGATCTCGGGGTGCGCCACCGGTCAGGCGTTCCGCGACGGCGCGGCGGCCGTGCGCGAGGGCAACTGGGACGCGGCCGTCGAGTACTACCGCCGGGCGCTGCGGGAGGATCCCGATCGGCCCGAGTACCGGATTGCCCTGGAGCGGGCGATGACGGGCGCCGCCCGCCACCACGCGGCGGCGGCGGCCGAGCTCGAGGCCCTGGGCGACCTGCCGGGGGCCCTGCGAGCGTACCGGCGCGCCTACGAGCTGGACCCGTCCAACGAGCCGGCCGGCGTCAAGATCGCCAACCTGCAGCAGACCCTGCGCGAACGGGCCGAGGCCGCGCGCGCGCCCGCCCCCATCGAGGCGATGCGGACCCAGGCCCGCCTCGACACGCGCCCGCCGCTGCTCGACCCGGTGTCGGACGAGCCGCTGGTGATCGAGTTCGCCGACGCCGGTCTTCGCGACGTGCTCGACTTCCTCGGCGAGGCGGCGGGCATCAACGTCCTCTACGATCGCGACTTCGACGACGTGACGCTGTCGGTGACGCTGGCCGGCGTGACCTTCGAAGAGGCGCTGTCGCGCATCCTCTCGACGAACGGCGCGTTCCACAAGGTGGTCGATCCGACGACCATCGTCGTCGTGCCCGAGCAGAGGGAGAAGCGCGCGGAGTACGAAGAGCAGGTCATCCGCACCTTCTACGTCTCGCACGGCGACGTCGAAGCCCTGGCGGAGCTGCTCGCCGTCGTCGTGAGGGTGCAGAACATGCCGGTCGAGCCGGAGCTGGTGGCGAACGTCCAGGCCAACGCCATCACCGTGCGGGCGACGGCGCCGGTCGTGGCCATCATCGAGCGGGTGCTGGCGGCGAACGACAAGCCGCGGGCCGAGGTCGTCATCGACGTCGAGATTCTCGAGGTCAACCGCGAGCGCGCGAAGCGGTACGGCCTCGACCTGTCGCGCTACGCCATCTCGACCGCGTTCTCGCCGGGGGGCGCGCCCGGCGCGGCGGCCTCGAACGGCGACGAGGCGCCCGCGTCGTCCGGCCTGTTCAGCCTCGACGCGCTCTCGGGGGGCGTCGCCGCCGGGGACTTCTACGTCGGGGTGCCGACCGCCGTCATCGACTTTCTCGAGCAGGACACCCACACCCGGCTCGTGGCGCAACCGCAGATCCGCGGGCAGGAGGGGGCCGAGCTCGAGCTGAACCTCGGGCAGGACATCCCGGTGCCGACCACCGCCTTCACGCCCATCGCCGCCGGCGGCGCGTCGTTCAACCCGCTGACCTCGTTCCAGTACCGCCCCGTCGGGGTCATCCTGCGGATGGTCCCGCGGGTGACCTACGAGAACGAGATCATCCTCTACCTCGAAGTCGAGAACAGCACCGTGGGGCCGCCCATCCTCGTGGCCGGCCAGTCGCTGCCGACGTTCGGCACGCGCAAGGTCGTGACCCGCCTGCGGCTTCGGGACGGCGAGTCCAACCTGCTCGCCGGCCTTCTGAGCCAGGAGGAGCGCCAGATTCTCAAGGGGTTCCCCGGCCTGCTGCGCCTGCCCATCCTCAGGCAGCTCTTCTCGGCCAACGACGAGTCGGCACAGTCGACCGACATCGTCATGCTGCTGACCCCGCGCATCGTCCGCACCCACCGGCTCACCCAGGAAGACGTGGGGCCGATCCACATCGGCACCCCGCGCAACCCCGGCCTGACCGGCCCGCCTCCGCGCATCGCGCCCCGGCCCGACGCGGGGCCGTAGCCGGGCGAGCGGTCTCCCGCTCCTCCCTCGGCGCCTCCACCATTCCCCGGCGACACCGGCGCCTTCGACAAGCGCGGGTCGCCGTCCTCCAGGTTCGCATGTCTGCCAACCCGTCCGGGACCGGACCCGTCAGAGCGTGGCGCCAAGGTGGAGCGTTTCGAGACTCACTTGCCCGCCCGTTCGCACCTGATCGTTTGCGCGTGGTCGTCGAGGCTCTGGATCGATGTGGTACGCTGCCGGCGTGGGTCGTGGCAGATGGGGGTGGCACGCCGGCCTGGTCGGTGTGCTGATCGCGGCGTCGGGCGCGGGCCGACCGGCCGGGGCCGACGAGCCGGCGTTCGTCATCGGCGAGGGCCGTGTCACCCTGGTCGCGTCGGGCGTGCCGTTGCGGGAAGTGCTGGACGAGTGGGCGCGGGCCGGGGGCACGCGGTTCGTCGGGGTGGAGGCCGTCGGGGCGGCGCCCGTGTCGTTGCGTCTGGACGGTGTCGCCGAGCGCGAGGCGTTGCGGCTGCTGCTGCAACCGGCGGCCGGTTTTCTCGCGGCGCCGCGGACGCCGCGGGCCCCCGGCGCGTCGATCTACGACCGCGTGAAGATACACGCCCCGCGGGCCCCGCGGCCGGCGGCGGCGGAACGGGAACCGGCGCGTCGGGCGGCGCCCCCGCCGCCCGTGCGCGAGGCGCCGGCGCTGTCGGCGGCGGAACAGCGCGAGCGGCTGCAGCGGTTGCTCAGGCCCCGCGCGCCGGTCGAGGCGGCGGCCGACCGACCCGCGGACGGCTCGGCGCGCGAGGGAGCGGCGTACTCGCCGACCACGCCGCGCCCGGGGATGATCGTCGAGCCGGCACGGTCGGATTCGCCGCCCGAGTCACGGCCGTAGGACGGCGTGGACTCCGGGACGATGGGCGGGGCGGCGCCTTGGCGGGGCCGGCGCTCCTGGCGTCCGCGGCGGTACGGCGCTGCCCGGGGCGAAGGAGGGCGCCGGCCGTCGGGTCGGCGGACGGAGCCCGGGCCGCCCGACGTTGGGCGAGCGTGAGTCGCCGGGGGGCGGCTGGCGCGACACGGAGCCGGTGCGGCAACGACCGGGTTGAGGGGGCGTCGGCGGTACGACGCCGCTCGGGGCGGTGAAGGGGAGCCGGCGGCGGCTGTCGGGTCGGCGGACGGAGTCCGGGCCGCCCGGCGTTGGACGAGCGTGAGTCGCCGGGGGGCGGCTGGCGCGACGCGGAGCCGATGCTGGCGATGACCGGGCCGGCCGCCGCGCGCACCGGCTTTCCCGTCAAGGGAAGGCGCGACGCGGAGCCGGTCACGGGCGAAGGCCGGGTCGGCTCCTGCCGAGGATGGAGGTTCCGATGAGGAGAATGCGTGGTTCGTGGTTCGCGTTTGCCCTGGCCGTGGTCGTCGTGGCCGGCGTCGTCTATCTGCAGGCCGGCGCGCAGGCGCCCCCCGAGCGTCAGCCGCTCATCACCGAGGCGCTCGTCGACGCCGAGAACGGGACGATGACCATCAACGGCTTCGACTTCACCGGCGAGGCGCCGACGGTGACCCTCGGCATGTCGGTGCTGCCGGTGCTGTCGCTGACCGAGACGGGGGTGGTGACGGGGCTGCCCGAGCTGCTGCCCGGTACCTACCTGCTGGCCCTGTCTTGGGCCGACGGGGCGGGGGCGGTGTTCTATCCGACCCTCGGCGCGGTGGGGCCGGCGGGGCCGGCGGGGCCGCAGGGCGAGCCCGGCCCGTTCCTCTCGGCGGGGTCGGCGGGGTCGATGGCATACGGTGCGGACGCCGAGGTCGGCGGCGACCCGCCGACCTCGCAGGACCACGCGGGGCTCTCGAACACGCACTACGGCGACGGGGCCCTGGCGAACCGGACGACGGGCAACGACAACTCCGCGTTCGGCCAGCACGCCCTGCACAACCTGACCACCGGCAAGGACAACGCCGCGTTCGGCCGTCTGAGCATGCGCGACATGGTCAGCGGCGAGGACAACTTGGCCATCGGCACTCAGGCGATGTTGCGGTCGACGACGGCGTCCTTCAACATGGCCTTCGGCAGCGGGGCGCTGGAGAACAACGACGCCGGCGTCAACAACGTGGCCATCGGCTCGGCCGCGCTGCTGACCAGCCAGGGCGACAACAACATCGCGATCGGCCGCGACGCCCTTCGTTTCAACGCGGACGGCTCGGGCAACACCGCGATCGGGTACGCGGCCGGCAACCGGAACCGCACGGGGAGCGACAACGTGTACATCGGTAGCGCCGGCGAGCCCGGCGAATCGGGGGTCATCCGCATCGGAAATCCGAACACCCACACCAGGACCGTTCTCGTGGGCGAGGTGGAGGGCGACATCAAGGTCGTTCCGGTGTACCAGTAGCCGGCGTCAGCGGGGAGACCGAATTGCCATGACTCCTGCAAGACACGTTTCCGGGCGGTCGACGGCCATCGGCGGCGGGTGGGCGTTGCCGAGGCGATCGGGGATGCGCCGTCCGAAGTCGGGGTGGGCCATCTGTGGTGGGTGCAGATGCTCGGTGCCCGCCGGCGCGCTGCTGGCGGCGCTGGCCGCGGGCGAGGTGGAGGGGCAGCCCGCCGGCCTCTTCCGGGCGGTGGCGCCGGCCGGGGTGGCTGCGGCTCCGGGTCCGGAGACCGTTTCCGACTCCATCACGCTGCGGCGGCGCCTGGTGGCCATCGACTTCGCGCAGCTCTCGCCGCCCGCGGACGCGGCCAACGCCGCCGCGGCCGCCGCCGCGCCGTCCGGCGTTCTGACGTTGAACCTGTTCGACGACGCGTCGTTCACCGGCCTCGTCGAGAGCGTCGCCCCGACCTTCTCGGGCGGCTACTCGCTGGCGGGCCGGCTGGCGGGCGTGGAGATGGGCACCGTGACGCTGGTCGTCAACGGCGACGTCGTCGCGGGAACGGTGCGAACGCCGGAGGCCACCTACCGCATACGGCCGGCCGCGGGCGGGCTGCACGCGGTCAGCGAGGTCGACCTCTCCCGGCTTCCCCCCCTGGGCGAGCCGATTCCGCGACGGGCGTGGGACGAGGAGCGCCTGCCGATCGGACCCGACCGCGGCGGCCCCCCGCCGCCGCGTTAGAGGGCGTGGGCGGGCGCCACCCGATGGCGGCGCCCGCTCACGAAAAACGGCTAACGGTAGGTCTCGATGGGCGGAAGCTGCGCGCCGGTCAGGTCGTCCGGCGGCATGTCGCCGGCCACCGCGGGCATGCGCAGGGTGCCGATGCCGTCGATGGTGGCCTCGATGACCTCGCCGGGCTGCAGGTAGCGGTCGCCGGTGCGGGTCTCGGCCGAGCCCGCCGCGGTGCCGCCCGAGGTGCCGTTGTTGATCACGTCACACGGATACAGGGTGATGATGGACGACGCGTACTCCACGATCTCCCACAGCGAGTGGATCATGTCGCCGGCCTGCGCGTCCTGCAGCACGGTGCCGCCGACGCTGAGGGTCTGGCGCAGGTTCTCCATCGGGTCGCCGTAGAACTCCTTCGGCACGATCCAGGGGCCCTGCGGCGCGAAGCTGTCGTGGCCCTTGCCGACGAACCAGTCCGAGCGGGTGGCGTTGCCGCCCGGCGGGCGCCCGCCGCGGTCGGAGACGTCGATCGAGACCATGTAGCCGAAGATATAGTCCTGCGCCTCGAGGGCCGACACGTACTTGGCGGGCCGGCCCACCACCGCGGCGAGCTCCACCTCCCAGTCGGTGCGGTTGCGGCCGTAGGGAATCACGACGGGGTCGCCGTTGCCGACGACGGCGCCGCGGCTGGGCTTGAGGAAGAGGTAGGGCACGCCGCGCTGCTCCTGCCGCCGCCGAATCTCGGCCGCCCGCTCCTCGGGGGTGCCGGCCTCGTTCACGTGGCTGTAGAAGTTGACGGCGGCGTTCAGGATCTTGCCCGGATACATGATCGGGGGCCGCGTCCGCAGCTCGTCCACGTCGTAGACGAAGTCGGCGCGGTCGTCGCCCAGCCCGTTGGCGACCACGTGGTTGACTATCTCGTACAGCCGGTACTTCAGGCCGTACTCGTAGCGCCCGATCAACTCCAGCATGTCCTCGGGCATCGGGACCCTGGCGTACTCGGGGCTCGCCTCGAGGGCCAGGTTGGCGACCTCGATGTCGATCACCAGGCTGTCCCGAAGCACGACCCCGACGTGGGGCACGCCGTGGATGTCGAAGGTGCCGACCTTGAACGGCTCGACGGGGGTCACGTCGGTTTGGGCGGAGGCCGCTCCGGCGCTGGCGAACGCCGCGAGCAGGCCGACGATCAGGATTCGTCGCATACAGTCCTCGTTTCCTCTCGAATCGGGGGCGCGTGGCCCGGTTGGTGCGAAGCTCACCCTTGTACTCGCCCAACCGGAAGACTGTCAAGGCACAGTTGTCCGGGTCGCCGAGGGGTGCACGTCAAGAAAGTTGGGGATTTGCCGTTGGGGTATTGCGCGAGCACTGATCGACCGATTCTTCGGGTAGGAGGACTCCAACCATGCCCGAGGCGGAGTTGACTGAACCGCTCGATCACGCGGCCCAAAAAAGGGGCGTCAAGGAGCTGTTCGCCGCGTTGGACG
>JAJEEA010000433.1 GCA_022821235.1 Vicinamibacteria bacterium
GACGCGGCGGCGGTCGCCGAGCTGCTGGACGCCGGCGGCGAGGCCGACGCCGCGACGCGTCACGGGGTGACGCCGTTGGCGCTCGCGTCGGCCGGGGGTCATGACGCCGTCGTGGGGGCGCTGCTGGCGGCCGGGGCCGAAGCGAACAGCGCGTCGCCGGAGGGCGAGACGCCGCTGATGGCGGCGGCACGAACCGGTGTCGTCGGCAGCGTCGAGGCGTTGCTGCGGCACGGCGCGGCTGCGGGGGTGGACGCCCGGGAAGGGTGGCGCGGGCAGACCGCGCTGATGTGGGCGTCGGCCGAGGGCCACGCGGCGGTCGTCGCGCCGCTGGTGGCGGCGGGGGCCGACGTCGACGCGCGATCCGACGGCGGGTTCACGCCGCTTGCGTTCGCGGTTCGCGCGGGCCACGGCGCCGCCGTGGAGGCGTTGCTCGCAGCCGGGGCCGACGTGAACTTGGCCCTGCCCGACGGCACGAGCCCCCTCCACCTCGCGGTCGTCAACGCCCGTTACGACGTGGCGCGGCAGCTCCTGGAGCACGGCGCCGATGCGGCCGCGGCAGGGCCGGGGTGGACGCCGCTCCACCAGCTCGTCTGGACCCGCCGGCCGAACCGGCACTACAACAACCCCGCCGCGTTCCCCACCGGCACCGTCACCGACCTCGAGCTGGCCCGCGCCCTCGTCGCCCACGGCGCCGACGTCGACGCCCGCCAGACGGCGGAGCCGCGCGACGGCTACCGTAACCAGCTCAACCGCACCGATGCGACCCCGTTCCTCCTCGCGGCCAAGGCCGTCGACCTCGACATGATGCGCCTGCTCCTCGATCTCGGCGCCGACCCGCTGACGGAGAACGAGGACGGCACCACCGCGCTCCTCGTAGCGGCCGGCGTCGGCATCTGGTCGTCTAGCGAGAGCCCGGGCAGCGCCGAGGAGGCCCTGGAGGCGGTGAAGCTGATGGTGGCGCTGGGCGACTCGGTGACCACCGTCGACGCCAACGGCGACGCCGCCCTTCACGGCGCGGTCATGCGCGGCTCGCCCGAGCTCGTCCTCTACCTGCTCGAGCACGGGGCGGCCCTGAACCCCGTGAACGAGCGGGGCTGGACGCCGCTGACCATCGCCCAGGGCATCTTCTACGCCAACCTCGGTCGCCGCTGGCCGGACATGGAGGCCCTGCTTCTCGGCCTCGGCGCCACCTCGCCGACCGCCCCCGAGCCTCCGCGGTGAGGGTCGCCGATCGTGCGGATCGCGCGAGGGGACACGGAGGTTCCTGGATGGTTGCCAGCAGGAAGAAGCCGCGATTCAAACCAAAGCCGTGTACCGTTGAGGTCAAGGACTGGAGAGGAACAAACCACAAGGGAACGTATCGGATCGAGAACGGTGATCTCTTCGTTTCCTCCGGTAGCCGGTCATCAACGCCCGTTCGTTCCAGTCCCGACAACGAGTACATGGCCAAGGTGGTTGTGCTGGAATTGAATGGGCTCCACAAGCATAAACGGCCGGAGGGTTGGAAGCCAGAGCGGTAGCGGATCCTCACGGTGAAGTCTTGGATGCGTTTCCCCCTGCTCCGTCTGGCTGCGGTGATGCCCGTCGCTTCCACCGGCTGTGGCTACCTCAAGCATCAGCGCCCGCAATCTGTCGCCCGAGCGCGGTCAGCCGGTACTTCTGGTTCCTGGCGTTGGGTGCGTCGGGACGGGTCATCTCCACGTACCCGTCCCCTAGTGCAGGTAACAGGTAGCGCTCGCGCAGTGACTTGCGGTCGCGGAGGCCGAGCGCGTGAAGGATGTCGCGCCGGGACATCTCGCCGGCAAGCACGGCCAATAGCCGCCGGACTTGGGGGCTTACATGAGGGGCTACTTGGGGGGTCCGGACGGCGGCGAGAATCGCGTCGAGCATGAAGGCGACGAAAGGGGTGCTCTCGCCTTGCGAGGAGCTCTCGCGGATGGCCTGGTAGTAATCGCTCTGCCGCGCGCGGACGAGGCTCTCGACAGGCACGTGGGCGAACAGGGCCTTCCAGCGCGTCAGGATCAGCGTCTGCCAGAGTCGCCCCATCCGCCCGTTGCCGTCCTCGAAGGGATGGATGAACTCGAACTCGTAGTGGAAGACCGAGCTGGCGATCAGCGCATGTTCGTCGGTGTCGCGCAGCCACGCAAGCAGCTCGGCCATCAGCGACGGCACGCGCCCGGCGGGCGGGCCGACATGCTGTATCCCGTCCTGGCCCATCACCGCCACCCTGCCGCGGCGATAGCGGCCGGGCGCATCCACCAGACCGGCCATCAGGATCCCGTGGGCGTTCAGCAGGTCGGCCTCGCGGGCGGGGTCCCACGCCTCGCACCGGTCATATGCCTTGATGGCGTTCCGGGCTTCCTGAACGTCTCGCAACGGAGCGACGACCGGCTTGCCGTCGAGAATCGTGGAGATCTGCTCCTCGGTGAGGATGTTGCCCTCGATGGCCAGCGAACCCTGAATGGTGCGAATGCGGTTGATGCGGCGCAGTCGAAGGTCCTGCGAGACACCCATCCCTTCCCTGCGTCCGACCGCTTCCGCGATCTCGGCGACCAGGGACAGTATTTCCGTGTTGATGCGGTAGGGCGGCTCGTGGCTCATCTGCTGCTCGCCGGACTCTCGTCTCAAGTCCCGCCGAGCGGGACCGATGCCGGCAGGTGCCAGTATGCGGCGTTTCAGCGACTCTCGCCCCGACGTGTTCGACTCCAGCCCTGAGTCCACCGACTCTAGCCCGTTACCCGGTCGACTCCAGCCCGTTACCGGTCGACTCCAGCCCATCTGACCGGGACCAAATGTTCCACGGCTGTCACTGCTACGTCAATGTTCCGTGCCGCTGTTGGTACACTGGCATGTCCCGAACCGGAGGATCGAGTGACGGCGACAGCGACAGCGGGATCGGGGGACCGGGAGCTATGGGTGTCCACACCGGCCGAGATCCGCGCCGGTCTCCCCGTCACCTTCCTCGATCGCCTGAAGGGCGCCCTGGAGGTGGCGGAAACGCAACTGGCGAGCGTCGTCGGCGTTCCGCACCAGACGCTGGTTCGGCGCCGGAGTCAGGGCGTCCTGCGTCCGGACGAGGGGGACCGGGCGGCTACGGTGGCCAGGGTCCTCGACCGCGCGATGTCGTACTTCGCCGGCGCCAAGCCCTCGAATGGCTCAAGCATCCCCATCCGGCCGTGGGCGGAGACACGCCGCTGGAACACGCGGGTACGCTGGCCGGGGCCGAGGAGGTCATCGATCTGATCGGCCGCCTGGAACACGGAATCCCGTCGTGAAGCGTCCGTGCGGGCAAGAGAAGCCCTATGCCGGTTCCGGCGGAGTGTGGACGATCTCGTACTTGATGCCCTCGGGGTCCTTGAAGAAGAGCGCGTAGTAGCCCGGCGGGACGTACTCGGGGAACTCCCGCGGCGGGATCACGATCGTGGCTCCGATCTTCTTCAGCTCGACATGCAGCCGGTCGACCTCGGCGCGCGACTCCGCTCTGAACGCGAGGTGGTGCAGCGCGCCGGGCCTGCGGCGGTTGACGGTTTCGCCTCGGAACGCGCTCCGCGGCGAGTTGATGGCGAATCCCAGCCGCGGATGCAGGTACTCCACGACGTGCAGCTCGTGATCCTCCAGGACCGCGTTGTTCCTGCTCGCGAGGTCGAACCCCAGGAGCGGTAGGAGCTTGTCGTAGAACGGCACCGCGACGCTCATGTCCTTCACGGTGATCTCGATGTGGTCGATGATCGGCTCCATCCGGCCACTCCCCTCCACGACTCGGCCGCTCACTGCGGAGACTCGACCGTCAGACCCGCCGCGACGGCGGCGGTGCGGAGCCGGAGGTCGTAGGTGACCAGGGCTACGAGTCCGTCCAGCGACAGCGTGGTGGCGAGATGAACGGCATCCAGGCTGCGCAGGCGGCCCGGTCGCAGCGCGGCGGCGTCACGCAGGATCGCTTCGTCCACCGCGACCAGGGCGATTCCCTCCAGGACCTGCTCGGCCCGGCGCAACGCCGGCCGCGAGCCGCCGTGCGTGCGACGCAAGGCCCGGAGCACCTCGACCCGGGCGAGACCGCTGGTGGCGCGGTCCTCGTGGCCGGCGAGGAACCGGCGGAGCGCTCTTGGCTCGGGCTCGGGCACGACGAGCTTGACGATGGCGGACGAGTCCAGGTAGACCACGGCGGCTCAGAGCCGATCGTCGCGGTCGGCGAGGAGCGCGTCGCTCGCTTCGGTCGACGGCTCGCCCGGTGGCGCCGCCAGGTCGAGAAGGTCTCGCACCGGCATGCGTGCGCGTCCCTGCGCAACGAGCCTCTCGAGCGGCGACTGGTTGCCCGCGAGCGGGACGAGCAGGGCCACCGGCCTGCCCCGGTCGGTGATCTCGAATCGTTCGCCGCCATCCAGGCGCCGCAGGTACACGCTCAGGTTCTGCCGCAACGCGCGGATGCCCACCCGGGAGGTGCCGGCAACTGTCCGGGACATCTTGACGCACATCGTAGCACGTGGGCCGGCTGCACTCCTCAGCCTTCCGAAGATCATGGCGTGACGGACCAGTCGTCGGATCCGAGCGGGGGGCGGACCGTTCGGACTTCGGGGTCGCGGCCGCTCGCACCCACGGAGCGCCAGCCTGGGTCCTGGAGGTCAATCAGGCCCGGCGATCGTTCCCGATGCGCGCGATCGCGGTCGTCGCCGCCAGGCCGGAGAGCATCAGGGCCAGCGCGGCGCCGACTTGGCCGATCGAGGGGGCGAAGCGATCGAGCGGCCAGTCGGCCGGGTCGATGCCGTGGAGTGACGCCTCGGTGACGACCTGCCCTCGCACGATCGACCCCAGGGGCGGCTCGACCGGCTGCTGGAAAGGCCAGAGCCCGGCCACCGCACCGAGCAGCAGTCCCAGCAGGGCCCCCAGCGTCGCCTGACGGTGGCGGTGCAGCAGCCAGCGCAGCAGGTTCGAGACGCCGACGATGCCGGAGGCGACGCCGAGGCCGACCGGCAGGAGGAGCGCCGAGGCGTCGAGCAGCAGCCCGGCGTCCACTTCGAGGAGCCCGGCCTTCAGCGTGTCTACGGCGCCGAGAATCGTCTCGTACTGGCCGAGC
Source organism: Vicinamibacteria bacterium (assembly GCA_022821235.1). Lineage (GTDB taxonomy): Bacteria > Acidobacteriota > Vicinamibacteria > Vicinamibacterales > UBA8438 > JAJEEA01. The sequence continues at coordinate 5,072 of JAJEEA010000433.1, forward strand.
AGCAGCAGCAGGTAGCCTCCGCTGACGCCGGGCAGGATCATCGCCGAGGCGCCGGCGAGCCCCGACAGGAACAGCAGGAGCCCGCTCGCCTCGCCGCCGGCGCTTCCGGCGCCGAGCCCGAGCTGCATGAGGAGCATCACGACGACGGCGCCGGCCGCGCTGGCGTAGACGGCCGGCGTGGCCGGTCGCGTGAGGCGCCACACGAGGGGCACGCCGCCCAGGGTGAGCCCGATGAACAGGCTGTACATGGTCCAGCGCTGCTCGATCACGAGGCTGCGCATGGGTCCCGCGAGGAGCAGGATGGCCAGGGCCGCCGCGCCGCCGACGGCGCCGAGCAGCACGAGGGTGCGCCGGGCGAACCGGAAGGTGGTGACGTCGGCGATGGCGGCGATGAACGCGGGGTAGACCCCGGCCGCGAGCAGCATGGTGCCGCCGCTGATGCCGGGAACGAGATTGGCGAGGCCCATGAGGGCCCCGCCGACCGCGCCGCGACTCGTGAGGGACGGCAGGGAGCCGGCGCTGGCCGGCTCCGCGGTATCGGCGGTCATCGGAGGGGTGCGGCCATCAGGACGCTCGCGAGATCGGCGCGCGGCGCCTCCCTGCGGTGGCGTCTGCAGTCATCAGGGGGCTGGCAACCACTCTCCGGGCGGGACGGCTCGGTGGCGGGGCGCGCCACCGGCGGCCGGTCCTTCGAGGACCATGCCGCCGGCTGCGACACGAGAACGCCGCGGGTTCGGAGCCCGGGTCGTTCTCGCCTACTGGCCGCCCTCCGCGGCCGCGGCCCGGTCGTCGGCCCGCGCGCCGGATAGGATGCCCTCCATCGAGTAGTTGCCCTCGTGGCAGGCGTACTCGAACAGCGGGACGTCGGTCCGCTGCATCGGCATCGACGCCGTCCAGGGCACCGCCCACGTGTCGGGGTCGGTCACCGTGAACGTGTACTCGAGGGTGTCGTCGTCGAGGCGGGTGAACCGCTCCACCAGGGTGAAGCTGTCGCTCGACGCCACGCCGGAGCCCCCCGAGGTCAGGGGGATCCACTGGCGCTGGTCGTTGAAGTTCGCCGACTCGATGACCAGGGTGTCGCCCTCCCAGTAGCCGCGCGAGTCGCCCGTCCACAGGCGGATGCCGTCGTCGAGGGCGGGGCGTCCGTCGAGGGGCACGATGCGCGAGGTGTGCACCATCTCGGTGTGGATGACCACGTGGTCGGGGGTCTGGAAGAGCTGCATGTTCTGGTTGTAGGCGAGCGGGGTGATGGGGGGGCCGGCGTTGAACCCCACGATGCACCGGTCGGAGGTGTTGCGATCGGTGTAGGTGTCGGCGGGGTGCTCGGCCATGTGCGCCCGCCGCGCCTCCGCGCGCTCGGCCCCGACCTCGGACAGCTCGGGGAACCGCCCGTTCGGGGGATCGGTGATCAGCGACGTGCGCCGCGTCTCGATGGGGCTGGTGCCCCGGTCCATCCAGAAGTTGTTGTAGGCGCCGACGTTGCCGCCGGCCTCGGTCCGCTGCGCCTCGCGCTCCCAGAGCTCGATGTCGCGCTCGATGGCCTCCCGCTCGAGGGTCGCGGCCTCCTCGGGCGTGTAGAACGCCTGGTCGCCCAGGTCTTCCGGCCGCTCCAGCGGGGTGATGGTGCGGAAGTCCCAGATGCCCTGCAGATCCGGCGCCCCCCAGGCGGTCCGGGGCGCGTCCTGGGCCGCCGCCGGGGCCGCGGTCAGCCCCGCGATGGCGATCACGGCGAGCGCCGCGACGAGAGAACGGTTGGTCATTGCATCCACCTCCAAGTGTCCCGGTCGTCGTTTCCTACCTGCCAATCATCGATCCGAAGGGCAGTCGCGCGCAAGGACGTCGCCGGGCCGCCCCCCGGCACTCGGGGTCCGAGGCCGACCGCATCCGTCGGCGGCCGGCCGGGTTCCGCGAAAGCGGGAGACGGTGTTCCGAGCGCCGCTCCCGCCGATTCAGTCGCTGGCCAGACCGGGGTCGCCCCCCTGTCGGGACGGCGATCGTTCAGGTGCCGGCCCGCCCTCGAAGTGCCTCGGCCATGTCTCCGAGCGCATGGGGCGCGACGGCTGATCGCTCGTCGACTCCGAGCGTATGGCGGCGCGCCGGCGTTCGCCAACCCGAGGCGGATCGCGCCGGTCAGCGGTGCACGGGCGGCCCGAGGCGCAGCCGTGCACCTTGACACCCACGGGGGCGGCGCCGATGATGGCGGCACGGCGCCGAGGGGTTGCGCCGGGGGCGGAAGAGCCCGCCCGGTCGGCAACGGACGGCGCCGGCACCGGGTGCCGAGGAGTGGTGTGATGCATGAGCAGTCTCCGATCTTGCGCGGAGTTCCGGCGATCGCGGCGGCGCTCCTGGCGCTGGCGGCGCCGACCGCGCCGGCCCAGTCCGCCGACGAGTTCGTCCCCGTCACCGACGCGATGCTCCACGACCCGGCGCCCGGGGACTGGCTGACGTGGCGCCGCACCCTCGACGGGTGGGGCTACAGCCCGCTGGACCAGATCGACCGCGGCAACGTGGGGCGGCTCCGCATGGTGTGGTCGCGCGGGCTCGCGACGGGGCGGCAGGAGGGCACCCCGCTCGCCTACCGCGGCGTGCTGTACATGCCGCAGTCGAGCGACGTCATCGAGGCCATCGACGCCGTGACCGGCGACCTGATCTGGCAGCACCGCCGCAACCTGCCCGACGACGTCTACGACTTCGTCGGCGGCAACGCCCGCAACAACCGCAACATCGCCATCTACGACCGGTTCATCGTCAACACCAGCGACGACGACTACTTCTTCGGGCTCGACGCCGAGACCGGCGAGATCGCCTGGGAGACGCAGATCTTCGACTACAAGGTGACGCCGGCCGGGCACAGCTCGGGCCCCATCGTCGCCGACGGCCGGGCCATCTCCGGGCGGAGCTGCCGCCCGCAGGGAGGACCCGAGTCGTGCGTCATCGTGGCCCACGACGCCCGCACCGGCCGCGAGCTGTGGCGGCGGCGCACGGTGCCCGCGCCGGGCGAGCCGGGCGACGAGACGTGGGGCGACGTGCCCTACGAGGAGCGGGTGCACGTGGGCACGTGGATGCCGGCGAGCTACGACCCCGAGCTGCGCCTCATCTACCAGGGGACGTCGGTCACGTCGCCGGCCCCGAAGTTCATGCTGGGCGGGGTCGACAACACGCACCTCTACCACAACTCCACCCTCGCCCTCGACGTCGAGACCGGCGAGATCCGCTGGTACTACCAGCACCTGAACGACCACTGGGACCTCGACCACCCCTTCGAGCGCATCCTCGTCGACACCGCGGTGGCCCCCGATCCGTCCGAGGTGAGCTGGATCAACCCGCGCATCCAGCCGGGCGAGACGCGGCGGGTGGTGACGGGCATTCCCGGCAAGACCGGCGTGGTCTACACCCTCGACCGCGAGACCGGCGAGTTCCTGTGGGCCACCCCCACCGTCGCCCAGAACGTCATCAGCGGCATCGACGGGGCGACGGGCGCGGTGACCGAGAACGCCGAGGTGGTGTTCACCGCCGTGGGTCAGCAGGTCTTCGCGTGCCCGACCTGGAACGGCGGCAAGGACTGGGAGGCGGGCGCCTACAGCCCCCTGACGAACACCATGTACATGCCGCTGCGCAACACCTGCGCGCGCATGCTCGCGACGACCACGTTCCCCGACGACACCCCGGCCGCGCGCACCGAGAGCCGCTCGCGCACCTACGCCATCGCCTACCGTCACCAGCTCGCGCCGGGCAACGAGAACGCGGGCACAGTGCGCGCGATCTCGGCCGAGACCGGCGAGACGGTCTGGATGCACGAGCAGCGCGCGGCGACCATGTCGATGGTGGCGACGGGCGGAGGGCTCGTCTTCGGCGGCGACGTCGCGGGGCGGTTCCGCGCCTTCGACCAGGAGACCGGCGAGGTGCTGTGGGAGATCGCCCTCGGCTCGCCGGTCAGCGGCTTCCCGATCACCTATGCCGTCGACGGCCGGCAGTACCTCGCGGTCGGCAGCGGGGCCGGGGGGACGGCATCGCACTTCAGCGCGCTGACCCCGGAGATTCGCCCCGCCTCGGGCAACACGCTCTACGTGTTCGCGTTACCTTGACTGCCCGCCGCCTCAAGGCGAAGCCGAGGCAGCGGGGGCGTGTCGAGCAGGTTGCCCGCCATTGCGCCCGCGTTGCGGGCAGTCGGCCGCACGGAACCGTTCGATCATCGCATTCGTCCGGACCATGTCCAAGAACGCTGTATTCAGGGCGCTGAGGATGCTCGACAAGGGCGCCGAGTTCGCGGAGATCGACAAAATCCTGGGTGATGCCGGTGTGACTGAGACCTTCCTTCGAAGGCGTCTAGGTCATCTCATCGCGGCTGGCGATTCCGATTCGGCGGCGGCGCAGCGATTGTGGACGGCGAAGTTCGACGATTCTCCTCCGGTACAGTCGACGCGGGACGCCGAGGTACGCGATCCGGCGACTCGACCGCCCCTACAAGGTGCCCGCGAGGGCGCGGCGCCTGACTCACCGGCTAACGAATCGCCCCCGGCAGTCATCCGCCTCGACGACCCCACGCCGCTATTGGGCTGGGTGGCGCGGAATCGGAGCGGCGTGTTCAGTCTCGCCACGCTGAGGAGATTCGAAGTGTGGGGGGTTGTCGCGGCGGCCACGCTCGCCCGTTCGGAATCGAGCGGCCCGCTGACCCTGGCCGACTATGAGCAGAGCGCTGCAGGGAGATTCGCGCATGCCATCGGGTCCAAGGATCTCATCCGGGGCGTGGTTCCGGCCAGCCACGGCGAACCCGGGCGAACGGCCAAGCTTCGGCGGCTCACGGCCTTCGGTGAAATCGAAGATGCCGCCAGCGAGATCTCGCATCTGCTTGTCCAGGACGAAAAGGAGAGAGCTACCCGCCTCACCGTGAAGTACGTGGTCGTTGAATTGTTGCGCAATGTGATTCAGCACAGCCACGACGAGCTCGGCGGGGTAGTGGCGGCTCAGCGAATGGACGATGAGGACCAGCGGTCACTCCAGGTTGCGGTGGCGGACGCGGGCGTGGGCATCTTCGAGGCCATGATCGAGAAGCACCCGAATCTCGGCAACCATGGGGAAGCGTTGGAGAAGGCTCTCTGGCCCCATTTTTCCGGCACCTTCGAGGAGGGGTTGTCCGGGTCGCACCAGAATGCCGGCCTCGGGCTCTTCTTCATCTCGGAGATGGCGAAGCTGACGGGTGGCAGGCTTCTGTTGGCTACCCATGGGGCCTCATTGCTCTTGACCGCGGATCCAGACGCTGGCGACAACCATGAAATGAGGTTTCTGAAGCCCGACGGGTTGGGCTATCCGGGCACGCTGATCGCCTTCGAGCTTCCCATCGACTCGGTTGGGGACTACGATGACCTGATCCACACGATTCAGAAGCGTGCGCGCGAGCGGACGCCCATGCGCGCGCGGCATCACTGGATTCGGTACGACCGGTCACCTGGTCACGCAAGGTCCTTCGTCGTGCGGTACACATCCGAGAACACCGAACAGGCGGAGAAGTTCGCCCGGGAGCAGTTGGAGCCTCTGATCTTGAGAAAAGAGGTGGTCGTTCTGGACTTCCTGGGGATGGAAATCGCCACCCAGAGTTATCTTCATGCGTTACTGTACGACGCCTTGCGGCTTGCGTGGGCAAAACAGAGCTTCATCTATGTGGTGAATGCGAGCCCCTCGGTGCGGAGCGGTATCGAACTCGTCGAGGCCTATGCGCTGGGGGGGTAGTAGCTCAGACCAGCCGATGGCGCTTGGGTAGGTGGTGACGACGCCCGCAGTGGCCAGTTGTACGGTGGGAGTCTGGTTGGCCAGAGGGATCGGACCGGGGGCCGACAGTGGGGCGGGCAGGTGGTGGAGCGAAGGTCTACAGGTCTACAGGGCTACAGAGATGCGGATTCACTAGCGCCCGAGGGAGATCTCGCGGACGGTGGCTAGCGCGCGGTCGATGTCGGCGCGTGAGACGTCGAGGTGGGTGACGGCCCGGATCGCCCCGCCGGCGCCGCTCATGCGAACACCGGCGGCTGTGAGCCGGTCGAGGAACTCCCGATTGCTCAGGCCTAGGCCGGACGCATCAAAGAACACCATGTTGGTGTCCGGCGCGGCGGTGCGGACTTTGATGCCGGCGATGTCCGCGAGGCCACGCGCGAGCTGCCTGGCGTTCTCGTGATCCGCGGCTAGGCGGCCGACGTGGTGGTCCAGCGCGTACAGACACCCCGCGGCGGCGATGCCCGCTTGGCGCATGGCACCTCCAAAGAGCTGCTTGTAACGGCGCGCACGAGCGATGAACTTGGCCGTCCCGGCGAGCACGGCGCCGATGGGGGCGCCGAGCCCCTTGGTGAAGTCGATCCACAGGCTGTCCACCCTGGCCGCGACCTCGGCGGCGGGGACGTCGAGGGCCACGCAAGCGTTCAGCAGCCGCGCGCCGTCCATGTGGAGGGGCACGCGGCGGGCGCGGGCGACGGCGGCGATCGCGTCGAGCGCCTTGAACGGCCACACCGCGCCGCCGCCGAAGTTGTGCGTCTGCTCGACACAGACGAGGCCCACGGGCTGGCCGTAGGGCTCGGGCACCGCGGCGATCCGGTCCATCGCCGCCTGGAGTTCGTCCGCCGTGAAGATGCCGCGCTCGGTCCGGATGGGCTCCACGACGACGCCGGAGGCCAGAGCAGCCCCGCCCGACTCTGCGCGGATGACGTGCGCCATCCAGTCGGCGACGAGGGCGTCCCCGGGCCGGGTGTGGGTCTTCACCGCCACGAGGTTGCACATCGTGCCGGTGGGCAGCCACAGGGCCGCCTCCTTGCCGAGCAGCTCGGCCACCCGTTCCTGCAGCCGGATGACGGTGGGGTCCTCGCCCTTCTGCTCGTCGCCGACCTCGGCCGCCGCGATGGCGGCGCGCATGCCAGGGGTCGGCCGGGTCTCGGTGTCGCTGAACAAGGGAATCGGGGTTTCGGACATGGCATGGCGCTCCGGGCCATTTGCTCTGAACGGCGGCCGGGAGACTACCTCACGACTGTCGCCGCCGCCGACGCCGTTCGCTTCGCGCAGCCGGATCTGCTCAAGCCGCTCGGCGCGGCTCCTGTGCTTTAGAGCGCGGGGGCAGCGGCTGATCGGTTCCGCGAGCTGCGCGGAGGTGACCGGGACGCTTGCCCTCCGCAGTGCCCATCCGATCTTCGGGCCGGCGCCGAGCCGGCCCCGCGACCGGACTGTCCCGTGCGGCTTCAGGATTATGGCGCGCGCTTCATCGGCGGCCCCTCAATGCGCTCCGCCTCGTGGTCCACGGGAACTGTTCGATCATGCTCCGCCGCCACGACGTGATTCGTCGGGGCGCGTCAGGCCGCGGTGCGACGGTCAGCGGGTGGGAGGCGCGACCGCTTCGTCCACCAGCGGGGAGAGGTCCTTCCATGCCTCGACGATAATCTCGATCAGGCGATCGCAGTATTCCTGGAGATTGTTACCTTCCCAGAACCTCCCTGCCGGCGGGTCCACGTTCGCGTAGGCCGGCCACCAGGGGGGCGACTGACGTGGATGATCGGGACATCTCTCCTTGGTGAAGGGCTGCCAGTAGTGTTCGGATTTTGTTCTGACTCCGCAAATCAGATGGTTTCCACCCGAGAAACTCACCGACTTGCGATTCCACTCCAGTCTCACGTCGGGGTCTTCGCTGCCGTCGGGCCAGTCGCGTCGGCGGAGCCCCAATCCCCGGTAGTCTGGATACTCGAAGAAAAAGGACTTGACGTCATCGTCGGCGATCCGCCCGCTGCCGAGAGCCGCGTCGAGATCGTCCTTGAGGCTGCCGTAGAATCGATCCGCGAACTTGCGGACTTCGGCTTCCAGACCGGCCCACTCCCTGATCCGTGCCTGGTGCTCCAGATAGAACTTGATCCGTTCGTCTTCGATCCGGTTCATCCGAACTGCTCCTCGAGCGTCCGCAGGTAGTTGACGACGACATCGACGGCGTCTGCGGCGTGGGCCGCAGGGCGTGACTCGTTCAGTGTCGTCTCGATCATCGCGCAAAGCTCCCGCCACGAGATGGTGTTGAACGCCCGCTGCGCGGCCGGTGTGGTGGCGGTTCGGGGCTCGCGGCCGCCTGGAGTCAGGAACAGGAACAGCGGCGCGATCTCGTTCCTGAAGTTCTCGTACAGGTCTTCACACTGCCGGGGTTGCTCGTCCGCGTCGACCTTGTTCTCGATGACGAGCGTAAACTCCTCCCCCCACACGACGAGGTCGGCCTCTCTGTCGTTTTTCCACTGCGAGAACTTCACGTTCGTGACCGCCAAGGGCGCCGGCGCCGGCTTCCCGGTGCAGTGTGTAACCAGGCGCCTGACAAGCCCGCAACCGAGCCCGTGCCGTGCGGTCGGTGTCAGCAGCCACTCGAGCACGCGAGAATGCGTGTTCTCGTGGCGGGCGAGACCGACGATTGCGAGGAAGTCCGCCGGGCCGGTCAACCACAGGCCGTCGGCAACGAGATCGTCGTGTTGGCGGCGCATCTCGGACATGGCCCGCTGCCAAGCGGCGACGAGGACCCCCGTCCGGCGCGCGGAGATCTCGCTCCACTGTTGTCCCATCGCCCGGACGTGCGTCTGCCAGGAGCGGACGGGATCGACCTGCGCGACTCGAAGGGGCATGGCGATTCTGATCGTGTGAGCGACTATACGGTAACCCAGTACGGGCGGCAACACACCCTCTGCGGTCCGGAGCCCGGAGTGAGGCAGCCGAGGTGGTCGGCGAGCGCGTCGGCGGATCGCACCCAAGCGAACGCGCTACAGTCGGCGGACGGGGAGCGAGCGCGGCGGTGCTCAGACGGCGGTCAGAAGATCGCGATTGGATTCACCGGCGAACCCGTCCCGCCGGGCACGCGCAGCGGGGCGACCACCAGCATGAACTCCCACCGGTTGAGCCGCGCCGCCGTCTCCGCCGCCGCGTCGAGGTCGATGTTGTCGAGCAGGTTCATCCCACGGGCGACGATCGCGAACCGGTGGATGGGGTTGACCCGCAGCCCGGGCACGCTGTTCGGCGCCTCGTGCACCGAGTCGGCCCCGAGGAGCGCGATGTCGCGCTCTGCCAGGAACGGGATGATCGAGGCGTCCCACCCCGCCATCTCCCGCGTCGGCCCCACCGCCTCGCGGTAGGCCCAGCGGCCGGTGCGCAGCAGCAGCGCGTCGCCCGGCTCCAGGCGGACCCCGGCGTACTCCTCCCACGCCTCGATGTCCTCGCGGTAGAGCTTCGTGCCCGGCTCGAGGTACGGCACGCCCTTCAGCCGGGGCATGTCGACCAGCACTCCCCGCGTCACCAGGCCGTCCTTGAGCTTCGTGGTGTCCATCAGCGAGCAGCCGTCCTCGGTGACCACGTCGCGGAAGTCGAGGCCGTTGTAGAGCTTGTCCTCGTAGAAGACGTGACACAGCCCGTCGAGGTGGGAGTAGGTCACGCCGTGGAAATAGACCTCGATCCGGTCGCCCGAGTTCTGCCCCTCGGGATTGACGTTCATCTGCAGCACGTAGGGCTCGGCCGCGTCGACCGCCTCCTCGGTGAGGAAGTCGTGCGACAGCGACACCGTCGTGCCGGTCCGCACGAGGGCCGCCGCCTCGCGGCGCTTCTCGTCGGTCATCAGGTTGGCGGCGCCGATCTGGTCGTCGTCGCCCCACCGGCCCCAGTTCGACAGCTCGTCCATCCACCGGTCGAACTGCGCAATGCTGACCGGCTGGCGCTCCGGCGACTGCGCCGGTGCGTCCGTGGTCGACCCGACCAGGCCGAGTCCGGCGATGCCCGCCACCAGGAGTCTGCGCCGTAGAACGGTGCAGATTCCTGGCAGGGTTGGTTGGGCGGTGAGCGGAGCCGCAGGCGACGCTCTCCGGGCTAGTATCGATGTTCTGTTCATGGTGCTCTCCCACGCGCGGTTCGGTGTTGGCGTGCCGGCGTCGGTGCGGTGAGATCTCACCAGCCGAAGTACTCCCAGCGCACGATGTGCGACGCCGTGAAGACGAAGTAGCAGAAGACGTAGATCACCGCCGTTCGCCGGAGGAGGAGCGGGTACGCGGACCGCAGGCAGAAGGCCGAAGCGAACAGGAGCAGCCCCGCCGGCGCGACGCCCTTGTGAAGGGTGTCGTCCGGAACCGGCCAAGTGGCCGCGACCACGAGAACAGCGAGCGGCGCCATTGCCCACGCCCGCCGCCGCAGAAACGCAAGGCCCTCGCGCAACCCCTCTCGCGCATCGGGCCGGACCCACTCCATTGCTCGACCTCCTCGGGCCCAATCCTACCCGCGATCACCGGTCCCAAGGTGCGGTCGGTTCACGCCAGTCCGAGCACTTCCTCCATCACCAGCCGCGGGCCGCGGTCGTGGTCCCGCACGATGCGGCTCTCGTTGTCGAAGATCACCGCTTGTCGGGTGTCTCGGGCGTAGACCGGCCAGTGCGGCAGGTCCGCCGTGTCGGGGTTTCCGGTGCGGGCGAACGCCGTCCACGCCGCGCTCATCCGGCCGGCGAGGATGCGCGCTGAAGGCGACCCGGGCAGGTCGAACAGCCGGGTCTCGGTGTGGTCGACGTTGTCGAAGACGAAGCGGATCTCGAGGGCGTGGGGCGTCTTCATCTCGCCCCCCATGTCCCAGTCGAAGCGGTAGAGCCAGGCGGGGGCGCCGCCCTGCGCGGTCTTCCGCGCCGCGAGCTCGCGCGCGTACATGCCGCGCGGGTGGTCCGTGCAAATCAGGATGTAGAGGTCCCAGGGGCGCGCCTCGGGATAGGCGTCGCGGTAGGCGGCGACGACGCGGCCGGCGTCGGCGTCGCTCCGCAGCCGCGCCGCTATCCGCCCCTGCAGATCGGTCTCCGTCATGTCGAGCGGCATCTCGCGGCCCCGCCACCACAGCGTCTCCTCGGTGCGGTTGTAGCCGACGATCACCGGCACGTCTCTCGAAACTTCGGCCGCCGCCGGATCGAAGGGGTGGACGGGGATGAAGCGGCCGTCCAGCACCGGGGTGCTGCCGGTCATGCCGACCACGTGCTCCTCCGGCTCGAAGTCGCGGGACACCTCGGTGAACGCCGCGAACAGCCGGTCCGTCGGGACCTCCTGCAGATCCCGCGCCTGGTCCGCGCGCAGCCCGAGCTTCGCGAGCAACAGCTCCGCCTCCCGGGTTGCATCGCGCGGGTTGCGCACGCGCAGCACCGCGCCGCTCTGGATGATCGCCCGGTGGAAGAGCCCCTTGGCGTCGGGCATCGCGAGCAGAGTCGAGACCTTCCGTCCGCCGCCGGACTCCCCGAACACCGTCACCCGGCCCGGGTCGCCGCCGAAGGCCTCGATGTTGTCGCGCACCCACTCGAGGGCGGCGACGATGTCGAGCATGCCCGTGCAGCCGGACGCCGCGAAGTCGTCGCCGGCGAGCTCGGCGAGGTACGCCGACCCGAAGATGTTGAGGCGGTGGTTGATGGTGACGACGACCACGTCGCTCCGGTTGCACAGGTTGACGCCGTCGTAGGTGGCGGAAGAGCCGGAGCCTGAGCTGAAGCCGCCGCCGTGCAGCCAGACCATGACGGGGCGCCGGCCGCCGTCGCCGAGCCCCCGCGTCCACACGTTGAGGAAGAGGCAGTCCTCGCCGGCGACGGGCTGGGAGCGGCCCTGCGGCGCCGCCGCGCCGTACTCCACGGCGTCGCGCACGCCGGTCCACGGCGCGGGCGCGGCGGGCGGCAGGAACCGGTTCCGCCCGCCCGTCGGCGCGCCGTAGCGGACGCCCTTGAAGACGTCCACGCCCGCCCGCATCGAGCCGCGGACGCGGCCCGCGGTCGTCTCGACGATCGCGCCGGCATTCGTGTCCTGAGCCCGTGCACGGGTGATCACCGCCGGCGCCCCGGGCAGCAGCCGCGCCGCGCCGCCGACGACGGTGAGACTCGACACCCGGCGCAGGAACGCCCGCCGGCTCCAGGAATCGGGAATCGCGGATACGGGGCGAGTACGGTTCGGTGCCTTCATGGACACGTCTCCTGTCATCGGGTCCAGCCTTTGCCTCTCTACGAACCTCATCGGTGCGGAGCTGCCGGCGTGGCTCGACCGGCGGCCGCCAACCTCCATGCAGTGAGACACTATCACTGATGACGGTGAAGCGGTGACCTGCAGAACGCCCCGTATCCGGGAGGATCGTGAGACGCCAGTGTCTCGATCCGCTCGGTCTGTCCGTGACGGGGGCCGCGGCAGGTCTGGGCGTGAGGCGGCAGGCGCTGTCGGATCGTTCACGGCTCGCGCAGCACCACGGGCTGGCCGTGCGGGGTGTGGCGGTAGGCGTCGGCCCACGCCTCCTTGCGGGTGTGGAGGGCCGGCGCGTCGGTCAGGCCCTTCGCGGCGACGAGGCGCTCGAGGGTGGCGACCCAGTGATGGTAGTAGCGCGAGCCGTCGTCGGGCTCGCCACGCTCGGCGGCGTCGCGAAGCCGGTCGGCGAGGGCGTCGGTCCATTCCTTCCAGGTGAAGTAGCCCTGGTCGCTGAGGGTGACGGCGAGGGCGAACGACTGCGCCTGCCACGGCTCGGAGAACACGGGGCCGTCGTCGTCGCGCGGCAGCGGGGGGAGGGCGGCGAGCCGTTCGGCGTCGAGCCGTGGCGCGGCGGGTGGGGCCGCGTCGGGGCGCGGCGGGCGCGGCAGAGGCTCAGGCCGGCTCAAGATGGTCCTCCCAGAGGTCGACGTAGACGGTGTCGCGCGCGGAGGCGCGCTCTCCCCACAGGTCGCGCGCGGCGAACCGCACGGTGTAGACGTGCTGCGGCGGGCGGTCGAGCGCCTTGCCGGCCTCGTCGGTGTCCTGCAGGGCGTACACGCCGTTGTCCCGCGCCACGATGCCCGCCTTGCCGCGCGCGTAGCGCGGCAGCCGCGTGTGCCCCGGGGGATGCAGGTTGCGCGCGCGCACGTCATCCCCGGGCTGGAATCGCGGCGCGACCTCGATATCGAGTCGTCCGGGCGCCGAAGCGCGACGGGGCGACGCGGGGTGCAGGGGCTCGACCGGCGACCCGGGCTCCGGTCTGCCCGTCTCGAGCTCGGTCCGGGTGACGAGGCCGCTACGGAGAAGACGGTCCAGCGATATCGCGAACCAGCGCTCGTAGTACGACATGCGCAGGTAGTCGGCGGGGGGAATGCGCTCGAGGTCGTAGCGGAAGCTGCCCCAGCCCGGCACGCGGTCCTTGGGCCGGAGGGCGGCGCGGATGGCGAACACGCGGCCCTCCCACCGGTGGTGGAAGACGGGCTCGTCCGCCCCGGGCTCGACCGGTCCGAAGCCGTCCATGCCGCCCATGTCGTGGACGCCGTTCATGCCCCGCTCCCGCCAGTCGGGGGCGGCTCGACCGCGACCTCGGGCCTGGCGGGGCCGAAGCCGTCCGTGCCGCCCATGTCGTGGATGCCGTTCATGGCGTTCTCCCGCCGGTCGGCGGCGGCACGAAGGCGACGCCGATCATGGCGTCGCGCGAGACGAGCTCGGCCAGCTCTTCCTCGGTCATCCCGTCCGTGCCGGGGGGACGCTCCGGCAGCACCAGGTAGCGGATCTCCGCGGTGCTGTCCCACACCCGCACCTCGACGTCGTCGGCGATCTCGACGCCGAACTCGCGCAGCACCGCGCGCGGCTCGATGACGGCGCGCGCGCGGTACGCGTTCGACTTGTACCAGACCGGCGGCAGGCCGAGGGTCGGCCACGGGTAGCAGGAGCACAAGGTGCAAACGACGAGGTTGTGGACCTCCGGGGTGTTCTCGACGACCACCATGTGCTCGCCCTGGGTCCCGCCGAAGCCGATCTCGGCGATGGCCGCGGTCCCGTCGTCGAGCAGGCGGGCCTTGTAGGCGGGGTCGGCCCAGGCCCGGGCCACGACCTGCGCGCCGTTCCTGGGGCCGATGCGGTTCTCGTAGGCGTCGACGACGGCGTCGAGGGCGGCGGGGTCGACCATCTGCTTGTCGACGAGGATCGATTCGAGCGCGCGCACGCGCAGCGCGATGTCGTCCGGCACGACCTGGTGATCGTGGTGGTGCTCGTGGCCGTGCCCGTGCGCGCCGGCCGGGCCGTTCTCCGATTTCGCCATCTTCTGGGCCCCCGATCTACCGTCCGCCCGACCGTGGCAAGTCGATTCTCGTCGGCGTTCTCACTGCACGCGGGTGCTGTGCGCCGAGACGCACTGCCATCGGCCGTCGCGCCGTATCCAGACGTCGGTGTACCGCAGCGTCAGCTCGGCCTCCTGCCCCTGGCGCAGGCCGACGAGGTGCAGGGTGAACCAGACCACCGCGGTGTCCCCGTAGATCGCGACGCGGAAGTCGTCCTGGACGGCCGAGAGCACCGCCTGGTTGAAGTTGGCGACGAGCTCCATCTCCCGTGCCTTGTCGCCGCGGCTGCCGTCGTCGTAGGTGCCGCGGAACTCGTCGGCGAGCAGCCTGTCGATGACGTCCACGTCCCCGGCGTAGACGGCGTCGTTCCAGCTTCGCTCGAGCTCGATGAGGGTCTCCCGGGTCGACCTGTCCGTTTGAGCGTGCGCCGTCGCCGCGACGGCGAGGCAGGCGGCGGCGAGCATCCAGGACGGCGGTCGGCGGCAGGTTCGCATCGTCGGCGCTCCTCTCGATGGGGCGCCGCGTCGGCGCCCCGGACCTTGGGACAGTGATCGATACGACCTCGCCAACTGCGCTCCCTGCGCAGCCGGTTTCCGCGGTCCTCGACCGCGGCGCGTGGCAAGGCGATTCCCGCCGCCGTCCTTGCAGCTCGCGGATCCAGATGTTGCGGTAGCTCACGTCGTTGCGGTGGTCCTGGAGCATGAAAGGTGATTCTCGCCGCCGTCCTTACAGCTCGCGGATCCAGATGTTGCGGTAGCTCACCTCGTTGCGGTGGTCCTGGAGCATGAGCGGCAGCCGGTCCGCGTGGGCCTCGTAGCGCGGTGCGCCGCGGAAGACCGTCGGCCCTTCCAGCTTCACGTGGTTCTGCACGAGCACGCCGTTGTGGAGCACCGTCACCGTGGCGGGGCTCTCCAGCCCGCCGTCGGCGTCGAACCGGGGCGCGGTGAAGATGATGTCGTAGGTCTGCCACTCGCCGGGCCCCCGCGAGGCGTTCACGAGGGGGACGTGCTGCTTGTAGACGCTGGCCGCCTGCCCGTTGACGTAGGTGGGGTTCTGCCACGAGTCGAGCACCTGCACCTCGTACAGCCCCATCAGGAACACCCCGCTGTTGCCGCGGCCCTGGCTCTCGCCGACGATCTCGGCGGGAGTGCGCCACTCGACGTGGAGCTGCACGTCGCCGAACCCGCGTTTCGTGGTCAGGTTGCCGGCGCCGGGAACCACGGTCATGGCGCCGTCGGCCACCTTCCACCCGGGCTCGCCGTCGCGGCCCCGCCACTCGGACAGGTCCTTGCCGTCGAACAGGACGATGGCGTCGGACGGGGCCTGGCCGTGGCGGCTCGGGTCGACGGTGGCGGGCACCGGCTTCCAGACTTCGGTCTTCTCGGGGGGCGGCAGCTCCTGGCCGGACGCGGACGCGGCGGCCATGAGTACCGACAAGATCAGCCCGCCGGCCATGGACCTTCTGTCACGCAGCATGGTTGGGTCCTCTCTCCATCAACGCTGTGTTCCGCACGGATTCCGTTCCACCGTTGCTCGCACGACTCATCGGTCTACGCTTCGTTATTCGTCCAGTAGTGTCGGTCGATGCCGTCCCACCCATTGCCACGAAACGCATGGTCGCACAGAGGGCAAATCCGTGGTCGCGGCGTGGGTCGTCCCCAACACGGACAGCCCGAATGGTACGTGTCCGCCAATCTCGCTCCTCGGCTCCGCCTGGCGCCCAACCAACCCTGCAGGAGTCCCGCGCCGTTCTCCTGCGCAGACTCCTGCCGCGCGGCATGTCGTCGGTCGCCTCGATGGACTACACCTGCGGCAGCGTCCAGGGCGCGCGGTACGGCGTCTTGAGCATCTTGTTGGCGGCGCTGTCGGCCTCGCCCTCGAACATCTGCTTCTTGGCGTCCCACACGACCTTGCCGCCGGTGCGGAACGCGATGTTCCCGAGATGGGCGTTCACGGCGGCGAGGCTCGCGACGTCGGCGTTGCAGACCGGCTGCTCGCGCGACCGCATGCACGCGATGAAGTTCTCGGTGTGCTGGTCGAGGCCCCGCTGGGCCGGGTTGGCCACGACGGGCGGCCGCCCCGGCATCTTGTAGCCGACGGGCCGCCGGTTCTCGAGCTTCTCCTCGGGGTAGAGCTCCCAGCCCCGGCGGTCGACCACCAGGGTGCCGTTGTTGCCGACGAACGCCACCCCGTGGGCGCGCTGGAACGGTCCGAGCTCGATGCCCGTGGCGTGCTCCCAGGTCATCAGGAAGTCGTCGAACTCGTAGAGGGCGGTCATCGTGTCGGGCGTCTCCTGGTCGTCGTCGGGGTAGGCGAACTTGCCGCCGCTCGCGACCACGCTGCGCGGGGCCTCCGCCTGCATGCCCCAGAGCACGATGTCGATGATGTGGACGCCCCAGTCGGTCATCAGCCCGCCCGCGTAGTCCCAGAACCACCGGAAGTTGAAGTGGAACCGGTTGGGGTTGAACGGCCGCTTCGGGGCGGGGCCGAGCCACCGGTCGTAGTCGACGCCCTCGGGCGGCTCGCTGTCGGGGACGTCGGGCACGGGGGGCAGCCAGTTCATGTAGGCCCACGCCCGGACACTGCGGATGCGTCCGAGCGCCCCGCCGTGCACGAACTCGATGGCCTCGGTCCAGTGCGGCCCGCTGCGCTGCCACTGCCCGCACTGCACGACCCGGCCGTAGTGGCGGGCGGCGGTGGTCATGACCCGGCACTCGTGGATCGAGTTGGCGAGCGGCTTCTCCACGTAGACGTCCTTGCCGGCGGCGCAGGCGTCGACCATCTGCAGGCAGTGCCAGTGGTCGGGGGTGCCGATGACCACCGCGTCGATGTCGGCGTTGTCGAGCAGGGCCCGGTGGTCGGCGTAGAGGGCCGGCCGCTTGCCGCCCATCGCCTCGAGGTCGCCGGCCCGGCGCTCGAGCACGCTCTCGTCGACGTCGCAGAGGGCCGCGCACTCGACCCCCGGCTGGCGCAGCAGCGAGCGGACGTTCGAGAAGCCCATGCCGTTGACGCCGATGGCGCCGATGACGATGCGGTCGCTGGGGGCGGTCGCCTGCCGGCCCGCGGCGTAGGCGGGCGGCGTCCACAGGGCGGCGCTCGCGCCCACGGCGCCGGCGGCGGAGGTCTGGAGGAAGCGGCGTCTCGACAGGCTCATGGCACTCTCCATCGTCGCGGGATCACGTCGGGCGGATTGCGGCACCAAGGATAATCCGGCGGCCCGTGGCTTGTCATCCGCCACGCCCCGTCTGCCGCCGGCGGGGTTGCCGGAACCGGCTGCCCTCGCCTACGCTGTGAGGGGTGGACGTGTTGCTCGACGCCCTGCCCGTGCTCACGGTCGGCGGTTTCCTCCGGCGTCAGATTTCCGGTCTGGATCGACGCTTGGGATCCGTCGAGCGGGGATTGGGCGATGTCGCGCAGCGACTCGCTCGCCTCGAGGGCCGAATCGATGGCTGGCAGGATCGCCGGCATCCGCCGGTGACGGCCGGCTGACGCAGAGTGGGTGACGGTGGGGGGCTACCCGGCAACGGCCGCCATGAGGATTCGGATACTCGAGGATGTTGTTCGTCGAAACTTCGGAATTCACGAGGCATCTGCGGTCGCACCTGGACGACGACGATTACGCGGCGCTGCAAGCCTTCCTCGGTGCGCGTCCGGATGCCGGAGACGTCATTCGCGGCGCAGGCGGCATACGGAAGATGCGGTGGGGCTCGCGGGGCCGCGGCAAGCGGGACGGCATTCGGGTCATCTACTATTGGCGCGTCGCCGAGAACCGCCTCTATCTGTTGACGTTGTACCGCAAGGGAGTGAAGGACGACCTGACGCGCGCGGAGCTGGCCGCGTGGCGGAAGATCGTCGAGGCCATCGAGAATGACTGAACGCGACGTTGCAGCCGAGGTCCTCAGAGGGCTCCAGGAGGTTCGAGAGCACCGGGCCGGCAAGCGCACGCTCCGCGAGACCCGGATCGAACCGACCCCGATTTCCGACCTCGACCCCCAACTGGTCGCGAGAATCCGCGAGAACCTCGTCGGTTCGGAAGATGCTGTCTCCCAGCCGTTGCGCAAGCCGGCAACGCATGAGCCGGAGCCCGACCGCAGCGGAGAGAGCAGCAAGCTCGACATCGAGCCTCTCTCGCGGTCACGGAGCCGGGAGTCCGGATCGCGCACGTAGCAGAGAGGACGGACGTTGCTCGCCAGACCTCGTGACGAGCTTCACGGGCCGCAACCTGATCGAGGAAACCGCTGGCGATCTGTCAACTGAAGTAGACCAGCACCGCCGCCACCAGCAGCACGATCGCGGCCGACTGGACGAGATCTCCCGTCGTCCAGGTGCGCTCGCGCGGGGCGTCCTCCGCCGGGGCGCGGAAGGTCAGCCCCCTCAGGCGCGCCGGGTCCGGCCGCTCGGTGGCGAGGCTGACGGCGGCGAGGAGCAGCACGCAGGCGACGAACAGGGCGAAGCCGAAGTAGAGGAAGTTCACCCCGGCCAGCCAGCCGAGGAAGCCGGAGAGCGAGTCGGCCCGCAACTCGAGGAGCAGCTTGCCCATCCCCAGCACGAACCCCGCCACCAGGGTGCAGATGGCGCCGGTCGCGTTCACCCGGTTCCACAGCAGCCCCAGCAGGAACACCGCCGCGATGGGCGGCGCGATGTACGCCTGCACGTTCTGCAGGTAGGTGTAGAGCCCGGTGGCGAGGACCTGCATGACGGGAATCCACGCGATGCCGAGCCCGACGACGGCGAGGGTGCCCCACCGCCCCACCCGCACGAGCTCGGCCCCGCTCGCCGCGGGACGCACCTTGCGGTAGACGTCCATCGTGAACAGGGTCGAGCACGAGTTGAAGACGGCGGCGAGCGAGCTCATCAGGGCCGCGAGCAGGCCGGCCGCGACGAGACCGCGCAGGCCCACCGGCAGCACCGCGTTGACGAGGACCGGCAGGGCCTGATCGGCCTCGGCGAGGTCGAGGCGGCCGCGGTTGGCGAGGCCCAGCGCGATCATCCCCGGCACGATGAAGAGGAACACCGCCGACAGCTTCAGCCACGCGCCCCAGATGGCCCCGCGGCGCGCCGTCGCCTCGTCCTCGGCCGCCAGCACCCGCTGGACGATGTACTGGTCGGTGCACCAGTACCAGAGGCCGACGATGGGCGGGGTCAGCACCATGCCGAGCCACGGGAACTCGGGGTCGTCGAGCGGCTTCCACATGTCGAACAGATCGTCCCCCACCGCCAGCCGCAGCTCGCCCCAGCCGCCGATCTCGACGAGCCCGAAGACCGTGACCGCGGCCGAGCCCCCGACGAGGACGAAAGCCTGCAGCGCCTCGGTGTAGACCACCGCCCGCAGGCCGCCGAGGACGGTGTAGACGCCGGTCAGCACCACCACCGCCGCCGCCCCCGTCCAGAAGTCGAGGCCCATCAGCCCCTGCAGCATCACGCCGCCCGCGTAGACGGTCACCGACACCTTGGTGAGGACGTAGCCCACCAGCATGACCACCGACAGGAACCAGCGGCTGCGGCCGTCGTAGCGGCGCTCGAGGAACTCGGGCATCGTGAAGACGCCGCTGCGCAGGTAGAACGGCACGAAGACCCACCCGAGCAGGAGGATGATCCACGAGTGCAGCTCGTAGTGCCCCAGCACCATGCCGGTGCTCGCCCCCGAGCCGGCGAGGCCGACCACGTGCTCGGAGCCGATGTTCGAGGCGAACAGCGACGCGCCGATGGCGAACCAGCCGACGTGCCGGCCCGCGAGGAAGTAGTCGGCGGCGGTCTGCTGGCGCCGGCGCGCGACCCACGCCGCGATGCCGAGCAGGACCGCGAAGTACGCCCCGACGACGACCCAGTCCAGTGCGGCGAACCTCATCAGGCGGTTTCCCTCCCGCGGTGAAGCGCGTTGATTCTACCGGCACCGGCTGCCCAGGCGCGGCGCTTGTGATATGACAATGCCGCGCGGCGCACCGGTGCCCGCGGGCGGGGCCGCCGCCGGTGCCCGCCGCGACGGAAGGAGACGAGGCGAACGATGGCGCGAAAGGTAACGCTGTTCACGGGACAATGGGCCGACCTGCCGCTGGCCGAGCTGGCCCCGAAGGCGAAGGGGTTCGGGTTCGACGGGCTGGAGCTTGCGTGCTGGGGGGACCACCTCGACGTCGACCGCGCCGCCGTCGACCAGGCCTACTGCGACGGGCGCCACGCCCTGCTCGCCGAGCACGGGCTCGGCTGCTGGGCGATCTCGCACCACCTCGCCGGCCAGCTCGTCTGCGACCCGAACGACGACCGCTCCGACGCGTTCGCCCCCGAGGCCGTGCACGGCGACCCCGAGGCGAAGCGGGCGTGGGCCGTCGAGACCATGAAGAACACCGCCCGCGCCGCCCGCAACCTCGGGCTGAACGTCGTGTGCGGGTTCACGGGGTCGCCCATCTGGCACCTGCTCTACTCGTTCCCGCCGGTGCCCGAGGCGACCATCGAGGCCGGCTACCGGCGTTTCGCCGAGCTGTGGAACCCGATTCTCGACGTCTTCGACCAGTGCGGGGTCCGGTTCGCCCTCGAGGTGCACCCCACCGAGATCGCGTTCGACATCGTCAGCGCCCGGCGCGCCCTCGACGCCGTCGGCCGCCGCGAGGCGTTCGGCTTCAACTTCGACCCCAGCCACCTGCAGTGGCAGGGGATGGAGCCGGCGCGGTTCATCGACGAGTTCTCCGACCGCATCTACCACGTGCACATGAAGGACGCCGCCGTCACCCTCGACGGCCGCACCGGCCTCCTCTCGTCCCACCTGCCGTTCGGCGCGGCGGACCGGGGCTGGGACTTCCGCTCCGTCGGCCGCGGCGACGTCGACTTCGAGGCGATCATCCGGGCCCTGAACCGCATCGGCTACGCGGGGCCGCTCTCGGTCGAGTGGGAGGACTCGGGCATGGACCGCGAGCACGGGGCCCGCGAGTCGTGCGAGTTCGTCAAGGACGCCGACTTCGAGCCGTCGGCGGTGGCGTTCGACGCCGCGTTCGAGGAGTAGGGGGCGTTGCTGCTGTTTCTCGACTTGTCGATGTCGATAGAGAGGGGATGTCTGCATGGCGGCACCCAACCCATGGCTCAAGCTGAAGGATGAAGCGTCGAAGATCCGTACGCCTGTCCTGATTCTCAACAGGCAGGCGGATATGTTGAACGAGGCCACCGATGGACTGATTAGAGGGAGTACCGAGGTCGAGGGAGGACTTGGCCGTGCGGAAACGACCGTCGCTTTCTGCGCCTATGTCCCGACGCTGAACAACTACGAGGTGCGCCTGTTTCGAGTAAGGCAACCGGTCACCCAGTATCCCGCTCTACTGATTCCGGAATGGGGCGAGGCCATTCATCCGGTCACGTGCGAGAACGACGAGCGGCTTGAAGCGGCCGTAGTCGAGTATTGTGGGGGCGCCGACGTGCAGAAAATCGTCAGCGGCTTGTTGGCGCAGACCCGTCAGGCGATGGGTGAGACCGAATGAGTGGTGCAGACATGGCGGGCAAACGACGGCTGCGCATGGGCATGGTGGGGGGAGGCCCCGGGGCGTTCATCGGCGATGTCCACCGCCGGGCCGCGTGTATCGACGGGGACGTGGAGCTGGTGGCGGGGGCGTTCGCGTCCGACGCCGCCCGGTCGCGGCAGAAGGGGGCCGAGCTGGGGCTGGACCCCGACCGCGCCTACGCCTCCTACGCCGCCATGGTCGACGCCGAGCGCGCGCTTCCGGACGGCGACCGCATCGACTTCGTGTCCGTCGTCACCCCGAACCACGTTCATTTCCCCGTCGCCAAGGCGTTCCTCGAGGCCGGGTTCCACGTCGTCTGCGACAAGCCGATGACGTTCACGGTGGACGAGGCGCGCGAGCTGCGCGAGATCGTCCGCAAGAGCCGCCGCGTCTTCGCCCTCACCCACAACTACACCGGCTACCCCATGGTGAAGCTGGCCCGCGACCTCGTGCGTGCGGGCGACCTCGGCCGCCTGCGCAAGGTGGTCGTCGAGTACCCGCAGGGCTGGCTCGCCACCCGCCTTGAGCGGACCGGCATGAAGCAGGCCGAGTGGCGCACCGATCCCCGGCGCAGCGGGGGCGCCGGCTGCATGGGCGACATCGGCACCCACGCCGAGAACCTGGCCGAGTACGTCACGGGCCTCCGCATCGTGGAGCTGTGCGCCGACCTGACCACCTTCGTCCGGGGGCGCCGGCTGGACGACGACGGCAACGTCCTGGTGCGCTTCCAGAAGGGGGTGCGGGGAGTGCTGCACGCCAGCCAGGTGTCGGTGGGGGAGGAGAACGCCCTCACCCTCCGGGTCTACGGCGAGGACAAGGGCCTGGAGTGGCGCCAGGAGGACCCCAACGCCCTCAGGGTCCGGTCGAACGACGGGCCGGTCGAGATCTGGAGCCGCGGCCAGGGCTACGTCGCCGAGAAGAGCCCCGCCGCGGCGCGGGCCACCCATCTGCCGGCGGGGCACCCCGAGGCGTTCCTCGGTGCCTTCGCCAACGTCTACCGCAACGCCGCCGATACCATCCGCGCCCGCCTCGCCGGCGTGAAGCCGGACCCCCTGGCCCTCGACTTCCCGACCGTCGACGACGGCCTGCGCGGCATGCTGTTCATCGAGGCGCTGCTCGAGAGCGCGCGGTCGGATCGGAAGTGGACGGGCGTGCCGGCGCGGTGATGCGGTCCGGCCTCCAGGCGGCGGCTTGGCCACGAGCGTGGAGGTCGCGGGGGCCGCTGCCCCGAGCGGTGCGGGTGGCCGGGGGAGGCCGGTCGCGCCGGTCTTTCCTCGATCTCCCGCGCAGGATGGCCGCACTTGCGCTCCGCAGGGAGCGGGCCGCACGAGCCGCCCGGGGTGGCGCTAAGGGTCGGCGCAAAAAATAAGCTCCGGTCTTTGCGTTGCGACCGATGTCGTAGCAGAGTTGCACTTCCGTCCTGTCGGTGCCGCGCAGCGTCGTTTCAGAGCGATCCCATTACGGCATGATTGCGGCACCTGGATGAAGTTGTTTCTGCGCGGGCCCTTAACGGGCGGCCAGCAATCGTGCGGCGCTCGCGGGCAAGGGGCGGAGGTGAGCGAGTTCGTTTCTCCAGCGGTGCATCCGCCGCACATCCCGGCGAACCTCCGGGTCGAAACCCGGGCGCTGTACCATGCCCGTGAGTTCGCCGACGTCGAGGTCCAACGGGTCCGTCGGATCGCCCTCTCGCTCCAGGTGTTCCGCGAGCAGCGTTCGGTGCTCGATCAACAGATTCCACCGCCAGCCGGCGATTGACGGCAGCAGCACCGATGCCTGCGCGCTCCAGAGACGGCGTCGAAGGTCCCTCGGCGGGTCTTCGAGCGATGCGAGGGCGGCGTGCGGCACGCCGTTTCCCGACGCCGTGCCGAGCTCCCAACAGGCGGTGGTGTCGGACCTCCACCCCTTCTCTCTCGCGACCGACTGCAGCAGGGGGCGGGGATCGAGAATCGTGTCGTCGTCCTCGTCGAGCAATCGCGCCCCCACGTCCGGGTCCCAACTGGCTACGCGCGCCACGGTCGTGGCGAGCAGCGAACGCATCACGCTGCCGGTGTCGCGGCTGTGCAACCGCTCGTGCGCCGCCAGGAGCAGGTCCGTCTCGTCGACGGCGTCACGCCAATCGAAGCACTTCAAGGTGACGTCCTCCGGCGGGGGATCAACCGGGGGCGCGCCATCGAGAACCGCGACGAACACGGTCCGCTGGAACTCGGGCACGTTCCGGGAGGCCTGTGCGTAGTCAGCGAGGAACTTCCTCCAGGCAGAGCAGTCGTCACCGTCCATGCGTCCTACACCGTCGAGCCAGATGAGGCGTCCTTGGAAGTCCTCGTGCTCGCACAGGTCGAGGAGCGTCGGATTCCACTCGTTGGGCAGGTTCGGCACGAAGCGTTCGCGAATACTCCGGAACGGCGGAATCGCCGGCTCGGGGCGGAACACGGTGCAGCGCCACGATTCCTGGAGCCGCGACCGGACGTGCTCCCCGAAACCGCCCGGCGTTTCCACGGGGAACCGCACCACCACGCTCGCGCCATCGCGCAACGCGTGTTCGGCGCGCTGAACGAACCGGGCCGGGCCGGGGAGGGGCCAGAGGTTCATCGACCCGGCGTCGCCTCGATCAGACGCTTCACCAGTGAATTGAAGCGCCAAGAGGCGTCTCCTGCGGAAGAGAGCAATCCCAGGCGCTCGCCCCAGTCGACCCGAAGCCGCACCAACCCGGGATCCACGCCGATCTCGCCCGCCACCAGCTCGATGCTCTCGTCGTCGAACGGGTCATCCGCGCCGGCCAGCCCCCGCAACACGGTTTCCGCCTGGGCTGTCAACCCGAATTCGTCCCGCAGGCGCTTCGCGGCGTTCTTCTCGACTTCGCGCCGCAGCTCATCGATCCGCGTCTGCCATCTCTTGCCGGCTCTCTTCGCGCCGAACCGGTCGAGTTCCACCGGCCAGCCGCCGGAAATCCGAAGGAAGTTCTCTGCCTCGCTTTTGTCCGCCGTGGCGTTGATGTCATCCAGCCAGCGCTGCAGGAACGTCAGATCGCACGGACCGAGCGGAAACCAGTCCACGCCGTCCATGTCCGATTCTGCGGCTGCGGCGTCCGTCAACAGTCGCCAGAGCTGGTCCGGCGTGGCGATGAACGCAACCCGGTTCCACAGGCGCTTGCCTTGCGCCTTTCTTTCGACAACGCGCGTTGCGGCTCGGACCCACGCGGCGTCCCACTGCAGGTTCGGCGGGATGAGTCGCACTGTCACGCTGTTGCGCACGGACCGCAGCTTCCCGAGTTGCCGTTCGAATTCGGCGGCGTTCGCAGCGGGTGGAATCCGGGAGAACTCGTCGCGTCCGATCCGCTGGGACAGGAACTCCTGCACGTCGTCGAGTCCGGCCGCGGGGCAACCGCAGATCACGCCCACGCCTCCGCGGTGGAGCTTGGATTCCTGCTGCCGGGTGAGTGGACCGCGCCTCGCGCTATGCGAGTCTTTCGGGTAGCGCGCCCGGAACGATGCCGGCGCGTATGGCGGTTCCGGTGTTCGTTCGCGAGCCAGCGCATTCTCGAAGTCCGTCTGTTTCCCGAGCAGCAGCAGGATGTTCGGGTTCCGGAGCGTGTACCGGCACCGGTCCGGCTCGATCGCCCGCAAGACGCCGAGTCCCTCCAGCTCCTGGAGCAGCATGTCGAATTCCGGATCCCGCAACTGAAAGCCGTCCGACCACCAGAACTGCGCCGCCTCGAGAATCCGGTCGCGCGTCAGACCCTGGTCGAGATCGGCACCCTCCCTCAGTTCGTGGGCGAGGGCGTAGCAGATGACCTCGTAGCGCTGATCCAGTTGCAGCGTAAGCAGGAAGCGCTCGCGAATGGCGTCGCGGAGTTCCCGACTGCCGTACGCATCATCGATGGCGTCATCGTCGACGGCGTAGGGAAAGGCCCTGTCCGAGTCGCGAAGCCTGCGCGTGAGCTCCGCGCCGTAGAGCTGTATCAGCGACGGATAGTAGTTGGTGTGTGCCAGAATGCGGGTGCTGAGGTCGTCCCTCCCGAACCTGCACCCGACCGCCTGCAGAGGCTCCCTCACCAGGGCCTGCGCCTCCTTCCACTCTCCGTTCGACGTCATCGCTCCCACGCAGATCGGTTCGCCCAGGTGCGCGAGGGGGTGGTTTGCGTGGCGGGTCGTGCGCAGGACGTTGTGCAGGCCCGCGAAGACGACCTTGAACCGGCGGTTCGTTTCGTCCATCAGCCCCTTGAGTCGGGCCGACACTCTGAAGTCGTTCTCGGCGTCCACCAACAGGAAGCGGTCGGCCTCGTCGAGAAGCAGGAGCAGCCGACGGGCGGCGTCGCGGCCGTCCAGCCATTCCCGAATCTGACGGAGAAGCGAGTCGACCTGCCTTGGGCTCTCCGGATCGATTTCGTGGTCGCGGCGCACCACCCGCGACGGGCGAAGGGCGTGCTGAATCACACGCCAGAGGTCGGGCGCCCGGTCGATATCGTTGACCTTGAGGTCGATCCACTTGGCTACGCGGTCGTCGCTTCCGAAGTCCTTCTCGACCTGCCGGAGCAACGCGGTCTTGCCGAGCTGCCGTCCGCCGTAGATGAAGCAGGCGCCGAACTGATCCATGATGGTGTCGCGCTCGCGCCGCCGACCGTAGAACAGCTCCTGCGGTACGAGACTGGGGGTGGTGGCGTACGGTTGGGCGGCGCTGTACGGCAGCGTGCAGCGAAACAGGGCGGACAGCCGATTCAGCGGACGGCCGGCGAGGAAGAGAACCAGGGACTCGTCGACGACGAGGAACAGACGGTGTTCGCGGGTTGCGCGCTTGCGTATCTCCTCCCGTTGGGCGCCCAGACACCTGAAGTGCAGCACGATCGTGGGGTCGCGGCTCTCGTTCCTTATGGATCTGAAGATGGAGTCTGTCGCTGACGCGTCCCAGTTGAGAAGCACTCGATACCGTCCGTTCGCCTCGGATCCGAACTGTCGCGAGGGGCAGACGGCGCGGTCGTCGATCGGCTCGGTGGTGACCGTGGCCTGCGAGCCGGATCGTTGAGGAATGACGCGTACGCTGAATCCGAGGCTCCTGAGTAGATCCCGGAGCCGCGTGGTGTCGAGCGAACGCTTCCGCGCCATCTGATACCACGCGTCGAGCAGGCCCGCCGCCGATTGCGCGTCTTCTTCCTTCAACTCGTCGAATGGTACCGCCGCGACGCGATCGCGGGACCGGGCGCCGCGGAGGATGGTCTGAGGGTCCGTGGTCTCGCGGGCTGTCTCGATGGTTCCCAGGGCCAGGGTGAATGCGGAGAACGGGTCCTCGGGGTCCTCGGGGGGCGGCGGCTCGACTGACTCTCCCCGCTCGAGACGATTGATCTGCTCGTGGGCCGTCTGGACGTACCCTTGCCCAATCGTGTGTTCGACCACGGCCTTGGCCGCCTCGTCCATTCGGTCGTCGGGCACGTTCCGCAAACGCCTTCTGACGGTCTCGATGCTGTTGTGGCCGGCGGCTTCAATGGCGTTGTCGACTTCGAGCAGTCGCTCTGAAGATCCGGTCAGGATCTTCACGTCGTGCAGGGAGATGGGCGTCTGGGATGAAGGCTGGGCCGCCTGGCGCAGGGCCGTGAGCTTCGCCGCCATTCCGTCGCGGTCGTCGGCTGGAAGCTGGCCGCGACAGAAGGCGCTCTCGAGGCGCTTCTGAGTGCTCTGCAGCTCGGCGCGCAGAGCCCGGCGACGGTCGTCGATGCGCTCGCCGAGCGACGCGGTGCACGCATCGAGGTCTTCTTCGCCCTCGATGAAATCGAGAGCGAGACGCGCGCCGACGAGATCATCCCGTTCGAGCCTGGCGGCGAAGGCGGCACGCATATCGTTCGCGTGAGCCTCCGTGTTCTGCAGGCTATCGAGCAATTCGGCCACGTCCGTGGAGACGGCGTTGCGGTCGGTGTCGATCTTCAGGTCGGTGATGTACAGCAGGTCGCGGGAGAGAACGATGGCGGGAGCGATGGCGGATTCCGTGATTGCGGAATCGCCCCCGTCGAAGAGTTGAAGCAGGCCGTCGAGCGCCCGTCGCGCGGACCTGAGCGCGGCCGCGAACGACGTGGAGTCCGACGCAGGGCCGACGTCCGGAAGGGCCGCGATGGCTCCGGGGGCGGTTCGCTCCACCTCCTGGCGGAGCGCATCGACCTGCTGCCTGACGAACCCGGCCGTTTCGGGCCGCGTGTCCATCAAGTGCAGCCACTCGCGTGAGTACTCGACGGCGGGCTGAACGTCGTTCCAGATCTGTTTGAGTGCGCGGCCCACGATCGGATTGGGCTTGGGGCCCCTTCGATCGGCGCGTTGGACGATCTGGCTGAATGTCTTCTGGTCGCTGATCTCCCTGTAAATCGCCTCGACGTCGGGCCGGAGGGAGTTGTCGGAATCAGAGACGAGCCTCACCAGCTTCGCGAGCAGGCCGTCGCGGGCGAACAGGTCGCGCCACACTTTGGTCGCCCGGCCGTAGATGTTGCGCTTGGAATCGGCGCCGGCGCGCCATGCGCGAACGCGCGCCTTGAGCGCATCGAATTGCTGCTGCCAAGTGCCGGTCTGGCTCGACCGGAACATGGAGGCGTGGATTCTGACGCCCAACAGGCGGTCGGCGTGTTCGGCGACGCGGGTGGCGATGTCGTACACGGGTTTCAAGCCGTCGGAGAGGCTCACCGCGCGGAGCAGTGACGGGGCGCCGGTGGTCGGCGCGAAGAGCGCCGGCCGCAGGGTGGCGCTGAACAGCAGCAGGCTGAGGGCGTCTCGTTCCGGTTGGCGCCGCTCGTCGCGCAACAACGCGGTGGGGTCTATGCGCTCGAGGATGGGGCGGATGTGTCGCAGCGCTTCGCTGTCGGGCGAGTGGACGTGCGGCGCCAGCATGGCTGCGGCGAGCAGGTCGGCCAGCATCGGCGGGACGGCGGCGTGCCCGTGCTCGGAGCACAGTCGGGCGATGTGGTAGGCGATGCCGGGGCGGCCGGCGCGGAGCGCGCGCCACAGACCTTCAGCCGCTGGAGTTTCTCGGCGGTGGGCGAGCGGCGGTGGATCGGAGGAGGCTGTCAAGAGTGGTTCGGGGGCTCGGACCGCATTCTCGTCGGGTTGGGTCGTGTCGTCCTGGCCGGGTTCGGTGGTGTCGTGCTGGTTGCCGTCGGTCGTGTCGTCCTGGTCGGGTTCGGTGGTGTCGTGCTGGTCGCCGCTGGTCGCGTCGTGCTGGTCGCCGTCGGTCGCGTCGTCCTGGTCGGGTTCGGTTGTGTCGTCCTGGTCGGGTTCGGTGGTCTCGGGTTCGTCGGCGCCGACAGTCTGGCTCCCGTCGGTGTCGGCTTCGTCGGCGTCGGTCGCCTCGGCGGTCGGTTTCGGGCCGGGCTCCGGGACCTCTCGTGGTTCAGGGGTCGTGCGGTCTTCGTCGAAGGGACGCCGCGGGTCGAAGACCTGATCGGCTGGCGCGACTGCCTGGAAGACGCGATCGCGCGCCCGCAGAATCTCCTCGGCCGCGCTACCGAGCAGTTGCTGGAGCTTCGCCTCCTGAACCTGCGCCTCGTCGAGATCCAGCGGGTCGTCCTCTTGCTCCGCGCGCTGCCTCGCTTCGTCGAGTCGGCGCTGGACATCGGCGCGGCGGTGCGTTGCCGTCCTCAATACGGCGAGGGACTCCGGAAGCTCGGCTTCGAGGCGGTCTACGTCCACCTGAAGAAGCCCCACGTCGAAATCGACCGGCGGCGGGTACGACGGGTACGCCGACCGCCATTGCGCGGCGATCTGGTCGGTCCACCGCGCGATCGGCGAGTCGACGCCTTGGGCGAGCGCCGCCACGATGTCGTGGGCACGCTGCAGGAGCTTCTCGGGTGCGGCTTGAGCGAGCGCCTCGGTGACCGCCTCGCGGAGGTCGGTCAGGATGCCCACGTGCCGTGACAGTTCGTTCATGTGCTCGGGGAACAGCTCGGGCTGAAGCGGATCCGCGCCGAGCGTACGTGCCGCTGCGGCTGCGGCCTCGCAGGTTTCGCGCCACTGGCGAAGTGTGTCTTCTTCTGCGGTTCGCGTGGCCTCGTCTTCGTTCTGCGAGTCGCGTTGGTCGTTCAGCAGCGTGGCGAACTGGTCAGCGAAGGCACCCGCGCGGTGTGCAGCCCATTGCAGGAGTCGGAGGTCATCGAGGATGGTGGCCACCGCGAACACGGCGAGCAACGTCGGCTCACGGCGCTCGTCCGGCAGATCATCCCACTCGGCGATGTCGTGTTGCAGCGCGGGCCATGCCGCCAGCGCCGGGCGCTGCCAGTCCGGTGCGTCGGCGACAGAGTCAACGACATCAGGAAAGTCGCGAAGCGCAGCCTCGACGCGGGCGATGTCGACTTCCCTTTCACGAAACTCGGCGTCATGGCGCTGCAGGGCGATGAACTCGAGTGACGGCAGCGGCTGGCCGCGCGACGCGGCCGGGGGCGCGGGGGCCAGCGCCTGCCGCCAGAGCTCGCGACGCGACTCCGGATTCTCGTAGTACGCCGTGATCGCCATGCGGCGTCGTTCTGCCCCGCGGGGCTTCCCGGGCACGCGCGGAACGGCGTCCTTGACGGCGTCGAACACGGCCTCCACGGCCTTGACGTTGGGAATCTCCAGAAACTTGCGCAGTCGCTGGAACCCGGGCTGGCCATCCAGGAACCGTTTCGGGAGGCCGCTCGGGAGCGGGGTCCTCTGCCTTGGGGTCATGTCAGCATCCAGTCAAGCAAACGGGCACCGCATTCACGTCGCGAGCGAGGGCGGGATGCCGATGGTTGCTCGGACGCGACGGTCGACGGCCTTGGCGAACGGATGATAGCGCACGTGCTGTCAGAATCTGACACAGCGTCAGGATCTGTGGCCGGTGGAAGGCCAGCGACCGGCGCGACGGCGGAATCGACCCCGCCGCGCGGGGAGTTGAGCTCGTTCGAGCGGCGAGC
Source organism: Vicinamibacteria bacterium (assembly GCA_022821235.1). Lineage (GTDB taxonomy): Bacteria > Acidobacteriota > Vicinamibacteria > Vicinamibacterales > UBA8438 > JAJEEA01. The sequence continues at coordinate 35,502 of JAJEEA010000433.1, forward strand.
CGGCGACATGTGGCGCCTCTGGCGTCCTTCCGCGTGGTCTGGGTTCAGGAGCCCGCGCAATCGAGGCGGGGACCACCTGCGATCGCGACATGCACGCCGAGTACGATGCCTCGTTGGCGGATCTCCTCAACGCGTGCCGCCGCCACGATGGCGACCGGCTGGCGTCGCTTTCGGTCTACGGGTCGGCTGGGGTACGCTGCGGTTCGATTCGGACGTCGACTTCCGGAGACCGAAACCCGAAGGTCACAGGATGAGATCCGCGAACGCGGCGGGTGGGAGAACTGGTGGGCGTTGCGGTCTCCACTCGATCAGGTCGCGGTCGCCAGAGACGATGTACGCGGCTCGATGAACACGGGCAAGCGTGATCAGGTAGTCATCACCCGGATCACGGGTGTGAAGTGCAACCTCGCCGGGATCCGCCACCAGTTCCAGGGTGGCGGCAAGCCGGTCGACGAACAACCCTGCAACCGGAAGCTCGATCCAGCGGCGCAGCCGCGGACGTTCTGTCAGGACGCCCCGAACCTCCGCCAGCAGCCTGGGACACGCTATCACCTCGAAGGAATCGCGTTCCAGCCATGCGTCTACGATGCGGCGTGACGGTCCTTGCCGAATGGCCGCCGATACGAATACGTTGGCGTCGATGACGACTCTCACGCCGGCATCTCAACGCCCGACGTGCTGCCGTCGAAAGGCCCGTACCTCTTCTACCGCCAGGTCGATGGCCTCGGTTTCGCCTAGCGGCGGCTCGTGCGTGTCGGCGTTGTCGGCGATCGCGGTGCGGGCGTCGCGGGTGAAAAACTCCCGCGCGGCCTGTCGGGTCATGCCGAGCGCTGTGCCGATCTGTTCCCAGGTGGCCCCTGCCGCTCGGGCCGACGCAATTCGGTCGCGACACAACCGTTCGAGCTCGACCTCGCCGCGAGCCAGTTCGCGCAGCGCGTCGAGGGGAGCGGCGGGCAACGCATGCGCAACGATCAAGTCCATCGCACCAGCGTAACATGACGAACAGGGTCGGCGAGTAGAGGCCGGATACGGTCGTCGGCCCGTATCGGGGCGCGAGGGCAGCGCCCTGATTCTCACGGTGCGTCGATCGCCTTGGCGCATCCGCGGCTCCCGACTGGTGCTCGGGAGCGGACGCTATACGAGCCCCCGGAGGAAAGGAATCGCCGGCTGCACGCGGATCCCGTCCGGGGTCCGGTAGTCGTCGGTTCCGGCAGCGCTGATCTGGGTCGCCGCGGCGTCCGGGAAGCGGGCGTGCAGGTACCGCAGCGCCTTGTCCACCGGGCGGTCGCTCCACTTCACCTCGATCAGGTGGACCGGGATCTCGCGGTCGGTCACCACGAAGTCGACCTCGCGGCCGTCGACGTCCCGGAAGTACCGCAGGTCGAGGTCGCGCCCGCGGACGTCCTGCTCGTGGTGCACCCACTTCAGCAGGTGCATAGCAACCAGGTTCTCGAAGCGGGCGGCGCGGTCGCGCACCTGGATCCAGTCGTAGTGGTAGTGCTTCTGCGCCTTCTTGACGGCGCGCAGCGGCGGCGCGCCGAACGGCTTGACGCGGACGATGGCGTAGAGCCGCTCGAGGATCTCCAGCCAGCGGCTGACCGCGCCGTGGCTGACCTGCAGGTCCTCGCGCAGCGCGTTCACCGACAGCGGCGATCCCACGAGGTCGGTCAGCCGGACCGCGAGCAGCTCGATCGCGCTGACGTCGGCGACCCCCTCGGGGTCGCGGATCTCCTCCTCGACCAGCCGCATCCGGTACTCGCGCGACCAGCGCCGGGCCGCTTCCAGCGAGTCTCCCATCCAGGGCTCGGGGAAGCCGCCGAGGTCGAGGAGCCGGCGCAGCCCGGCGGCGTCGTCGACGCCGAGCTCCGCGACCGACAGCGGGTGCAGGCGCAGCAGGTGGTAGCGCCCCCTGCAGGGAGTCGCCGCCGTAGCGGTAGTAGTCGAGCCGGCCGCTGCCGGTGACGAGGATGCGGGTCCCGTCCCGCCGGTCGTAGAGGCCCTTGAGGAAGCCGCGCCATCCGCGGAACTTGTGCAGCTCGTCGAAGGCGAGCATCGACGCGTCCGGCAGGCGGCCGCGCAGGATGGCGTCCCGGTGGTCGGGAATATCCCAGCTCAGGTAGCCCTCGGGGTCGGGGAGCAGGCCGCGCGCCAGGGTGGTCTTGCCCACCTGCCGCGGGCCGGACACGAACACCATCTTCCGTTCCAGGTCGGTCCGGATCCGGTCGACCAGATAGCGCTGGAGCAGTGCCGCTATCGAGGCGATGCTAGCATTTTCATATCCATGTGAAAAATCTTGCGAGAATTTTCGATCCATGGAGAAAATCTACGCTTCGACAGGCTCTCGATCGACCCGTGGAGGAGTGCCGGCGGTGGCCACGTGAACACCGCCGGCCCCGTCCACGTCCAAGTGACCTGACGGCCGGAAGCGAGACGGCTCGGTTGGCCGGTCTCCTCCACCACCTTCCTCCACGTCCGGGGAGACTGGCGGTTGGAGCGCCCGGTGTCCAGTCGCGTGGCGAGTCGAGGGGTCGCCGTCGCGGATTTGGGTCTCACGATTGGAAGGAGCTGTATGGGCGCAACCACCCGTGTGCACACACGACTGGTTGGCGTTGTCGCTTCTCGTGACGCTCGGCGCCGGCGGGGTCGCCGCCGGACAGAACGCGCCGCGGCCGGCTTCGCCGTTCGAACCGATCGCGGCCGTCCTCGCTGCTTTCGAGCGTCACGCCATCGTCGCAGTCGGCGACCCGCACGGGAACGAGCAGGCCCACGAGTTTCGGCTCGCGCTGGTTCGCGATCCGCGATTCCCGGCGGCCGTCGACGACATCGTCGTGGAGTGGGGGAACGCGCTGTATCAGGACGTGATGGACCGCTTCGTCGACGGCGACGACGTGTCCGACGCCGAGCTGCGCCGGGTCTGGTGGAACACCACGCAGCCCGGACAGGGCAACGACCGGCCGATCACGGAGGCGTTCTTCCGGGCGGTGCGGGAGGTCAACGCGGCGCTTCCTCCCGAGGGCCGGCTCCGGGTCCTGCTCGGCGACCCCCCGATCGACTGGGACGCGGTCGAGACCCGGGCGGATCAACAGAGTTGCTCGAGCTTCGGGACACCTACCCGGCGTCGTTGATTCGCCGCGAGGTGATCGAGAAGGGAAGGCGCGCCCTCATCCTCTACGGCTCCATGCACCTGCAGCGGCGGAACCTGTTCTCCAACTACGAGCTCGTCGACGACCCGAACCTGCACACGCTCGTCCAGCAGCTCGAGCGCGAGGGCGACACTCGCGTGTTCACCGTCTGGCCGACGGTGGGGGGCGACCTGCAGCGGCTGCAGCCGGACGTGGCGTCATGGCGGGCCCCCGGCCTCGCGCCGGTGCGCGGCACCGTGCTCGGGGCGGCGGACTTCACCGCGTTCTCCCCGACGGAGGCGCCCCGCGCGACGATCCGGGACGGCCGCATCGTGCCGATTCCCCGCGACCAGTGGCGCTCGTTGCCCGCCGAGGAGCAGTTCGACGCCGTCCTGTATCTGGGGCCTCCGTCCCGCATGACGACATCGTGGCCGTCCCCTGCGCTCTGTCGGGACGCGGCCTACATGGAGATGAGGCGGGAACGCCTGTCGCTCGTGGGGATGCAGCGCGGGCTGGAGCAGTTGCAGCAGTACTGCGCCCGCGTGGCGCCGTAGGCCGGTCGGTGGTGCGCCGGACGCTCCCGACGGCACCGGCAGGTCGCGTGCGGGCTCGACTACTGGGTGGGCTGATCGGATTCCACGGCGAGTTCGACCACGCGCAGGCGATCGTCGATGCGGCGGATATCGGTGCGGGTTTCCGCGTGCTCGGCTCGAACCTCGGCGTTGAGATCATCGATCCGGGCGTTCACGTCGGCGAAGCGGGCGTTCATGTCGGTGCGGAGGTCATCGATCCGGGCGTTCGTCGAACAGGAGCCGCCGATGATGGCCAGCACGACGGTGGCGCCGATGCCGATGACGGTCAGGCGGTCGGCATTCGTCACGATCCGAGCCTACTACACCGCGCCGCCTACCGCGACGGGTAGCCCCCCACCCAGACGGGGCTCGACCACGCCATGGCGTCGTTCACCTGCCGCACCCGCACGTAGTAGTAGTCGCCCTGCCGCGGGGTGTCCTCGTCGGTGTAGTCGAAGCTGACGTCGCGGGGGCCGTTTCGGATGAGGCGGCGCAGGGTGATGCGGTCGTCGGGGTAGTCGTCGATGGGCATCGCCCGCTCGATGCCGCCGGCGTTCAGGGTCATCCGCACCCGGCTGGCGGGGATGACCGCGCGCGGCCGGTAGAAGGGCGGCGCCGAGCCCGTCTCGGTGGTCTCCTCCAGGGTGACGGTGACGGCCACGCTGGGGCGGATGCCCGACAGGGTGAGCCGCAGCGAGCTGCTGTCGCCTCGGGTGTGGGTGGCGAAACGCGCGCCGTTGCCGGTCCGCTCGAGAGACTGGGTGGTCGGGTTGACGAAGTCGGTGGCGGCGACGGCGACGACGTTGGCTCCGGTCACCCGCACCTCGCCGCGCCAGTGGCGCCAGCCGCGCGGGGCGTCGCCGGGGTGGACGGGGGTCTCGCCGGACGAGAACGAGAGCAGCCATTGCTCGGTGTCTGCGGGGCGGCCGCGCCCTACCGCGTACTCCTCGCTCCAGATGACGTCGTCGTTCTTCAGCAGCTCGACCGACCGGATGGGCGCGGTGCCGACGACCCGGCCCTCGACCTCCCGGACCTCGGCGTACTCGGCCTCCTGCCCCATTGCGGTGCCGTTGACGCTCATGTCGAGGATGATGCGGTCGCCGGTCGTCGCATACGTGCGCCGCTGCTTCATGGCGTCGAAGATGGCGTCGCGCGAGCGCTCGGGGGCCATCACCGCGCCGAGACCGCCGCGCTGGGCCAGCGAGTCGCGGTTCGGGGCGGAATAGCCGGGGTGCGACAGGTGGTCGTCGGACGCGGCGATGAGGCCCACCCGGTGACCGTGCGACAGGTACTGCCGGACGAACCAGTTGAAGGTGCCGTGCATCGACATCATCTCGATGAGCGGCTCGAGCTGCGGGTCCGACTGGCGGTAGTCGCCGGGGTTGTGGGCGTGAGGGATGACGAGGACGTCGTCGGGGTCGTAGCGCGCGTGCAGCCCCTGGTAGAGCTCGGACAGGGTGGGGTACTCGACGGCGGATACCGGCGTGCGGTCGGTGGTGTCGCGGTAGAGCACGTTGTGGTGGCCGCCGAACCGGGCCGGCCGGGTCCACTCCCAGCCGAGATAGGGGATGAACCGGCCGGGGTCGTCGAACGCCTCGACGGCTCTCTTGGACAGCTCCCACTCGGCGTCGTCGAGCCAGACGTCGTGCTCGGAGTGGGTGACGAAGTCGAGCCGGGCGTCGTCGCGCGCGAACGTCATGAAGAAGTCGATGGTGCCGATGCCCTCGGCGTACCCGGAGTGGCCGTGGGTGTCGCCCCAGAAGATACGCCGCTCGGGGTCCTCTACGACGAGGATCGGGTTGGCGTCGCCGGTGATCTCGCGGTCCTCCGAGCGGAGGGTGATCCAGTGCGGTCCCGGCTCGTCCAGCGTCAGCGGCACGAGGGTGATGGCCTCGGACCCGGCCGGGGTGGTGGCGCGCACCTCGCCGTCGACCAGGACCTCGAAGGCAGGGATGTCGCCGGTGGCGCGGTTGAAGAACGCGTCCTCGGCCCGCACCGACAGCTCGAACGGCTCGCCCGGCTCGACGATGCTCGGGGCGAAGCCGTGCACCCCGGCCACCCGCGTCCCGCTGACGACGAAGGGCAGGATGGGCAGCGGCCGCCACTCGCCGGACGCGTCGAGGTCGACGTAGAGGGGCAGGGGCATGCGCGCGCTCGACGTGCCGGTCAGCAGCAGCCCCGGCCCGCCGCCGCCGGTGTCGCCGTAGGTGACGGTGACCGTCTCGCCGGGGTCGAGCCGGCCCGAGGCGAGGCGGAAGACGAGAGCGGGCTCCGGCGCCCGGAACCCGCCGTGGGGGCCGCGCGCCATGTACACGTCGGGCTCGAACCGCGCGTCGCCGTCGCTGGTCGCGATGGTCACGTACCCCTCGCCGGCGGGGTCGTCGGTCTGGAAGAGGCCGTAGTTCATGTTGAAGTGCCGGGCCACCCAGAAGCCGCCGCCGGCCTCGACCGCGCGCGTCCCCGCCGTCCACGTCTGGCGGATGGTCTGGTGGCTGCGTGCCTCGAACGGCCCGAGCGACTCGGCCGCGAGCTCGCCGAGGGCGCCGGGCTCGTCGTGCAGGGTGAACTGGCGGACGAGCCGGTCGACGATGGCGCCCTGGGCGAGGGCCGCCTGCCCGGTGGGGGGCAAGGTCGACTGCAGCCGCACGCGCGGGCCCTCCAGGCCGACCTCGCCGCCGCCGAGGGCGTAGGCGTCGACCCACTCGTCGAGGATGCGCGCGCGTTCGGCGATGGTCGTCTCGTCGGTCGGGCTCGCCGCGACGTCGGCCTTGAGCTGCTCGACGGCGGCGCGCAGGTTCGGCGACAGGTAGTCGTCGCCGGCCCCGTCGCCGCCCGGCGCGCCGCACGCGGCGGCCCAGCCGGCCAGCGCGAGGGCGGGGAGGCTCGAACGGAGGATCATGACGCCATTGTATAGCCTGCCGAGTCGGCCGGTGCGCACGTGACGGGTGCAGCCAAGGGGCCACCGGGCGTCGCGAACCGCCGCCGGCTGGTGCTAGAGTCGGTGGTGAGTTCGGAAAGCAGGAGGAGCCATGCACTACCGGGTCCGCGGGAGGTTTCGCGAGGGCACGGCCGCCGAGTTCAGGCGACTGCTTCGCGACGGCACCATCGCGCGGCAGCGGCCGGACGGAGAGGAGATCGTGGCATCGATGGAGCGTGCGGTCGTCACCAACGCGGGTGTCGTCGAATGGAGCGAGGTCTGCTACTGTCCGACGCCGCTGGAGCACGAGCGGGCGACCGTCTACGATCGGTTCTTCGACGACATGACGACCGAACGCGTCGAGGGATACCTGCCGCACGAGGGCCGGCCGTTCCTGGCCCGTCTCGACGAGCTCGCGGACTCGACGGATCCGGGTCCCGACCGGTCGGAACCGGCCCGAGGCTGACCACT